>NZ_JBBNAD010000004.1:300000-600000 GCF_037996765.1 Bdellovibrio sp. GT3 | reverse complement strand
CATAGCGCCTTGCATTAAACAATAGTCAAAATTTAGACAGTCTTTTGACTTGAGCAGAGTGGCCAAAACCTCTACTGTGTGGGCCTATGAAAAAGTACACATTGCTTAAGAATCTGATTCTGTCTCTGGTATTGGCCCTCATTACAGGCTGTGCCGTTTCCTTCACTAAAAAACAATGGGATCTGCCACCGAAGGCCGATAACGAAATCAGCGTGATGTCCTTTAACGTCGAAAATCTGTTCGATACTGTAAAGACTGCAGGGCATAACGACGAGACCTATCTACCTGCTGCCTCGAAGAAAAAAGACGCCAAATTGCGCGCGGCTTGTGTGGCTAACAACGACAGCACTTATCGCCAAAACGAATGCCTTACCACTGACTGGGATGACCATGCCCTGGAACAGAAGCTGGCAAACCTCTCCAAAGTGATCCTGGATGTCGATGGCAATGGTCCTGAAAATCTGATGATCATGGAGATCGAATCTGATGTGGTTCTAAAGCAATTAAATCAGGCGTTGGCGCCGGCTAAATACATCACTGAAGTGATTATCGATGGCCCGGATAAACGCGGCATCAATCTGGCTTTCTTGTCCCGCTTCCCTTTGGTTGGCAAACCTGTTTTGCATCCGATCCCATGGAAAGGCAAAAATGAAGAAGACCAAAAATGGATGGAGGCGTCCCGTCGCATCCTGGAAGTGACTGTGAAGGCACCAAATGGTGACCCTATCACTTTCCTGGCGGCTCACTTCCCGTCCCAGGCAAACCCGACTTATTGGCGTGAACAGATCGCTACTTTTGCAGCGGATTTGATAAAGTCCAAAGGACCGAATGCCATGGTGGTTTTTGGTGGAGACTTGAATATCTCTGCTGAAGAGGAAAACAGTGCCCACATCTTCCGCGACATCCTATCCAAGGGCGGCGCGGTTTCTCACTTCGTGGGTTGCAAGGACTGCCCGGGTACTCACAATTACCGTCGCAGTTGGTCTTTCCTGGATGCCCATGTGTACAGCCCAGCCCTATTGGCTGATGGCACTGGCAGCTACCAAATGATGCCGCAAACGATTGATGTGATCCGCTACAATCCATTGCACTTGAAAAAGGGCAAGTACCCAAATCGCTGGGACTACGACAACTACACAGGAGTCGCCGATCACTTCCCGCTTTATGTTCGTTTGAAACAAAGAAGCCAAGCTAAAACTCCGGTGAAAGATGAACCGGTAAAAACGGAAAAAGCTGCGAAATCAAAAGCAGCTCCGAAGGCGAAAAAGAAATAACACAAATAAAAAAAGCCGCGAATCTATCGCGGCTTTTTTTTACCCTAGCACCCTTGCTTTTTTTTGAATCTTAGTAAACCAGAAGTCTCATCACGTCGACTGTTGGACGTTGACCGCAAGTTGCGATCTTCTGTTCCCAGTCTTTATCAGTGATCTTGATCAGCTCTTGGCCAAAAGTGATTTCAGTTGTTTTACCTTTGCCCATGTTGATTTTTGCAGCTCCGTTGATTTCGCTGCAACGACCTTCAACTTTTACTGAAAACTCATCAGCTTTTACATTGAAACGCTTCGAACCCAAATCCAAGAACATGCTTGAATCAAAAATCTTAACCTGACTCTCCTTCAAACTAGCAACATCAACATAGAATGTTGATTGATAGTTGAAGTCCTGTTTCTGATAGCCTTTGCCAGCACGGTAGTTAAAATTCCCCTCAGTATCAATGCGAACAATCAGAAGACTGTCGTCACCAGGAACTTTACTTACCTTCATATCATAAACTTCAAACGTATTCAGGAACGAACGAACCTTTGCATCACCAGAGCCGTTGTTCATGTAGATGTTTTTGCCTACCATTGCCAAAACTTCCTTAGGCGCAGCACCTACGACCTTATTGCCTTCAGAAGGAAGAACTACAGCAACTTTAAAATCCTTATCAACCGTGCCAGTGATCTCACCCAATTTGTTCGAGAACTTTGTCTCGTCCTTGATTGATTTCAAAGACAGATACTTATTGCCATCCTTAGTTTCACCTTCAGTGAGGGTATACAGTGTTTTTGTGATATCCGTATTGCCCAAAACGATTTGCAACATCTCGACTGCTTCGATCTGCTTTTCCATCATCACGGAAGCCGCAGAGAACGAACCGAAATCAAATGCATTCGGATTGCTGGTTTGCTTGATGTCCGGCTTCTTTTTTGTGCCTTTTGGCTTTGGGATTTTTGCCATCAATTCAGGAGGACCGACCTCTTTATCCTGAGGCGTACAAGCTGTCGTTAGGAGTGCGGAAGACAAAAATAGTGCGGAAAGGACTTTTAGGCTTTTCATGGAGGCAGAATCTACCTTGATCCTGCCGATTCCGCCAGAGACAAATCCTCTTTTACAGGGGTGTCAAAATCGTGAACAGACAGCGGATGCCGCCATTGTTAATTTTGAGCTCCTTTTCGATTTTATAGCCATTTGGCGCTGGTTGGACCTTTTCCTTCTCTGGATACAGGATTCCCAGCTTCAGGGGCTTGTAAAGGCGGCAAAGCTCGGCAGCCAGGGTCTTTAGGCCCCCTTTGCCTGCGACCGGCAGACGCTCGCCATATGGGGGATTTACGACCATCCACAGGGAGCCCGGTAAACCGTCCACTTTAGGATTGAGGGCGTCTTGTACTGAGAACTGATGGGCTTGGGATTGGAACTCCGCTCTTTGGTAGGCCTTGAGTTGGCTTTCCACTTCCTCGAAGTTCTTCTGTGCGATCTCAGGCATTTCGTCATTGATGTCGAAGCCAATCAAGGACTTGAATGGTGCGCGCACCGGAAGCTCGTAATTGAATGCAAAACTTGGCGACAAGAAAAGCTTTGGGCACTTCTTCCATTGCTTGAACGCGAAATCTCTTTGGAATTGTCCCGCCCACAGGGCACGGGCCTCGGTCAGGAAAGTTCCAGAGCCCATCATTGGATCACATAACGTGACAGAGGCCACTTCGCCCGGAGTTGCTTCGCCGATCAGTTCTCTTAGTAGCTCGGCCGCGATGGTTTCACGCATCGGCGCTTCGCCTTTAAGAACCGACCAACCACGTTTATGCATGTGCTCGCCCGTGGCATCCAGACTGATCGTGCACAGATCGTCTTCCATACGAATATAAATGGAAGCACAAGGCACTTCGCCGGATTGTCCTTGGAAAATTTCAGCCAAGGCTTTTTCAGCGGATTCCTGCAGGCGCTTTTCGTTATTCAAACGGCTTTTTTGCGCGGCCACTTCCCACTCGACGTTTCCGTTTTGCAGAAATTCCTTCCACGGCAGGGATTTGAATTTTTGATAAAATTTTGGCAGATCCTTGGTGCGAAACGAAGTCATACGCAACAACACACGATTCGCCGTTTTTAAAAAGAAATTCAACTGCAAGGCTTGAAACATTTCCGTTTCAAATTCAAGTCCACCCATGTGAACAGTGACTTCCGGAAAACTTAAAGAATGCGTCTTGGCATCCTTACCCAACAGGTACGGCCACACCTCTTTCATTTCCAGCAAGGCGGTATTTTCAAATCCAATGGGTGTTGATACGAAAAAACGATTCACTCTTAAAATCTCCAATAAGCATCGAACAGGAAGAAGTAACCATCCACCGGCGAAATTTTAAACGACGACACGTCTGTGGAATTGAGCGACAAACTGAAATGAAACCGATCCCAGATTTTCACATAGGTCAAATAGCCACCCAGCGCTTTGGTCTCGAAGTTGTAACTGGGGCCCAGAAGAACACGGTCCCAGTTGTCCAAAATAAATTCATAACCTGTCTGGAAGGACGTTGTACCCAGTGATTTAACGGCGGTAATATCTTCGGCGCTCTCAAATGACATGGCGGCGACCGTAAACAAAGTATGGGAAATCACGCTTTCAGAGGAAACCGAATCCCAGAAAACGGTAAAATTCAGAGTGGTGGATGAATCTTTAGGAACATAAGCCGCATTTGTTCCGAATGAAAAAACATTGGAATCTGATTGATACAGACGGTACTTCGCTGCCGCATTGGGAGCATCGGCAAGGTCCGCCAGAACAATGGTATTGACCGAGAGGCGATCTGTCAGACCATAGCTCACCGACCCGAACCACGTAACCAGAAACTCTTCTTTCCACAAAGTTTCTGCAGTCTCCCCGACTGAGACCCCTTGGGTATAAAGAGGCTTGTACTTGGAAGAAATATTCTTCCCACGGCTTTTAACAAGAAGATCCGTGGTGCCCTTGTACTTTTCATTATCCGAGGACAAGTCGATATGGGAAATCTCATCCCCGATTTGGATGAAGTGCAAGCGGGACTGACGCAACAACTCCGCAGTCAGCTGATAAGTCCCGTCTTCGCTATTGCTGATACCAATGACCTCCATGAAGCCAATAATACCCACACCACTTTTTTGCGACTCCACCGAAACTGTCTCGCCGACGCGCCAGTCTTTGAAGTTCGTGGTGGCCTTGATTGTTTTATTATCCAATATGCTATTGATTCGCGCCAAGGACTTGGGATCGACATCCACCTCGGGCTCTGATGCGGGCGCACGAACCGCGATTTGAACCTCTTCGTCCATCGCATAATAGGTATTCGCCTGGGCAGACATACCCCAGACAAAACAAAGCAAAATAATTCCCCAAAAGCGCAGCCCCAACATCTGAACGACATTAGCTCAATTTGGGGGCTTGTTCAATTTATGGTTGAGGCTATTTTTTACTGGTATTCGCTTTATTTTGAGCTGACAGGGCACGGAGCTGGGCTTTGACGATCTCCTTGTCCTTCATGACCTTGATAACTCTAAGCAGGTTCAAACGGCTGGCGTCCTTCATCCACATTTTTTGTGCCTGGAACCAGGCAAGCTCCGTCGCGCTGCCTTCTTTTCCGTAGAAAACCAGATACGCGAAACCTTCGTTTAAAAGCGTTTCAAATTTCACCGTCGTATTAGCTTTAATAAATGGCAAGAACCGCGGCGTGGCCGCCTGCACTTCTGCCAATGACAAAGTCTGAGAACGATCTTTGTCATAAGTCACCATGATGGACTCAAGATAGTGCGTGATCGTCACCATGGTACGAATATTAGCGATCTCAACCCGTTCAGAAGGTTCCTGCGGGGACACGCGCGCCACCAGTCGCAGAATTCCATAAAACTCACGCCACTCTTCCTGATTCAATTTAGCGACGTATTTCACCATCTCTGGCAGGTTATTAAAGTAAGTGCCAAAGCGCTGTCTAAACTGCGTTTCAAAACAATCATTTTGCAGATAGTTGAATCCCAAAGGATCGACAGCTTTGTCAGAGGTCTGACAGGCCTGCATGTCATTGTAGATCGAAGCTGACGATGACAATCCCGCGCTGAACAACAGGCTGATAAATTCATAAGTTTCCTTTTGATTCATCAAAGCATCGCCATTACCACTGAAAGTAAAGAAATTTGCTTCCTGGAAACTGCGGCTCGCCGTATTGCCAGTGCGTCGGTCAAAAGCTTTAAGATCGAACATCAACTCTTTAAAGTCCTCGTACCACGTGTACAAGCCCTGCGGTTCGATCGCGGCTTTTTTCAACTCACCCGTTGTGTCTTTCCCGTAGGCCAGAATCAAAGCACGAGTCATAGCGCGCATTAAATTGGCGCGGGTCAACCCCAGCCAATCCGTTGTAATGGGCTCGTTGTTATTGAAGGCTTTTACCCGGCCATTTTCATTATAAGTGATCAGCACATCTGACTTCAGCAAGTCACCAAAATCCTGCCATGCGTTTGCAAACGCGGTTTGCTCATAGGGATCAATCGCAAATCCCATGCGAATCGCATCGTCACTGCGGAATTCCGCATAATTTCTTAGCAGATCCTCTTTCTTAATCGGCGTGGTCAATTTCACACCCGCTGCCACCTGTGCATCGATAAATCGCTGCACCAGGCGCCACACGTTGTATTCGCGACGTAGGGCCACGATATGTTTTTTCTCAAGTCCCAATATTCCTCGGGAGTCACCATTGCGACCCGGCTCAAGCAGACGAAGTATCGCCGCACGATAAAGGATCTCAATGGATTCCGGTCGAACATTCAACTGGGATTTTACTTGAGGCAAATTCAATACGGTTTCAAGCAGACTGTCGATGTCTTCCAGAGGGATGATGCCACCAGCGTTGATTTGCGGACTGCCTTCCAATAGATCCAGAGCTTGCCCGATAAACTGGCTCACCTCACGAACCTTATCCTGATTTCCAGTATCGAAATTATGAATGACGTAGTGATACTTCAGGAAGAGGCCATATAGATCAATCAAACTGTTCAGGCTGCTCTTCCACTGGGTGTGCGTGCCCAACTGAGCCTCGCGACCCATCAACACATTTTTAACCACCTCTACAACCGGCATCCATTGGGAAACACGGGCATTCGTGTCCTCTTCTTTAACGAACTCTTTGAATCCCTTGATCGCTTTTTTTCCATCCTCAAAAGAATAGTCCGAGCGTGTGACTTCAGTTTTCTCAAGCAAACGTTGCAAGCTGATGCGCAACTGTTCCACTGCAGCGGAAACCCTTTGCCAGTCAGCACCATCTTTTTCAACTTTCAACAATAGCAGTCTGATATGCGGAGCCAAGTCAACTGCCTCGTCGCGAACAATCGCCAAAACATCCACCAAACGCGTGATTTCGTCTTTAGTCAGGTGATTGCTGGATCCGCCCAAAAGGGCTTTTTTAATTTTCATCAATTCC
Organism: Bdellovibrio sp. GT3; assembly: GCF_037996765.1. Taxonomy (NCBI): domain Bacteria; kingdom Pseudomonadati; phylum Bdellovibrionota; class Bdellovibrionia; order Bdellovibrionales; family Pseudobdellovibrionaceae; genus Bdellovibrio; species Bdellovibrio sp. GT3. The sequence goes on along the minus strand of NZ_JBBNAD010000004.1, from coordinate 593,302 downwards.
AGAGCAAACTCTGGTGTTACGACGTTCTCTTTCAGGAAGTACTTACTAAAGAATCGGCGCATTTCCTCGACGGTATAAGCGTTGGCCTGGGCTCCGTAAGTCTTTTTCTGAAAATACAGCAAAGCCTGACGCAGACAATCCACCGAATCGGTGATTTCAGATTTTGCAGCTTCACCCGTTGTCAATCGCTGCAAGGCAGCCGGCACTGATTTTAAACAAACCAGTTTGTCATTTGCGAATTTCAGCTCTTCTTCCTCGGTTTGCTGACCATTGATAAAGTCACTGCAACCCACCGTTGAAATCAGCATAACGACGGCCATGAACATGGAGAACTTGCTCTTAAAAGACATAAGCAGCCCCCACCATCAGTCGGTCGTTGTTTGCAAATTGAGCCAATTCATTTCGGTTGTCTTCAGTTGTTGAACCGGCCTTTAGCATTTGCATTTCGCCAAAGATCGTCCAGTCACCCGTCAAGCGCAGACGTGAATTCAGACGCAGAAGTTGGAAATCATTCTTATCGGATTGCGTGAAGCTCACCTTGGAAATCAAGCGGCGCGCTTTCCCCAGACTGAAATTATTTAAGAATGAAATCTGATTGGCCTGATAGAAAGGATACAGATTTGTAAGCGGCTCATTGGCCAGATCGGCACCGACTTCCTTCACACGGCCACCATAGATATCAAGACGCATCAGGCTTACGGCCCAATTGCCTCCATCCCATTCAACAAAAGGACTGACTAACAGGGCATCTTCAAAGGTCGGCTGAGTCCAATCAGGTTCGTCGATCAATTTATCCTTGGTCGGACGATCCCACACGGAACTGACGCCCAGACGAAGATTTGTCATTTTATAAGTCACATCGGCACCGGCCAAAGAATGATAGAACACTTGCGGGCGCAACTCGACATTGCCCTTAAGCGTACTCAAATCCAGACTGCCCTGATAACCAATCGCCAGCGTGTTATCAGGCTTATATAGATAGCTTAATTGAGCTTTAAATCCGTTTGGATCACCGAACGCCAGCTTCGCTCCATAGGAGTTTTGCATCACGATTTCTGTGGTTGACGGTTGGTTCATATTATATTGCATCTCCGTGGCTTCATCCCAGATGCGCACACTTTTAGGTGGCTGGTGGAACCATGGATTCCCTTTAACAAAGTCCCCGCCTTCGATTTCAAAGCTGGGTCCCTGACTTGGAATATAAATAGGTGTCGCAAACAGGGTGAATGAGGCGTTCTTAGATTGCACCTGCCAGAAAATACCAGAAAGTCCCTGGCGCTCCGCTTGAAGTGGATTCCATTTAAATAGTGGTTCCCAAACGCCCATTTCCCAGCGCGCATCAAGTTCGCTCCACAGAAGCTTTTTACGACCGATAAAGAAAGTTTCGGAATCGCTTTGGCGGGTTTGCACGTAAAGTTCCGAGATATTCAAATAATTCAAAAGTGGAGCACCCATGGCGACCCCGCCGGAGATGTCCATACGCAGATTCGCGTCAGAGAAAGGCTCTGTCTTGATCGCGGCACCTATGAATTGGTAATTGGTTTTCTGCGTAGCTTCAAATTCAGGGCTAATAAAGGAGTCAGAGAATAACTTCATCTCCGTGCGCACCTGCGCCACGGCGAAACCTGGGAGCATAAATACTGCCCAAATTATCATCAAATGAAATATAGAGGCCCCTTTTTGGGGATGCCTAAATAACATAGTTCTCCCTATCCTGACCCTTATTCATCAAAGGTCATGCCTTGTCGAGAGCCATTTTAAGCGGGAATGCCATGGAACGTTTTAATCATGTGACCTTTTTGGGCGCTCTTGCTAAACTCCCCTCATGTTTCAAAATGAGACGCCTCGTGGTGCTAAATTTTTAATCATTCGCTTTTCAGCGTTTGGCGATGTCGTACAGACATTGAGCGTGGCTTCTGCGTTAGCTAATGCGTTTCCCGGGGCCGAAGTTCAATGGATTACCCGTAAGGACATGGCTCCGTTACTGCGCAATCATCCCCACATTCACAAGGTGTGGGAGTTTAATCGCAAAGCTGGAATGCTGGGTTTGATTAAACTTGTCTGGTCCATGCGCGGTGAAAACTTCACTCATATTTATGATGCACACAACAATAGTCGCTCACGCGTCATTGCGATGATCCTGCGCCCTCTGGGGTTTTTAGGAATTGGTCCCAAGTTCATTCGCAGATCCATCCGTCGCTGGAAAAGATTTTTGCTGTTTAAATTTCGCATCAATAAGTTTGAACAACCCTTCAATGGCCAACGCGATTTACTGGAGCCCCTGGCTCCTTGGGGTGTATCCAAGATAGCACCTCCAGCTCCGCAGATTTTCCCAAGCTCTGAGGTCATTGAAAAAGCTCGCGGCATCCTGGGAGATGAATACGCGGGAGCTGTTTCCTTGGCACCTTCGGCAGCTTATTTTTTAAAACGCTGGCCCAAAGATTATTGGAAACAGTTGATCGCTCTGATGCCTGGGCAAAAATTTATTTTGCTCGGCGGACCTGAGGATTCTTTTATCGAAGACATCCACGCCATCGCTCCAGAACGCGTAATGAATCTTGCGGGCAAAACTTCTTTGCAAGTGAGTTCAGCTGTTGTGGGCTTGTCGCGAGTTGTGATCAGCAATGACACGGGTCTTTTGCATGTGGCAGAGCAACTGGGTAAACGCACGATCGCATTGATGGGACCGGCTCCCTTTGGATTTCCGTCTCGTCCCACCACTAAAATCATGGAGCTGGAACTCTCCTGCCGTCCTTGCAGCAAGCACGGCCAGGGACCTTGTGTGAACAAGGAAAAATTCCATAAATGTCTGGTCGACATCACCCCTGAACAAGTGGCTGAACAACTTCGACGCATCCTTGAGGAAACGATATGAGCCTGTTGGTTTTTTGGCTGTATAAATTCATTCTGGTTCCCTTGGCGTGGATCATTCTTCAGGTACTGCGCCCTTTCATCAGCGGCAAAATGCGCGAGATGATCGAGGACAAAAATAAAAGCTTTTATAAAATGACCCACACCGGAACAGAAAAACTGATTCCCCTGCATCGCCCACTGTGGATCCACGCGGCCAGTGGTGAGATTGAATACGCGCGTCCCGTGATCCGCGAATTCAAAAAAATGCACCCGGACATTCCGGTGATTGTCACTTACTCCTCCCCGTCTGCCAAAAAAATTCTGGAAAGCATGCACGACATCGACATGTGGGCCGCTCTTCCTTGGGATTTTGATTTTTTGATTTCTGCCTTTATTGCCAAATGGAATCCGCGGGCACTTTTATTTTCCCGCACGGATGTGTGGCCGGTGCTGGCTCGCACCGCCAGAAAAAAGCGCCTGACGACCGGTTTGTTTTCAGCGACTTTTGCGGATAACTCCTCACGCCTCAAAGGGCTTTCCAAATTTCTTACAAAGTACGCGATGAACCAACTGGAAGAGATTCATTGTGTTTCTGAAGAGGATCGTCAGAACTTGTATCGTCTGGGAATTAAAACCCGCATTGAAGTCAGTGGCGACACTCGCTTTGATCAGGTTTTCCATCGCCTGGAGAACCCAAAACAATTGAAAAATGAACTTATGCCTTCGACGGATGAGTTTGTATTTATTGCGGGTTCCACCTGGCCCGAGGACGAAGCTGTTTTGGTGCCAGCTCTGGCTAAAATGAAGCGTGATAATTTGAAGATTATCCTCGCCCCCCATGAAACTACGACTGAACATCTGGAAAAATTGGAAAAACAATTCAGCGATGCCGGCCTTCCGTATGTGCTTTATTCCAAATCCAATCAATGGCCCGTGGGCAGTATTTTATTGATCGATAAAGTGGGCATCCTGGCTGAGTTGTACACTTGGGCAGATATCGCATTTATCGGCGGCAGCTTTAAAAAACAAGTGCACTCCGTGATGGAAGCCCTGGCTGCAGGACTTCCCGTCCTGGTGGGACCTCATCATCAGAACAATCGCGAAGCCTTGTTTTACCAAAAACGCAATTTCTCCTCGGGCATGATCGTGCAAGTCGTTCATTCCGACGATGACATCGTGGTCCTGATGGATCGCATGCGCAAACGCTCCTTCGCTTTCCCCCACATCAAAGAAGAAATCCGCTCTGAAATTGGCAAAAACAAGAACTCCACTCAGCGCGTGATCAATAGCTTCTTTTAGTGCTTGCTCCACGCTTTGCCATGTCCGTTTCAGCCATATCGATCCTTAAAGTAAAAAGCATATTTTCATCAACGCAATCTCCACCGCCAAATGGCGGTGGCTGATTCAGAACTAAGTTGGCATTCAGTAAATCTACTTCCAAGTTCAAAAACCAGCTTCCGGCCCATTAATTACCCATCAGTCGAATTCCAGCTTCATTTCTGTACTTCAATTTGTTGTGACCTGCGCACAGCTGCTGAAGATTCATAACGTCATTTCCACCACCCGCCCAGAGGCTTTGCTTGTGATCAATCTGTACTTTCCATTTACTTTGGCATTTGTGACCCGTGACTGGATCTACAAATTGACAACCACTTTGCGTCGACAACACCCGTTTTTTATCTTTCGCCAATAAAGCTATTCTTTTGTTTGAAAACTTTGTAGCGCCTCCGGCGGTCTCGAAAATTGACTTAGCTTTTTTAGCGGACAACTGCGATTTACCGGGTCCATATATCTCACTAGAACCTGTCTTTTGCTTAATTACTTTACCAGCCAAGAACTCTAGAAATAACCCCATATCCTGATTCGGCAATGAGTGTGAAAGCAACTCCTGTGCGCGTTTGATTTTATCAAATGCCTCTTTCGTAAGAGTCATCTCCACCCGCACGCTTTCATCGGCCTGAACTTTAAGGCTTTGCGAATTCAGCACTGGCAATTCAAAAAACTCTGCCATCATGTGCTGGGTTTGCGCGTGACTTTTACTGATCAAACTTTCAATGAGTTCGGCTTTTTCCATCGTTGAAACCCTGATGTCCGGTTTGGATTTAGCCACTTCACGCACTGCTTTCTGGACAACCGAAATCTGACTCAATTTGATTTCGCCAGCTTGTATTTTATCAGCCAACTGCGGCAGCTCGCGAATCAATCGTGCTGCATCGATTCGGCGCTGAGCGCTGCCTTCAGAATATCCAACACCGCGAACTAAATATTCAAACAAACTCCCAAACCCTTGATTCAAGTAACTTCTGCGTGAATCAACCTCTTTAATCGCTTGTAAAACTTCGTGCAGAATCTCGCGCTCCTTTTGGGCTAGGACTTTGATTCTTTGATCCAACTCATTAAGACTTAGTGTTTTCAGATTCATCTTTAGTACTCCTTGAAGTTGAAACAACATATCATGGTATTTTTGGCGTTCTATTTTCGAGCAGCGATGGTTTGTTTTAATGTCGTTTTATTCTCTTGAGAATCGTCGCCATTGAACGATCTTGAAATTTATTTTCTATTTTCACTATTAGTGCAATTCACCAGGCAATTGAAGACGTAGCGATTAGAAAATCACGTCAAACAAATTATTCAAATCGGCTGTTACATGTTTTTCATTCCCACTGCCATTTGGCGGTGACTCGAATAGTTTCGCGCGCGACAGACAGACAATAAATTGCATATGAGTGAGTGAGTTTTCCTACAGAATACCTTCGCTACAAACCCGCCATCCCGCCGATGCGAAGCCCTCTCTGGAAACCGTCGGCTGGATGCCTGCTTGGCACCACCTAGAGGTCCTGCTCTAGCTCCCCAAAGTCAGCCGCTGTTGAGCAATTTTTGGCACCCTACGGAATCTCGCATTATTAAACCTCCTATATTTGTTTTAAAGATTACAAAGCGTGCACGGAACTTGAAGGATCAACAGCAAACGGGGTTTTATGAAAAGGTCCGCCTTTACAACAATTTGTCTCATTTTGATACTGGCGACGGATGTCTTCGCTCAAGGCACGTCATCTTTAAACGTATCAGAAAGCTCTGAGAAGTCTCGCTTCTCAGCAGAATGGCGTTTGTCTATGAAGGGTCAGGATGAAAGCGACGATCAAACGCAATCCAAATACGTGGATCTGCGTATGGAAGTTAAATCCAAGTATATTCTTACGAATTCCCTCTATCTTGATATGCAACCAGCTATCCGCCTGATCTCAGGTCAGGCGCAAACTATCGATGGCGCTGACAGCATGAAAAATGCCCTGCTGTTGAATCAGGCGGCGGTGATGTTTAAACCGGTGAGCAGCCTGCAATTCGCAGCTGGTGCCCTGAACCAAAGCTACAATCACACTTCATTGTTGGTGGACTCCATGGCCTTCCCATCGGCGCGCGCTCAGGCACTGGCTCGTATGGGTTCCACAATTACCGGCCTGGTCATTGAAACTGCGATTCCAACGTCCACATCTTTAAGCACAAACACCCAGGAAAAAGAGCCAACTCCGGGTCTTAACACAGCAGCCATTCATGTGAACTATATCCCATCCAAATCTGCATTCTGGAAAAACAGCGTGGGTTACTTTGTATTTAGCAACCTTCCATCATCGGTTGCACAAAGTTCGATGTTATTAGGAAACGAAGTGAACACGATCTCAGACGCTCACTATGAGTTCATCAACGAATATGCCGGCATCGAAGCCAGCACTGAACTGCAAATTCCCGTGGCCACTTTGTTCGATATCACATTGGGCGCTGAATACCTTAAGAATCAAAAGGCTGCAGAAGACGTAAACACAGCCTACAATCTTTCCCTGGGAACCATTGTCCATATGTCGTCTACTCTGGATTTCTCTCTGACCGGCAAGTATTTCTCGGTGGCACCAGAGGCGGCAGTTGCCTACTTCAATGCGGGTGGATACGAAACAAATCGTATCGGTTACCGTGTTGACAGTGTTTTCAGCTTTAAAAAGCATGGATTTAATATCGGTGCTTCTTACAGAGATTCAGAAGTCATGTTCTCAAATACAGTTCAATCACGCGAGAAAACTATCATGATTAAGTTGGAGACCTTCTATGCAAACATCTAAAATGATCTTTGCAAAACTGATCCTGGGCATGAGTCTTATGACGCTGGCAGCATGTAACCTGCCTGCGCCCAAAGACAAAGCTTCCAACACCACTGAAGCTGCAACATTCACGGTTGATAGCATCAAGGGCACCGCTTCTGCAGAACAAACTGCGGGTGTTTTCGCATTGCCGGAATCCAAAGCTTTCAACTTCTCTGTGTGCGTAAAAGATGTGGCTTACAACAGAGTGATCAAAGGTCACAAATTCCTTATCAAAGAAATCAACCAGGAAGTCACTTCCGATACGGCTGGCTGCCTGAATTGGTCTGAAAAAATCAAGTACAACTACCTGGCTGACTCCCAGTACATTCAAATGAATCGCAATATCCAAGGCCTGGGTCTGCAAAAAGGCACTCGTGAAATCGAGCTTGCTATCAACCCATGGTCCCATGGGGAAAATCTTCCGGCAGTGGTTGACCTGCGCAAAGAACAGGTTGATTCCCTGGTAAAAGATGAAAACGCCAAAGAATTGGCCCTTAAAGGCTATGGCACTGACGAGAAAGTTCGTCCACGTAAGTTGTGGATGGAAGACGGTCGTTTGTTCGTGATCGAACAGAAGATGTCGACTCAAGGAGTGACTCTGTCTTTGGAATTCCGTAGTGCGCCGTCGATTCAATTGACTAAAATGAATGGTGAGTTCGTTTTGAAAAACCTGACTGCAGGTTCATTCAAAGCCCGCATGAGCCTGATCCACATTTACACGGAGAAAAACAAGGAAATCCACCGTCGCTTGGGTCAGACTGAAGAGATCCAGGTTAAAATGGAAAACGGCAGCTTGGCGCTTAAGGCACCAATGACGTTGCAAGCGATCCCGACCCGTGGCCAAATCGCGTTTGGATTGGAATTGTCTGCCGTTAATGCACCGGAAGGTCTGACTCCTTTCGAAGGCATTTACATGCTGAATGAATATGACCAAATCAAAGGATCCAATTTCCTAAAAATCGGTTCTCAAGTAGTACAAACCAAAGACTTTAAATTGTCTGAGTACATCAATGCCGAGATGATTCAGGTTTCAAAAGCCAATGCAAACACGATTGATGATGAAACTTATCAAAAACCAAAAATCGAAGTTTCCCAACTGGAATTCAAGTTCATCCGCGTCGGTGAAGAAACAACTTCTATGCGTGAAGCTATCTACAGCGTAAAAGCCTGTGTTAAAAATGGTCTGGATCAAAAGACCACGCGTGCTCACACATTCACAATCAGCAAGTTCCGCCAAAGCGAATCTGAGCCGGAAAAAACTGTCAGCATCAAAACAGACAACAACTCTTGCGTCACTTGGGACGAGAGCATCAAATTCAAATACTTTGACTGCCAGCGCTTCATCAAAGGCTCTGTGAAGATCTCCAACCCAGAACTGGGTATGAGTGAAACTATCGGCATGCTGGTAAACCCTTGGGAAAACTGGGGCCCGATGGCTCGTGATCTTCGCTACGTGGATCCAACTGAAAAATTGGTTTTGGATTGCCGTCAGGAAAACCGTCCTCGCACTCAGGTGATGCTGGATTCTTACTCTTACAACACGGTTTCTTACAACTACTCTGTGGACACGATGTTCAACATGACGGTAACCAAGAAAATCCAGGTTCGCATGGATCCACACTTGTTGGTGTATTCAAGCTTGTCCAATGGTCGTTCCGAAGTTCAAAAACTTCGTGATGGTACTTACTTGTTGAAAATGGCCGTGGTTAAAAACGCTGACTACGACACGAAAAGAACGTTTGTAACGGCATCGCAAAAACTGGTGACGGTTCTTTCCGGTCAAATCAATACGGAAATGAAATTCCAAACTCAGGACCTTCAGGCCCTGGGCAACCGTAACACCATGCTGATTGAGATCTTCCCGGTGGACGAGGCAAAAGTTCAAGTGGGTGCTGACTCTCAATTGACTTTGAAAGACGCAAAAGCATCTTTGGATTCTGCCATCGACACGACAACAGGTCTTGAAACACCTACCTTCATGGGTCCGATTGTTCTGAATGTGGATGAAGCCGGTCGTAACGTGCGCATCGCTGATGCCACAGCGGTTAACAAGTTCCTGCTTGAAGGCCAAGGCGCAAACACTCAGAAAAATGGCATCGCCCAAATCATCGCTCAAGGACAGATTGAACAGTCCCAGCGTATGAAGAATCTGGCGGCAATGGCAAATGCGGCGACTTTTGCTCAGCAAAACAATCTGGATTTGATCAACTTAAAAACAGCTGCTGACAAAAACACTTTAGGTGGCCTGGTTCCAGCTCTTACAGGGCGTGCTCCCCGTTTGCTGACAACCAAGAAGGACCTGATGGCGACGATTGCTTCCGGTAAACTTTCTGGTGAAGTGGCGCAAAAACTTTGTGCTTTCTGGGTGCAAGACTACTTGCCTCGCATGAATAAGGACAAAGGCGGCACGCTGGATCCTCAGACGGCGCAGGTTTTGGCTTCTGATTGCTTTAACGGCGTAAAAAAAGATCCAACAAGATTCTTCCAACTTGAGCGTCGCATGGTTGCAAAACAAGTGATCGGCAGCCGTTACTTGCAAGGCTACAATCAAGGTTTGAGCGTAGGTACAAGCTTCGGTATGAGCCGAGCGCACTCGACTGCAAAAACTCACTCCCACAGTGTTTCCATGAAGGCTGGATTGGGTAAAAAGTTTTTGGATTTGTTCAACGTCGGCGCGGACTATGGTTACACAATCAGCTGGGCAACGACTGATGCTAACGCGACATCCAACGGTGTGGGCGTGAACACGACTCAAACTTTGACCGTTCAACAAAGCAAGATCAAGGTTCGCGTTGCCAAATACGAACAGTGCGTGGTTGTAAACTTGAACCCGGCTCTTTTCGTAAAGGGTCAAAAGAACTGGTATGACTTCAGCCGCTCTGACTATATGAACGTATTGAATCCACGCCTAAGTGAAAACGAAATCGCGGCTTCCGTGACTCGTGGTTTGATGCTTTGTGAAGGTTCGGACCGCACTCTTCCGGTGGATGTGACTGAAGACTACTATATGATTGCTCAGGAAACGTCGAGCGCGCAGATGCAGGACAACGGTGATGCCCGCAATCGTACTTTCTTCCTGGCATTGCGTTCCGCTGCAGACTTCCATAAGTTTGTGACGGCAATCAAGGGCAATACAATCATGCCTCAAACTTCGAGCACTTCTGAAGACGTGATTAAAGATGCAAATCAGGCCTTGATCAAAATCTTCAAACTTGGCTTACCGGCAACTCCGGGCATGTTCAGAAACTAATTCCCAGCACCGCCATTTGGTGGTGCAATCCCCAACTTCCCCTTGGCCCAAGCTAAAACTCGAAAGAGTCTTGGGCCAAACAAGTATTCGCACTCTTCAGCACTGGCCCAGCGATATTCCTGATGCTCGGGCACTCCCAGAACCTTGCTGATTCCCATCACGACTTTTTGATCCGCAGATATTTGCGCCAAAAAATAGCGCGCGACTTTACCCTTGCTATAGGGTTCGGTGTCATAAAAGTTTTTTCCATGAACAAACTGCGGGTCTACCAAACCCGACTCTTCCTGCATTTCGCGAACAGCCGCCTCAAGAGGATCCTCGCCCGGCTCGACTTCCCCTTTGGGAAAATCCCAGTAATTAAAACTGCGCAAAATCAAAAAGCGCACGCCTTGATCAGTGATTTTAAAAGGAACAATACCAGCAGATAAGGTGCGCGGAGGCCGCGTCACTTTAAAGTCTCTTTCAAAAATTCGATGGAGCGATGACCAAACCACGAGAACGACTCCCCGTTCACCACGGCGCCTTCAATACCAAGACCTTTTAAGTCAGAAACTTTTTTTGCAAAAGGAAAGGGCTCTGATGAAAACAGACAAAGAGCATTGGGATGATCTTCAAGTTCAATGACAGGGTATTTTTCGCCTTCCGGAAATTCCACCGGCTTCATACCCAGCTTCTGCAAAACGGAACCAATATAGGTTTCACCACTGACTGCCATCCACGGCTGCTTCCAGATCAGATAAAGAACCTCGGAGTAATTCTGGGAAGGCATCTTCACCCACTCCATAAATCCGGGAACTTTCATGGCATCAAATTTTGCGTTGGGCTTTTCAAGAATATCCAAAACATCGACGGCCATTTCCAGCAACGCCGCATTTTCAAAAAACTCACCCAGCTTTATCAGTTCCTGCTGCAGGGACTCCAGCGAGTGAACATGGGTTGCGAGATATTTCACTGGACATTCCTCCGCCATTTCCAGCGGATTTTCCTCCTGATCCAAAAGAACGATATCAGGTTTCAGATCCATCACCAGGTCCCAGGAAACTTCCTTGGTACCACCGACGATGGGAATGTTTGTGATCATTTTGGCAGGATGAATACAAAAACGCGTGCGGCCGACAACATTGATTCCCGCTCTTAACAATGTCTCTGTCCACGATGGGACCATGCAAACCACACGCATTTTTATCTCCTTAAAAGAAGATTACATGGCTGGTGCTATGTAGTCAAAATCTGGTTCCCACTGATAGAACTCACGACCATATGGCATTCCATGCAACACACCATCCACCATCACATACCCAGAATCGTGGCGATTGTTTGTGGATTGATGCACCCAGTGCAAAATCGCGCCATCTGGAGATGGTTTATAGTGACCCGCCTTTGCGTTGGAAGTGATATAGTCACCACAGGACTCCACTGTTGCGCCCACTCTTAAATTGTCAATTTCGCGAAAGCTGACATTGTAAATCACTTCAATCGTATCGCGAGACCCCTCGCCGATTTTTACCTGAAAATGCTGGTGACTCTTTTTGCCAGGATAAATATTCGTCACTACTCCGTGGATATGGCCACGATTTTTATATTGGTTCTTGGTTTGCTTCTTCCAAAGCAGGATCTGCTCATTGTTGACAGGAAGGACTTGTCCATTTGCGATGCAATCCGGCGCTGCCTCTGTTGCGAATGCGATGGATCCCGACAATACCAGACCCAAAACCGACGCTAAAATCCGTTTCATAATGCACTCCTTTGCATATAAAAATGGTCCGACATTTCTGCGGACAAAGCCAGAAAAGATTCGGCGCTTCATTGTCAGAGTTTTGTTAACCCCGCAGAGCGAAAATAGATTGAAAACTTGATTCTTTCACAGAGGCGGATGACTATGTCCCCTTTGCAAAAGCGAGGTAAAAATGACGCAACTATTCCCAATCCAAGAAAAGCCAGCATTGAGTCCCTACAAAAAGGGCGACGTTCTTGTGTTGTTTGGCGAACTTTTCTCCCGTGGTTATGCCAACGGTTTGGTTGAAGAAGCTGAACGTCGTGGAATGACGATCGTTCGCGCCACTGTCGGCAGACGTGAAAAAGACGGTACTTTGCGCGCATTGAATGCTGAAGAAACAGCCAACATCCCCCAACCTTTCATCAACGTTCCCCTTGAAGCCGGCTTTGACATGGAGCCAGCAGCCAACGGCCAAACTCCTTGTGACCAATTGGCAGGCATCAAATTGGGCGAGTGGGAAAACGCGAAACTGGACTGGAAAGCTATCGACGAATCACAAAAAGCCGGAACCGAGCGTTTTAAAAAGAACACCGAACTTTTCGTAAAAGAACTGGAAAAGCACATCCCAGCGGGTGCGAACGTCCTGTTTGCGCATTTGATGGCTGGCGGCGTTCCCCGCACTAAAATCGTAATGCCGATTTTAAATCGCGTTTGCAAAGGCACGGGCGACCGCCACGTGGGCTCCAAAACTTTGATGGATTCTGAAATCGGTCAGTTCTGCCTACGCAACTTTAAAGAAGTGACGGCTGAAACTTTCAAACACCTGGTCGAAATTTCCACCCCACTTCGTAAAAAATTGGAAGCTTCTGGCAGCCACGTTTCTTACACAGCTTACGGATACCACGGCACAGAGATTTTGATTAAAAACGATTACAAATGGCAGACTTACACGTGTTACTTCCAAGGTTGGGCGAAAATGGCGTTGGAGGACTACTCCACCGCTTTCGCTAAAACTGGCGTTCATTGCTGCGTTTACAACTGCCCGGAGATCTTGACGAACTCGTCTTCAGTTTTCCAAGGAGTTGAAGTATCACTTTATCCTTTGGTTGCAGCTATCCATAAAGACGCCGGAGATAAGAAACACGGCGAACAAGTTTTGAAGCAATGCCAAGAGCTTCTTAAAGACGGCGTGACCTTTGAACAAATCAAAGCCTTCACGGATGAGTATCTGACAAACCCGCTGACTTTGGAGTTTACAAAGTACGAGCAATGGCCTCAACATACTCGTCAGGATCAGATGGAGTACATGTTGAAGTGTTCTGACTATCTATTTGATTTACATAAGGATCAGAAGAATCTGATCACTGCCGTTTTGTCTGAAGTTGTCTTCAAATCATGCGGCTACGTGATGCTTCATGATTCCTGGGAGCCGAAAGCACCGGTTGCTTGGTTGGGCCACGACATCGTCGCGCGTTGCATGTAACATACTTAAAAAGGGGTCACCATGTCCGTTCAGGCGGGAGAAAGCTGGAGTTATCAAAAATATAAATTCCATGGTCTTTCGCTGTCGGGCATCCGCACTGCCATCGCCATGCCGGAACTTTCTTTAAGTTTCGACGTGGCTCAAGGTTACCCTTACCTGCTGAACCTTAAAAAGTTTTTCATCAGCCATGGTCACCTGGACCATGCCGCTGGAATCCCCTACATCATCTCCCAAAAAGCCATGACCTCGCAAAACGCAGGTCATTTTTATATGCCGGGCTCGTTGGTTGAACCGATGACCAAAATCATGCGGGAATGGGAAAAAATCGAGGGTCATCAATATAAGTTTGAATTCATCCCGATCAAAGCCGATGACGAAATCGAACTCAATCAAAATAATTATGTTAAGGTCTTTCCGACCACCCACCGGATTGAATCTTACGGCTTTACGCTATTTGAAACTTCAAAAAAGCTGCGCGCGGACCTTCAGGGACTGAGCCAGGAAGAAATTGTAAACCTGCGCCGTAAGGGTGAGGAAGTGAACGAGATCCATCACTCCCCGGCAGTCAGCTTTACCGGCGACACTCAAATTGAATTTTTGGATTCCCGTCCTTGGATTAAAAAATCCAAAATTCTAATCCTGGAATCCACCTATCTGGACAACAAAAGAACTATCGCGAACGCCCGCGAATGGGGTCACACCCATATCGACGAGATCATCCCGCGCCTGGACGAAATCGAATCTGAACAAATCGTTCTGATTCACATTTCCAGCCGCTACCCAGATCACGAAATCGCCCGCATCCTGAAACACAAAATCCCACTGGAACACCAATCCCGTGTCGTCGTCTTCCCCGGAAGATAAAAAAAAGGCACCCGGAGGTGCCTTTTGCTTTTAGAACAGATCGTTCAGATCCATCCAGATTTTGCGGTTTTTGGACTTTTTGATTTTGAAATGATCCGTCCACTGTTGAGGAGAGCGCTTGTTCCAGTTTTCTGCCAAATTAGCAGCAAAAATCAAAGGAGCCTGCCCTTGGCCCATTTTATCTTTTGGTGGACGAAGAGCGGTAAGCATCTCTGGCCCATAAAAAGCTGCTGGCATCAAACGATCGCGATCACCCAATTCACCGATGATAACGGCATTATGAACCTGCCCCAGAACCGTGCGAGTCAGCGGTCCAGAAGCCTCATTTTCTCTGGGAGCTCCAGCAGTTCCAACAACAATCATCCCACTGTCGGCTCTTTTATTCAAAGCCTCCAGCAAAGCTTTGCTTTGTTCATTGGATCTTAAATTATAATCAAAAAACACAAAGCTGGTATCAGCCGGAAGATTTGCAATGCGCTCATGCATAGCAGGCTCATCGACCGCACCCTCTGTTGTATACGGAGTGTAGTTTAAAATCTCACAAGACTTGCAATTCGCCGTGGAATCGAAGACCGGCTTCACTTTTAACTCAAAGTCCGCTTGATTCTGCAATCCAAAATAGATCACGCGAGTTTTTGTGGTTGGAACAGAAGCTTGCGCCAAAGCACTCCCCCAACACATTGCACCCAGAAGACTTACTGTCATAACTTTTCTAATAATACTTATTTTGCTTGATGCCATAGATTTCAAGTTTGCCCTCGCCCCTGCTTTGCTGTCGACTTTTTTAATTTATTATTGAACAATGCAGCATATGGATTCATGGAGCGACGTTAAGCTGTTTCATACTGGTGATGAGTTCTTTGCAAGTCTGACTGAAGACATTCAAAATGCTCAAGAAAACATCACCATTGAAAGCTACATCTTTGATATGGACAAGCTGACGGATAACATCCTTCACGAGCTCTCCCATGCAGTTAAGAGAGGCGTTTCCGTAAAACTCATTTTGGACGGCTTTGGATCCTACACTTCGATTCCACAAATTTTAAAATTCTGCCAACATCATGGCATTGAGCTGCGGGTGTTTCATATCCTGCCATATCCCTCATCATGGCTCCGTCGCATGCCCGCATTCGAGATTTTAGGCAAAGCCAGCTGGTGGCGCCGCATGAACCGCCGCAATCACCGTAAAATTGTGATCATCGATGAAAAAACCGCCTATGTCGGCAGTTTGAACTTCACCCAGATTCACTGTGAAAAATACGTCGGCGCCAAAGCCTGGAGAGACACGGGCGCCAGAATGCAGGGACCAGCGGTCAAACAACTCGTCACAGCCACCCAGATCACCTATCTGCGCACTATTTATAAAGGCATTTTATCCTGGATCAGCCGCAGGAGAATTCCGCAAACCCCTCTCAACTCGGCGGTTCAACTGAATACGACGCAAAAAATGCGCAAACATCTTTATCGCGACATACTTCGCCGTATTTCACACGCAAAAACCCGCGTCTATATCACTACGGCCTACTTTCTGCCGAAACGTTCCCTACTGCGAGTTTTGATTCGCGCCAAAGAGCGCGGCGTGGACATTAAGCTTCTGATCCCGGAAAAATCAGACCTCCCATTTTCTCAATGGGCCGCTTTTTTTCTGGTTCGCTTCCTGATCGAGAAGAAAATCCCGGTCTTTGAGTATCAGAAGTCTATTTTGCACGCCAAAACCATGGTGATTGATGATGATGTCTACGTGGGCTCGTTTAACTTGAATTACCGCAGCCTGTTTCACGATTTGGAAGTGATCGCTCACTTCAGGGACTCTCACACTCTTGGCAACATGCTCACTCAGTGGGAAACGGACCTGGGTCACTCAAAAAACATTACCGCGCGAAGCTCCTCGTGGCTCACCCGAGTCCTTGCCAAAATCGCTTTTCGACTGCGCTACATGCTGTGATTTTTTGCTTTGACCTAAGGCTCTGTTGTATCCGATCCTAGTTTTATGAAACAGTACGTAAAAATCGTTATTACCGGCGGCCCCTCAGGCGGCAAAACCACATTGATTGAAGCTTTGAAAAAAGAGTTGGGACAGAAATGCGCCATCGTCCCTGAAGCAGCCAGCATCCTGTACCGTGGTGGATTCCCCCGCTACAAGGAAGCCCAAGGTATCATCAACGCTCAGCGGGCAATTTATTTCACTCAAAAAGAACTTGAAGACATGATCTGCAAGGTCAGTCAAAAACCTCTGATCGTTTGTGATCGCGGCTCTGTGGATGCACTTGCATATTGGCCTTCTGAGCCCAGCCACTTTTTTGACAGCATTCAATCCGACAAAACCGCAGAGTTTTCCCGTTACGATTGGGTTCTGCACCTGGACACTGCCGACATGGATGACTACGACACTTCCAATCCAATTCGCACGGAAACATTCCCAGAGGCAGCCAATCTGAACGCCAAAATCATGGAAGCCTGGGAGGGTCACCCGCGCCGTATCGTGATCGGTCACAACCGGGATTTTCTTTCGAAAATGACCACGGCCCTTTCCGTTATCAATGCAATCATGACTCATAAAAGTGCCGATGAAATTAACAAGGAGCTTTTGAAGTGAAAAAGTACAGTGTCTTGTTTTTAGCTCTTATCGCAAGCTCGATCTCCCATGCGGATGCCCGCAAACCAATGCTTTTTCAAGCCAGTAAAAACAACCTGCAGGTTTTACCGCAACGTTTTGAATACACTCTGGTCGATGAAGACCGCCTTAAAGTCGGCGATATTTTGATCGATTCAACTAAAGTCACCTTCGACCTTCAGGCTCCCACCAAGAACGATGCTCCTTACAAAGTGCGATTCACGTGGCCCGCGGACCTTTTAAAAGATGGCGAGTTGGCGATCAAAAACAATGCGGGTAAAGCCATCTTCACGACACGTCTGGATCAGGAGAACGTCAAGCTCTCCAAAAACGAACGTGGCGAGGAAAATCTTCGCTCGGATCTGGCAAGTCTGACGGTTGAACTGAAAGACTCCAAAATCGTTGAAGACATGAAGTACCTGCCATTCATGACTTTTTGTATTTATCGCCAAGGTGAAGACACTCAAACTTATCTGTGCTCAAAAGAGCTTTATCTGACTTCAGCAAAAGGCCAACTTGAAGTCCTTCCGCGCTCTTCTTCAAAAAAGGCCGCGCAGGTTGAAATCAACGGCAAAGTGGTCGGCAATCAAGGGATCATTTATCTGAATGACCGCTCTGAGAGCGTTTCTTTTAAAGCCCTGACTCAGTCAGGCGCCTTCCTGGAAATCGAAACACGTATGAATGAAGTGGATTTCAAGGATGCGGTTCAGACGGAAAATGGTCAACGCATTGTCATTACCGCAGCCGGTGCAGATCCCGCAGATGGCAGTAAAGCACGTCGCCTTTCCGATGGAAGCTGGCAAACTGTTCTAAATAAAGAACGCCCTATCATTTACCTTAAAGGCGACGGCGATATTCCAATGCGCCAGGAATTTTATGTGCGTGGAGCAATTCCACCGGCAACAATCCGGCCTTCATTGGCATCAGCCTCTGTGACTAAAACCTACTCTTCCAATGTACAACTGGAAGGTGCAGTTCCTGCGGGCGTCACGGTTTCTGGCGACGGCTCTGATAAAGATGCCCTTTTTCAAAGTGAAGGCAGCAAATTCCGCTGGAACCTGAGCAATCTGCCAGCAGGCAAAAGCACTCGTCACTACCTTCAGGTGCAAAGTGGTGAAAATGCATTCATGGCGGGATTCGACATCGAACGCGGCAATCCATTCTCAGGATGGTTGGGCGCTCGCTACCAAACACCTTCTGGCATTGCCTTCGGAACCTTGGGTTTTGAATGGTGGTTTGAAAACTTCCTGGGTATTAACAGCTCAGCAACTCGCCTTCATTGGGGTCTTGCGATCAGCCGTGATCAACACTTAACAACGAATGCTGATTATCCAGAAGTGGACCTGACAACGGCTGAACTGTTCTGGCGCGCAACTCCGGGCTTCCATCTGATCGACGAGACTTGGGGCCTCAGCATCCCGATGCAAATGGTTCAGGGCAAGGATGGCAGCTCCATGGCATACGGCTTGGGAGTGTTTGTGCAAAACAAACCCACGGCGGCTTGGTTGAAAAAAGCCATGGAGTGGTCTGAGCTTAAGCTTCAATATTACCTAAGTGGCTCTGGCAGCGACTTCAAAGTCAGCAGTGCCTACCGAGTTGAAGGCAACGGCTACTACCCGATCAAAAAGGATTTCTATCTTAAATATGGCTTGGGGCTGACGGATTACAAATACGATCCCGCTGCTCCGAAAGAAGAAATGCAAATCGAACTTAACGGTATGGCATTCTGGAAATTCTAATGAAAAAGGCTCCTGAGAGGAGCCTTTTTTTATTTCTTTTTGAAGAACCCTGAAACCATTTGTTTCAGGTCCATGTTGAAGACATCCTGCTTTTGTTGTTTCGAAGCTCCCAGTGACGCCAACTCACGACGAGCCGACATGAAGGATGCATCCATCGCAATCGCCTTTTCAAACTGCTTGCGTGCTCCCACAACATCACCACGAACTTTTTGGAACAAACCAGAGACAAACGGATAAAGGGCATCATAGCGCTCATCCGGTGGAATCTGCATCATATCCATTTCAACTTCTTTGCACAGAGCTGCACGGCGAACACCGTCTGCTTTTTCCGCCACACCCAGTTTAGCCCACGATCCATAAAGATGGATTTGCGCCTGGGATGGATTGAGCTTGCTGACTTCTGCAACCATCGGCATTGCCTTCGCGTATTGCGTGTACTGCAATGCCTTCTTGATGTCTTCCATCAAACTATTGGCTTTCAGTTTATTCTCGGCCTCAGAACGCTGAGCTTCCTGACGGAACTGTGTCGCTTTATTGGAGTCCTGTGCAACTAGAACTGCATCTTCAGCTTCTTTTTTGATTTTTCTCCAAAGAGCAGCCACTTCAGATCTGTCATCTGCAGGAGCCGGCCCCAAAGTCGTCAGGAAATCCTCAAGCACACTTTCCAGCGACGATCCCATCGTACCGCTTTCCATGTAGGTGACGATTTCAAAGCCATTCTTGCCTTCCAGATTGCTCCAGATTTTTTGCAAGGACTTCATCTGCACTTCCGGACTTTCAAATGCCGCTCTTTGAGCAAACACAATCAAACCCTTCGTCAACAAGAAGTGAACCGCTTTGTAAACACCGATCTCGGTGTAACCTTTAACATCCAAAAGTTTATTGATCGTGGTTTCCCCGTCAATTTTAGCCATGAATCCATCAAGGGATTTAAGCATCGACATACTCAATGCCGGGTGATCATCCACATAGGTCGGACTCTTGGCAATCACGTTGCCCGTCCAGATCATATAGAACGACTTCAACCAATTCAAAGACAGCTTCGAAGCAATCCAGTCATGCAGATAGTATGACAACGCATCGGCATCGATGCTTGGATTCGACATTTCAACCTCTGCTGCCGCAAAATTCACGCGGATTTTTTCATCCACGATCGTTTTTACCAGACGGATATTCATTTGCTCCATCAGGATCACGTCAAAAGCATGAGGACTTAGTTGATTGTTCTGAATAAGATAATTACCAATTCGGCGATTGTTCTTGTCACGCAATGCCGTCTGCACGTCTTCCGGAGTGGCATAACCACTTTGAATCAGCATCTCACCCAGGAATGTTGTCTTGTCATCCACGTCCACTCCCACAATGTTGCCATTGCAGAAGGAAATACCGGAGACAGAACCGTCAGAGTTATAGATATTCAAATACCCGGAGCTCTTCGTCTCGACCAGCAAGGAATACAGGAATGGCAAGTCAAAGCCACTGACCTCCTCGATGGACTCGATCACCTTGCGCTTTTGACGATTGGTGACTTTGGGATTTGAAAACATTTGATATAAAAGTTTACGCGCGCTGGCCGTTTCTTCCTTGGAAGAGGATTCGCTTTTAACCAGCTTCAACACCTGATCCATTTCAAACGGTTTACGCAAGAACGCCAGGGCCTGGGTTTTATTCGTGGATTCCTGAATGAATGCTTTATCCGTGAAGATACCGCTCATCAAAACGACTTTAAAACGCAAATTAGGATGTTCGGTGCGCACACGAGTGATGAAATCAATCCCCGTCATTTGCGGCAACATACAGTCACAAAATAAAAATTCGATATTATTGGAAGTCAGCAAGGTCGTCGCTTCATCAGGACGACTTGCCACGAAGACGGTATGACCTGCCCGGCCCAGAATTTCCTTCAGTGCCGCAGAGACCGATTCGTCATCTTCCAAAATAAGGATTTTACTTTTATTTTCGCTCACGACTCACTTGTCGGTAATAACCTTGCGTAAATTAAGGAGGAAATTAAAAAAGCGAGGCTGGACTGCAGCACTCGCTTCGTTTTCTGGACCCAAAAACCAGACTCTTGTCTGGGGTTTTTACTTCTTGATGAACTTAAAGTATTTGGCTTCGATAACGTCCATTTCCATTTCGTTACCTTCTTCGTCCTTAATACCTTGTGGTGGCGTCACTGAACCCTCTTTGAATTCAGTACCGTATCGGAATAAGACATTCTTTTCCGCACCGGAATCATCGTTGTAATAAGGAACGAAGAACGAAGAAACTTTCGCAGAACTCGGCAAAAAGCCATCCACCATGTTGATTTGATCAACGATCACCTTCGGGCAGTTGGCAAAAGTGATGTTTGCAGCTCCCGCTGTGCCCATCCATTTGATCCACTCACGAATACCGCAAGAATTGATGCTCTTAACGCCAGCCAGTTCCATTTCGATCTGCTGATTTCCGCCCAAATCAAACTGTGCAAAATCAACGTCTTCGTCAATTGTGCCCGTCATCTGTACAGACAACTTATCAGATGCTTTGTTCATTTTTACGTCGAGTTTACTCATCCCTAATTCTCCCTAAAAAATCCATCTACAATTTTACTGAATGCCGTCGTTTTTAACCACAAAAAATGTCACGTCATCGACCAAAGGCGCTCCTTGGCGATGCGTCTGGAAACTTGTTGCAAAACGATCCACGGAATCCGCCACAGAAGGAAAATCCTTGTTTGCAGCGATCAAAGCCTTGATGAACTCACGTTCACCCCAGGATGTTTTTGCGGGATCCTGAATATCCGGAATTCCATCTGTATAGAAGAAAACGGCATCACCCTCAGAGACCTGAATGCTGGTTTGTTCATAAACCGATTCACGTGACTGACCCAATCTTGGATTGTTCACTTCATTCAAAGCCACCAGATCCTTCTTCTTCAATGGATCATCTGATTTCTTGATCAGGAATGGCGCCTCGTGAGAAGCGTTACAATAGACCAGGCGTCCCGTCTGCAAATCAAAAGAGGCCAAAAAGAACGTCATCATAATGCGCCCTTTGGAAACATCATAAATCGAACGATTCAACAGTTCCATCGCCTTTGCCGGAGAAATATCCAGTTGTTCGATGATTGTCGAAGCGGATTTCGCGGCACTTGTGATCAAAGCGGCAGGGGCTCCGTGTCCAGTTGCATCCCCGATCCACAGGAAGATTTTTTCGCCAACTTTGCAGTAATGCCACCAGTCGCCACCGCACTCAGATGCCGGCTCGTAAAAACCTGCAATTGAAAGTGGACCGATCTTGGCGCGTGCTTCCGGAAACAGAGTTTCCTGCACCGTTTTGGCAGTTTGCAGCTCGGATTCCATACGGGCTTTTTCAGCAGTTTGCTCCAAAAGACGGGACACTTCGGCCGCCATCAGATTGAAGTTGTCAGCTAGGCTGCCCACTTCATCGTTGGAGTCCACTTTTACACGCACGTTGAAATCACCTTCCGAAACTTTTTTGGTTGCGGTGAACAACTGAGTCAAAGCCTGAGTCAATCCCGTGGAGGCAAACAAGCTGATGATCACTGTCAGGGAAATCAAGATACCAAAGAAGATCAAAGATTTTCGGATCAGGATCTGAACCGCACTCAAAGCTTTGGATTTTTCAATGGTCGTGACAACTGTCAGATCACCGAAGCCGGCTTTTGAAAATGACACCAGATAATCCACACCATTTGCGGCTTTCACAGTTTCCGCCCCTTGCGGGATTCTGCTTGTCGGGTCCGTCAGGAAATTCGGTGCCACCGTTGTTTTCAGGTTTTGCCCCACCAGATTCTCTGGCCCGAACAAAACAGTTCCATCCGCGGAAACCAGATACATGTGCTGCGAAGTCGCACCTTTAAACATCTCCGCCGTTTCGCCCATTCTGACCAGAATAACGAAAATCGTCGCTTTGGTTTTATCCTGATTCCAGACTTTATCCATGATCAACACGCGATCATCGTTGAAGGGAACTTTCACGATACGCTGGCTCGCATCCACCTCTGTGAAATACATTGGCAGCTTGCTCTGAATGGAATTCAGAAAACCGTCTGAACCACCAGCTATCTTTTCCAGGAACGCAGCTTTTTGATATTGCCCCTGCTCATTCGGAGTAAAGACGATCACATTCTCGATGTTGTCTTCATTGTCGAAAATGGATTTCGCCACGGGTGTGAACTTATACACGGACAAATAATCCTGATAGATCGGTTTGGCTGTGCCCAACACGGCATTAAGCTGTGTCTTAATTTGAGCCGCCATTGTGCCCGACATGGTACTTGATGAGTCAAATACGTAAGCAATTTTATCATCTTCAAAGATTCGCATTGCCAGCACCAGATATGCCGTCAATGTAATCAAAGGGATGGAAGTTAGTAGCAAAAGAACTTTATATCTTATTGATAATCCACGTTTTTTCACAGAGTTAGTATGCCCCGTAACAGGAATCCCGAAAAGAAATTCTCATATAAGTTAGCCAAAGGTCTGTAAATTAATTTCCCCACTTAACCGAAGAGATTCACGGGAGATTTATGTCACGTTTAGGCAAAACTGAGAAAACCATATTTACAATCGCAGTACTTGTTCTACTGCTCTTTTCGTACTTCTTGTACGATGACTCTTTGCTATTCCCTAAATCCAACAACAGTCAGCTGGATTTAATTGGCTCTGTCGCCACTTCTCAAAATGACGTGCGTCGAAAAAATCTGGACACATTCAGCTGGTTGCCAGCCAATCGCGAAGACCAGATCTTTGATAACGATTCCATTTATACTGGTGAAAGATCCGAAGCTCAAATTCGTCTTCAGGATGGCACTATCATCCGCATCTCTCCGAACTCATTGATCACTTTGAACATGAAGAACGGTCAGATGATGCTGGACCTTCGTTATGGTAACTTGGTGGGTGATATCACCAAAGGCACCGCGCTTAAGATCAAATCCGGCGAAAAAGAGTTCAACCTGGATGGTTCCGGTAAAATCGAATTCAAAAAATCGCATTCTGGAAACGTCGATCTTCGCCTGCTTTCCGGCGACTTGAATTATCAGGACAAGAAAGAGCGCAAAGTTCTGCAAAAGTCCCAACCTGTTGCCGTATCTCAGCAAGGTATGAAGCCTTTGGTAAAACCAACCATCGAGCTGCAAACTCCGAACAACACAGTGTTTGTCAGAGAAAATCCTGACGACGCCATGCCATTTGCATGGAGAGGTAATGGCAACATCACCCGCTTTGAAATGGAAGTTTCACCAAACGGTCAGTTTGACCATGTGGCTGTACTTAAAGAAACCGCTGAAGGCAAAACGGATGTCGTCGAACCTTTGGAGCCAGGTCCTTATTTCTGGCGCGTGAAAGCTTACGATAAAAATGGAACTGTGGGCTTTTCGGAAATTCGTCAGATGACTCTGGCGCATTTGGATGCTCCGGTCATTACGTCCCCAACCACTGACGCCCGCTTCCAGATGGAAATTGAAACGAATGATCCGTCACAACTGGCTATCTCCACCGAGGTTCGCTGGTCCGCGGCTCCTTTGCTAAAATCCTATCACTGGCAAATTTCCAGGGATGAACAGTTCTCTGCCATCGTTAAAGAAGGCAATGCTGGCGTTCAAAGTATCCTGACGCCCCGCCTGGCAACAGGCACTTACTGGGTTCGTGTCAGTGGCGCTACAACTGACAAGAAAAATTCCGCATGGTCTGCATCAGTTCCCTTCACTGTTCAAGTGACTGCGAAGAAAGAACCGATCCCGGATCGTCCAGAGTTGATTGCCAAAGACATCAAATTCCGCCTGCCACGTCCTGAAGAGCGTCGCCCGGCAAGCGAAATGGCACCGAAACTGGAATGGAAACCCGTGGCGAAAACCCGTGGCTATCGCGTGCAGGTCTCCAAAGATCTTAATTTCCAAACCCCACAAACTTATGACGTGCCAAACACCGAGACTTTGTGGTCGCAAGTGGAAAAAGGCCAGCACTACTACCGTGTTTATGCTGTCAGCCCTAAAGGACAACTAAGTCCTCCAAGTGATATCGGACATATCAATGTCGATGACATGCGCCCGATTCTGACTGTGCCGCAATTGATGGAACCGTTTAACAACATGTCCATCTTCCTGCAAACACAACAGGAACCATTCATCTGGCTTGAATGGAAAAAAGTGGCCGGTGCCACTGGATACACAGTGGAAGTTTCCAATACGGAGGACTTCTCCAGGATCCTTTACACTTCGACAATGCCGACCAACCGCTTCCTGATTAAGTCCAAAATTCCATTGGGCAAAATCTACTGGCGCGTGCGCGCGGAAGCACAGGGCGACAGTCCATCGCAATGGGCGGATAAACGCGAATTTACGGTTTACCATCAGAAGAACGAAACATTCGTAAAATGAAAATACAATACTCGCTGTTCGACACCTTGCTAGAGCCCGTATTTGTTCTGAATGCAGAACAACGGGTCATCTATTGCAACGAAACAGCGGCGATTGTCTGCGGTCTTTCCGTCCGAAAGATCACTCGCGGGACAATGAAGTTTTTGGACTTGTTCACCTTCAGCGAACCGATCGAGAGCCTGGATAAACTTATACATATCTGCGATCCGACTCCCTACAAGGAAGTCACTTTCCAAACACCCCAAGGCGGCGAAGGCAAGGTTCAACTGACCCTGCAACCGGTGTTCGATTCCATGGGCGATAAGAACTGGATCGTCTTCGTGCGCGACGTGACTTTGGAAGAACGTCTGCAAAAAAAATATCGTGCGGAGCTGGAGCAAAAAGAGGACGTCATCAAAGATCTTGAAGACGCCAAAGTTCAGCTTGAAAACTACTCTAAAAATCTCGAAAAGATGGTGGCGGATCGCACGGCCGAATTGTCCCGTTTGAATCAAATGATGACTGCCCTCCTCGACAGTTTGAATCAGGGCTTCCTGATCTTCAACGAAGAAGGCCGCGTACTGGAAATCACTTCCCGCGCCTGTGAAAACACCATCGAGGACCGCCCTCAGGGAAAAAACATCTGGGATGTTTTGAAACTTCCAGAGAAAAAAGTGGATGGCTTCCAAAAATGGATGAAAACCGTTTTTATGGAGATGCTGCCTTTTGAGGATCTGGCACCATTGGGCCCGGAAAAATACCCTCATTCCCAAGGCAACCATATTTCCCTTGAGTACTTCCCTCTTCGCAATAGCGAAGGGAAAATGGAAGGCATCGTGATGGTGGCTTCTGATATCACCCGACTGGTGGAAGCACAGGAGCAGGCGGAAAAAGACCGTGCCTATGCAAACCTTATCATCAACATGGTTCAGAATAAAAACCAGATCGGTCGCTTTGTGCGCGAGTCTGAATCCATGCTGCAGGAATTGAAAAATGATCTTACTGCCTCTTGGGAGTCCGCTGACGACGAATCCCTTTTCCGCCAGCTGCACACCCTGAAAGGCGGAGCCGCTCTGTTCTCTATCCAGGACATGACGGAATACTGCCACAAGGCCGAGACTCTGCTTGCAGAGTTCAAAGAATCCCGCAGTGCTGAACAATACCAGAAGCTGCAACAGGAAAGCCACTTGGTGGAAAAATCCTTTGCGCAATTCCTGGATAAAACCACGGAGATCCTGGGTCACAAAGCGCTGTCACAGGAACGCCAGCTGGAAATCCCTGTCAGCAAATTGCAGCACACATTGGATGAGTTAAAAAATCTTCCACAAGGCGGCGCTGCTGCCCGCATGATCATGAATGACTTTTTGATGGAACCGATTGGTTCATTCTTTACTTCCTATAGTGATGTCGCTCTGAGGCTTGCTGAAAAGCAGGATAAGCAACTAAATCCGGTGATCTTCAATAATTCTGAGATCAAAGTATTGCCAGAGATCTATTCCGGTTTGTTTGCGACTTTCGTGCACTCCTTCCGCAACTCTGTGGATCATGGAATTGAAGCCCCTTCTCAGCGCGAGGAATCCGGCAAATCAGCAGCCGGCACGATCACCGTGCAGTTTGATGTTCTAAGAAAACCGGACGTCGATTGGCTGCAAATCCGCATCAAAGATGATGGTGCTGGGGTGAATCCGGAAATCATTCGCAAGAAACTGACAGCCAAGGGCCTGGATGTTTCCGCAGAGTCAGATGAACAAGTGATTCAGCATATCTTTGACAGCCAGTTCTCCACCCGCGAACAGGTCACTGAAACCTCAGGGCGTGGCGTGGGTATGGATGCGATTAAATACGCTGCAGAAAATCTGGGCGGTGTCGTCAGCGTCACCTCTGAAAATGGAAAAGGCACTTCCCTATTGGTTGAAGTGCCTTATATCACCGAGCTATTGCCGGCAAAAAAAATCAAAGCCGCTTAATCCGCTTAGCGCATGACAATGTAAATAACAAAAGCAACAAATGTCACCCAATGGACGACAGTCGCTATTTTATAAACTTTGCCTTCCAGGGCCATGTTACGGCGAGCGTTGTTCGGTTCTTTTATCAAAGCCTGGTTGGTCAAACCCGTGATGTACAAAGCAGGAATCAGGAAGCTCGCCACTCCTAAGATCAAATTTACCAGCGTAATCTTGCGAAATACGTTGTCCAGGTCATCTGTGATGGACACGTGCCCCACATATGGAGCCAGTAGCAGAACCACCACCGAGATAATCACCGGCAGCAACATGTACTTCACAACCAGCATGCGCCAGTTTTTCAAAGAATCGTTCATACGAGTGTAGTTGTGATCCGCACAGATGGCCGTGCGGCGGTAAGTTTCAAATGATGTCGGTGGTAACAACTCAGGGTTGAAAGAGGAAATTGCCTCCAGCACATATTCACTGCGCTCCAGAATCACTGTGAATCTGTATTTGGTATCATCCTTCATCACCAGGGTAAAAGAACCGCCTTGATATGGCAGATGAGACAGCTTCACTTCCTTGATATCAGCGAAACTCACGTCGATATTCTTTTTGTCTTTGCCCAACATTTGCAAACGATCCGGAAAAATCGTTACTTGTGAAAATGCCAAAGGCTTGAAGAACGAAAATGCCTGAAATAGAATGATTGCCGGCATTGGAATCGCCAAAGCCACGAAACTAATAGCCGTCAGAGGAGTTCCATCTTCCAGCGCCATCAGGATCATCGGCACAAATGGCAGTACAAATGCCAATGCCACCGGGATCAGAAGATAGTAGAAAAGCTTTAACAGCGCTCTGTCCGAAAGTGTTCTTTTCAGACCGGCCCGTGGAGAAAATGTTTGGGATTGTTCCATACCCCTCACTTATTTTGGATTGTGTTTAGTCCAAGCTGCTTTAAGTTTGTCTTCAAAAATTTTCGCTGAAAATGGTTTCACGATATATTGGGAGACACCGGCAAGTACCGCCTCTGTCACCTGATCGCGTTCTGACTCAGAAGTTAAAAGTACAAATGGTAGGTTTTGCCATTCCGCTGTCGCGCGAACGTGCTTCAACAATTCCAAGCCCTTCATTTTCGGCATATTCCAGTCAGAAATAACCAGTTGAATGCTGGAACCCGGCACATTGGTTTGCATAAGGACTTTCAATCCTTCCTCTCCATCGCCGGCTTCCTGAATATTTTTAAAGCCCATCGCCTTGAGTGTGTTTTTCACCAAGTCTCTGATAGAGGGCATGTCATCAATTACCAAGATGCGGGTTTCGAGGGGAAACATTGGGACTCCTTCAAACGGTTCCCCTATTTTAGAAAATTCCTCGGTCAATTAACAACCGATTTCACATGTCCCTCTCTGGGGCTGGACTTTTTGCGGGCTCCAGCTATAGATAACCAGCCCGGACTCCATACTCTTGGTATGGAGTGAACTCATTGTTTTTAGGAAACAGGCCTGTAAATAATACCAGACAGGCCTTAGGCGTATGACGCTACTGCTCTGGAAATCCACCCTCTTCTGGAGTATGGTTCACAGACCCGAGCGAACTCCACCTTTCCCCTCGGAGCTGCCCTTAGATTAGGCATGTACGAGGGAAGGTCATTACGATTTCCCTCGTAAGAGGTGAAATTGTCTGTTGAAGTTTCTATTTTCCTTTGATACCTTGAGCCCCTTCGAAAAGGTATTGTCATTTCTCGCATATTCCGCGAGGCAATACATATAAGTTTAAGAGGTACGAAATGGCTAAAAAATCAGGAAGAATCATCATCACTCTTGAGTGCACTGAAGCTCGCGGTGAAGGCAAACCAGTTTCTCGTTACACTACAACGAAAAACAAAACTAAGACTCCAAGCCGTCTTGAAAAGAAAAAATACAATCCAAACTTGAAACGTCACACGGTTCACAGAGAAACTAAGTAATGATTCTTACGGATCAGCAGATTCTCTCACACATGGAAGCTGGCACAATCAAGGTTGAGCCCTTCCGCAGAGAATGCCTGGGTACGAACTCTTACGATGTTCACTTGGGTAAAACTCTTGCAGTGTATGAAGACGAAGTGCTGGACGCTAAGAAGCATAACAAGATTCGTACCTTCGAGATTCCGGATGAGGGCTTTGTCCTTATGCCGGATACTTTGTATTTGGGCGTTACTCAGGAATACACTGAGACTTTGAAACACGTTCCATTCCTTGAAGGTAAATCCAGTGTCGGTCGCCTTGGTATCGATATCCATGCGACAGCTGGTAAGGGCGATGTTGGTTTTTGCAACTTCTGGACTCTTGAAATCTCCGTAAAACAACCCGTCAGAGTTTACACTGGAATGCCCGTTGGGCAGTTGATCTACTTTGAAGTAAAAGGTGAAATCCTCACGCCGTATAACGTGAAGCCTTCTGCTAAGTACAACGAGAAGCTTCCTTTACCAGTGGAATCAATGATGTGGAAAAATTCGTTCTAAGATTCTCTCGAAAAGCTGCAAATGCGTTATCAACTGTATTGGTGAGTGGACTTGTCCTCTCGCCTTTTCTATTTTTAAGCGCCTGCGGCGGTTCCACTTCCGACGAATTCACCGGCATCGATTCCTACACACAAATCGGCGGCACCTTAACCACGGCCACCGCGACTGAAATCAATGGCATCGGCAAAGTCAGATTTATGACTCCCCTGGCGGGAGTTCTGACCAACAACTCCTTCGTCTTCAAAGGCCAACTGGACGGCAGCATGACTGCCACGACCACTTTGGTTTTTAATTCCAACGATCTGAATGTTACGGAAAATTCCGGGATTGCCGTTAAGTTCACTCGCAACGGCATCAATGTCGGTGTGCAAGTCGGCGTGAATGGCAACTGGGTGACGGTCGCAAGTTCCATCACCAATATGTATGCGCCCCTGGCTTTGGATTTCGTGATCGACATCCAT
The DNA here is from genome assembly GCF_037996765.1 of Bdellovibrio sp. GT3. Taxonomy (NCBI): domain Bacteria; kingdom Pseudomonadati; phylum Bdellovibrionota; class Bdellovibrionia; order Bdellovibrionales; family Pseudobdellovibrionaceae; genus Bdellovibrio; species Bdellovibrio sp. GT3. The sequence continues at coordinate 563,373 of NZ_JBBNAD010000004.1, read as the reverse complement.
AACGACACCGGTGGCAGCAATAAAACCCGCGTTCTGATCTGGAGATACACCCCTTACGCCGCAGCCACTGCGGATCTGGATACTAACAGCTCCGGCGACCTTAACAGCGCTTATCCAGCCAGCCAGCAGGCGGCAGGAATCTATACCGGCTTGATAGTAAACCAAGCCCGCGTCACAGGTGCCGCTATCGGCACCGCTAAAATCCTGAACTAATCGTCTCTGTCGAACTTATCTACACCTTTTTACTTATCTACCAGCACATACTCAAAACAAGAGAACTCCTAAGGAAAATGGTAAAATCGACCATCCAAAATCCTGAGGGAATGACTTATGAAAAAGCCGGTACTTTTGATCGCCATTTCTGCGCTAATGATTTCGTTCACAACGGCCTGCCAAGAGGGCGTTAAAAAGACTGAAGACACTCAAGTACATTCTGATGGAGTTGCAAACCTGGATCAAATCGCTGCGGAATTGAAACAGCATGAGATGGATTTGAATGCGGCACTAAAACCCCTTCCAGAAAATGAACCAGTTCCTCCAATTCCAGAGTTAGAAACCGTTCAGGTGCTTTTGGAAAAGTATATTTTAAAAGCCGACAAGCTGATTGAACTGGGTGACACCAGAGTGGTTCTTTTTCCCGAGAAAGAACGAATCATCAATTCCAGAAAGAAAGCCTATCGCTTTCTGGGTGATGTGTATGCCAGACAGAATGTTAATAACATCACTCTAGCCGTAGAGAATCGCGATGTATCCAACGTTGAAATGGAAATACGTTTTAGGCTCTTCTTTTTAATGGTTAGAACATTCACTGGGAACGGCATCACTCAAGATGTTCTGGCTAATAAAACATCCGCTACTGTTATAAAAACCATGAGTTCTGAAGTGCTTACTGCCTGTATTGCTTCAACCCAAGACGGCATAAACAACGCCTCCCGCATCCTTGAGCTGGGTACAAGGTACGAAGGCTTTGGCATTCCGAACTTCAATAGTGCGGTTAAAGACTTCCCAGCACTGGCATATATGTTTGTCGAAATCGCCAAACAAATGAAGACCGAGTTGGACACAAGAGCACAGACAAAGTAAACCTGATGAAATCCTTGATCGCTTTATTAATGCTATTTTCTCAGTCTGCTTTGGCGCAGGAGACTTCTCTTACAGAGAAGATCACATCCTATCTGCCAAACTCAGTTTCTTTTGATTTAGCAATGAATAGCACGACCGTCTTTTTGCTGGATCGGGAGAGCATCAAATCACCGAATGCAAGTGCTTCGAACAGCGACGGCGTTGGACAATTTGCTAATGCGATAAGCCTTGCCATCGCGCCTCCCCGAAACCAAGCCAAGGGATTCGGATTTAAAACCGGCCCGGAAGTGACCTTTGCCTTTAACAATCTTCATTTTTCATCTGATGCCGCCCTTCTGGACAGCACTGATTTTCAGATCCTTAGAACCAGCCTGGGCATTTCGTCTGAGTTAAACTACAAGACGGACTGGGGCACTCCCTTTGTGTCCGGGGGAGTTGGTATGGCATACAGCTGGATCTCTTGGTCCTCACCGGCTTCCGGTGGCAGTATCGCCGCCGTTAATAAAAATATCATCCTGACTTTAGGCTACTACACTTACTTAACTGAATCAGCGATCGTAAAAGTATTCGCCCGCATGATTACGGAAGACGAGAACGTATGGAATAAGGCTTTAGATGCCTCACAAGGCTTCGACGTTCCCGTCACCTCTGTAAGCAATCACATTGTCGGAGCATCCTTCGTTTACGCATTCCAGTAAAAAAGGGAGCACATAGGCTCTCTTTTTATTTTTATAAGATTATTCTTTAACGACTGGAGCATCGATAAACAACAGACCTTGATGGTCTTCAACAAAGCCAAAACCCTGGGACCGCAAAAAGTTTATCATGGCTGGATATTGAGCTTCTACCATTCTATAGCGGATTTTAACTCCAGCTTTATACAGAACTCCATCCATGTTCAGACCATATAGATTGCCTGAGCCTTTCGGGGACAGCGAGTTGCTTGTGTGGATTTTCACACTGCACTTACTGTACTTCCAATCCGTACCAAACACCTTCTCTTTGCCAATAAGTTTGGTCGTGATGATTTCAATTCGACTTTCACCTGATCCCCAGTTTTTTCCGCCTGTAGGACATGCTACTGAATTTTCAGAATTCATTTCTTTAAGTTTATAACCAACTGGTGCGTAGGCATTCGCTTCACGATCAACTTCCGCGTTACTCAAGCGTTGACCCGATGCGATTTTTGTTTGCTCGTCAACTTCCATAACAACATTATTAAGGTATGTGCCTTGACCGATCACAAAGTTACGAATGCAAGGTCCATTGTATTTACAACGAATTGTAACATTCTGAGCCTGAACTCCAGATTCAATCTCTACCTTGGAAGATTTATCATTCCAACTAGAAACAAATGTGAAGTTCTTTAGGAAAGCGCCAGCACCTACAATGGACTTGTCGACAACAAAACTGTCTTCAATCAACGTTCCGTTGCCAATTTTAACGCCTTCACCCACGACAGTATTTACCAAACGAACATTATCACCAATGACAACACCTGCATTTACCCGGGAACGAAGATTCACCAATACATTTGCTCCGATAGCTGTATCTGATTGAACCATTCCACCGCCCATTGAATGTGCGCGCCACATGAATGAGTCTTCACCCACTTCACTGTTACGCTTTTCGATCTCCTCCGTCGCGATATAAAACTCAGTCAAACGGTGAACTTCGTTTTCAGAAAGTTGTCTATACTTGCCAGTAAGCTGTTCTTTACCAACCTCCAAAAAGGTTCGAAGTCCTGTCGTAAAACGTGCGATAGCAGAATAGTTCTTCCCGCCATTTGCATCACGCAAAGTAGTTAAACGCTCGTGAATCATCAACAAGGCTTGATCACGTATAGTCAGTCGTAAAAACATAGGCTCGATCAAAAATGTTTCATTGCCTGCTGTGCAAGCAACGTTCTGCACGAGAGCTCCATCTGGCAATTGATAGCTTTTCTTCCCTCCTGGCGCGCAGAAATTATTCAATTCTTGAACCGACTGAACCGCATAAATTCTTAAATCATTTTTTCTGGTTGCCAGCTTACCCATCTCCGCCCAAATTTCGCTGGTTTTTACGGACAGTCGATTCAGCACGCCTTCGGAATACTTTGCATATTGCTGAACCGCTTGAAGGATGCGCGGATTCAATGAACGCACTGGAGGCATGTTGTTCGGTTGATTACCGCCGTGATCCAAAAATGGATCTGCCAAAACCACATCGTCGTTCGGAAGAACCACTACGTCGCCCCCGCCGCCATTGCTTGGGCCCATTTGTGCGAATGTAGTTACGGAAAATGCAGTCAGAACTGCCGTTAGCAAAAGATGCTTCATCACCTTGAACTCCTTGAATGAGAAGGGTTCTAGCACAGTGCTGCGATGCGCGTAAATTAATTATTAACTAATTAATTGTGTTTTCATTAATCATTTGATTAATTGCGCGCCATGACTGACATCTTCCTTTTCAAAAAACCCGTCGATTTCGTGAAGGCCTATATCGAAAGCCTTTCACCGACGGAACGTCGTGGAATCAATGGACGTCTGTCAAAAGCCGCTGGCGTCTTCCCGTCGTATTTCAGTCTGATTTTAAGCGGCGAGCGCTCATTAAATGCAGAACAAGCCCTGGGCATCGCAAACTATATGAGTCTGGGTACATGGCAAAAACGTTATTTCTTACGAATGGCTGACTACGATCGCGCAGGTTCCGAAGAACTTCGTCAGGAGTTGTCCCGTGAACTTGAAGAGCTCAGATTGAAGCACAATCAAATTTCCGGCGTTGTTCCCCATGAAAATGTTTTATTGTCTTCGGAAGACAACACTCGATTTTATTCTTCCTGGGTTTATGCAGCCATTCGCCTGGCGTCCGTGCTCCCCGAGTGCAACTCCATCGAAGACATTGCAAAACGCCTGGGTATACCAGTTAAAGAATGCTCCGATGCCATGGACTTTCTGTTGGACAAAGGACTTTGCATACAGGAAGGCACGCGCTTTAACGTAGGCCCCACGCACATGCACTTGGGTCATGACTCTTATCAGATCGGCACCCATCACAGTCAGTGGCGCCTGCAAGCGATGTCCCGTCACGCATCAATGGAAAGCACCAGCGAGCTTGCCTATAGTTTGGCGATTTGCCTTTCCAAAGAGGACGTATCGAAAGTGCGCAGCCTGCTTTTGGATTCCATCAAAAAAGTCCGCGAAGTTTCCGACCCATCACCGTCGGAAACCCTGTATCTTTTAAATTTAGATTGGCTGGAAGTTTAAAGAGCCAGATCCTGTTCGGAGATTTCTGGCACTGATGCGGCTGTTGAGGCGTTGCTCATGTCGGCGATGTAGCCCAGGATGCGTGCCAGCTGACCGCGATCTGCGGCCACTTGCCAGTTGTGGGGCTTGCCCTTCCAACGCAGGAACCACGTCGCTTTTTCTTTTAGCGTTGTTGGGGCTTTTCCGTAACGAAGCAGGAACATGAACACGGATTCCAAATCTTTCGGAGCCACTTGATCACCGGCGTATTGCTTTAGCAAATCCGCGAACAGATCAAAGGCCTTGGACGCTTCGTACTGAGTCAAATAACCGTCGTTATCCATATCAAAGCGTGCAAATAGAATTTCCACGTACTGGATGGCATGAGGAACCTGCCCCAAATCCGCAAGCTTCGTCGTGCGGGATTTGTTCGGAATATAGCCCGAGGACTTGAAGATGTTATTGATAAACTCCAAAGTCAGTTCTTTGTTCGCAGACTTCAGGTAACTGCGGAATGCCGGTGTCGCCGTCATGGAATCCATCAATGAGAATCGATACGCATTGGCTGCGCAATCAACCTTCACCATTTTCTCAAGCTTGGCTTTGCCGGTTTTCTTGTTCTTTACCCACTCTTCAAACTGACAGTCTTTAGGCAAAGTTTCTGTCAGCATGGTATTCACAGTCACACCGGACCACAACATCCCGACCAAATCCGTCAGCTCAGTAAATGAAGCGTACTTGTTGCCGTCTGAATGCCCCATAAAGATATTGGCATCACGGAAGCGCGCATCCCCGAAGGTGTCGTTTTCCGGTTCCAGCATCTCAAGATCCACAAAGAATGGTTTCACCGTTTTAAATACGGCGTTTACTTCCTCCAGCGTCACGCCCGCATAGGCCTTGATACGGGACAGATTGCCAGCAAACGAGCGCATCATCACACGCGCCAACATACGATTCAAATTCAGCTGTGCCATGGAGGCACGGTCATAGACCTGAGCCAGTTCACGGGAAATATACAAACGACCTTTGGAATCAATCGTCATCGGCGCCGGAGTGTTGACAGCAAAGCCCAGCTCTTTCAAACCTTCGCGCAGAGCCGCTGAGCTATCAATATTGGTACGACCTTTTTCAATAGCCTCAGCAAAATCACGAGGGCGCAGGCCATCGTTTTTATTGAACTTGCGAGTCAGCTTGGAAAAGAAGATCTCTGTATCCACCCAGATCTGCACTTCTTCACGCAACAACTCCAGGGAGTGCATCGTGATCGCATTCGGAACGTAATTCCCCAGACGGTCTTCCGGCGAAACCAGAACATTGTTCACCACAAGATCAATCAAGGTCTTTAAGGAGTCCATCTTGGTTTTTTCAGGCATATACCCTGCCTGATTCAGACGGTTCGCAATCAACATGATTTCTTTGATCGACAACTGATGAGACGATTTTTTAACCAGAATATCCCGGGCCAGATTCAAACTTTGATTGGTGAAAATGGAAACCGACGTAAGCGTCTGCGCCTCATCCAAAGCCTTACCCGACACAAAGTAATGGTGGTACAAGGAACTCATGTAAACACGAGCCCCCAGGGCCATCAAAGGGCTCCAGACTTTTTTCGACAACGTGGAGTCATTGCCGCCAAAGACCATGTTCTTGCCATCCACTATCAGCGGCATTAATTTTTGCAGCTGTTCGCTTAAAGGAACATAGTCTTTTTTCGCATCCCCTGTTTTTGGTTTGTAAGGATAAAGTTTTTCGTATTCGCGCAAAAGCACAATCAGGTCATTGAGGTCGTAAGGACCTTCAACCAAAGCCCCGAGCTCAGTGCCAGAATTTTCCAAAACACTTTGCGCGTCCGCGAAATACTTCTGGGCTTCCTCGAAGGAATACATCTGAGGATCCCAGTCACGACTGTAGATCGGATAATATGGCAGGAACTTTTCAACCAACACCTTCAGGCGGTTCACCTTCATCCGAGCGGTCTTGAAATCATTTGTGGTAAATGAGTCCATACTGCCACCAAAGATCAGCTGTTTCACCTTCATGGATTCCATGATCATTTTTGAGGAGATTTTAAATTCTGGCCAAACCTTTGAGAAAGTCAGCAACAGATCATTTACTTCCTCGCGAGAAACCACGCCCTCTGGTTTTTCAGAAACCAGATCATGGAATACGGAAAGCACATCTTCCATTGTGCGCGCCAGATAGGTCAGACGATAACCCGTGTCGGTTTCCGGGACTTCCTCGATAAAATAGTGATATCGCAGGTACTGAATGTAACCACGGGCACCCAACAAACTGAAACGACGCCATTCATTGGGAGCAATGGCATGTTCATTACCACCCGCCAGGGCTTTTTTAACTTTTTTAACCACCGGCATGTAGGTGCGAACCAACTCCACCGCCGACCAGTCTTCTTTCAAAGCCACTGACAACTGATCCAGGAATGCGACGAAATCAGACATGTTGTATGCCTGACCATTGTTTTCGATATGCACGGCCAGGGATTTTGCAGAGTTCTGCAATTCCTTATTGGCATCTTCAAAAAACTGCATGTCCCTTTGAACCTGGTTTGTTTCCGATACAGCCCACTTCAGAACCATGATTTTCATGTACGGATTCATGCGCAGAGTGATGCCGTTAAGCAGAGCAAATACATCCTGCAAACGAGTCAGTTCTTTTTGCGTCAGGTAATTGACATTTCCACCCAAGAACAACTGCTTAAGCTTCATGAACTCAAGTTGTAGTTCCGGGCTGATATGCGGAGACTTGGTCTGGTCCATGAAGTTCTTTTCAATGAACGTCGCAAGCTCCTGAGAAGTATAGCGGGACTTGTCGCTACCACGCACATATCTCTGAAAACTGTGCACTGCCCCACTCAAGCAATTCCACAGGGCATTGATCTCGCCATCTTGTGCTTCGCCAGCGATAAAATCCTGAATCACCGGACCGGTATTGGAAAGGCAAGAGGCACCCGCATACTCGTGAGCTTCAGTTTCAGGTGGGGCCTCACCGATTTTAGAATCACATCCCGCAGTAAATACAACCACAGCCGCCATCAAAGTGGCGATCAAAGAGTTCTTAGAAAACATATGTCATGCCTCCATAGAAACGGTCGTTGGCACGGAACTGATTCAGGAAACTGGAAGGCAAATGCCCTTCATCCTGAACACCCAGAACGTCTCCGCCCAGCACCACGGCCCATTTCTGCGTGGGGAAATATTGAAACTCTGTGTTCAACAAAGAGCCCCGTTGATCATAGTCATAGCGGTATTTGATTCGCGTCACCAACGGACGTCTGAACCAGGTTGCCACCTGACCTTCCAACTGCAACATCAAGCTGTTGGAAAACTTCATACGTGAATCATAAAGTGTGAAATCATCAGGAACGCCCGTGGAATCGATATCCACGATGGAGCCACCCACCACTTTCAAGTAAGAAATCTGCACGGCAATCGGGCGAGTGATAATATCGTTCAAAGCAAAATCCACCGCTGCAGAATAAGCCTGCAGTGGCTTCAAGCTTTGCATACTCCACTCTTCCTCCGGCAATTTCGCTTCAGGCTCATCTGTTAAGGCGGAAATCGTGGTTTTAACAGCTTTAAAAGAATAACCGACGTCCACGGAAGCGATCTTGTGATACGTCACCGCTGGTGAAACCGTCACATCGACTTTATCTGCCGATGTTTGCTTAAACGCCTGACGTTTCAACAACAGATCATTCACTGGCAGGTACCCGGCGCTGGCCACAACCCAAGTCCCTTTTGATTTATCCCCGATTCGAGTCATCATGGAAGCGCCACCGTTATTTACGAGTTTCGCTTGCTCGGGAATATCCAATTTGTATGTAATCTGATTAATACGGGAGTTGAATGCGTAATCGCGTGATGGTGCTCGATACCAGCGATTGTCAGCAACCAAGCCGCCGCCTTCCTCGCGAACATCCGGCCCCATGCTTGGAATAAACATGGGAGTGACCATCAACAAAACCTGATAGTTCTTTTTGTTATAATCAAAGAAGATACCGGTCAGCCCCTCTTCCTCGGGACGAAGCGCATCCAAAGTCAAATACGGTTGCCACAAACCCAGGTTCCAGCGGTGATCGATGTCACTCCAGTCCTTTTTTTTGCGACCGACAAAAACTTTGAACTCATCACCCTTGGAAGCCACGTAAGCCTCGTGCAAAATCATGTGATTCTGACCACGGGCAAAGTAAGTACCACCAGTCACATCGAACGCACCATCGATCCAACTTGCTTCCTTAAGAACAGAAAGTCGCGCGGATAAAAGCTGAGAGTTTGAAAGTTGCGGAGAATCCGGAATAGCCGTGAAGTACTGCATCCCTTCCATACGAATTTGGCCGTAGACGTACGCCGGCCTGGAATCCTCTGATTTCTCAGGATTCTTGACTTTGCTGACGCCCTCCGACTTCGGAATTCTTAGGCTGGATTCAGCGGCGATGGAATTGGAGCCTGCAAAAACACTGATTAACAGCGCCAGCAGATAGGTTGTTCCCCTCACGTTCTCCTCTGGATTTAAGTCCAGCCAGTAGAGAATATTAAGAGTGAAAAGCTGTCAACGACACCCTGTTTCCCAAAACCATCAGATCGAATACAATAGACCTGAGGACTCTTCTGAAAATCTTTCTGTGAACTAAGGCACCCTTATTTAGAGTAACTGCTCCAGCACCCATTGGGGGGCATCGATGGGCAGATCATGTCCTGCAGAATCGTGCATCTTGGGCTGCACTCCCCACAGTCTTCCCAATTGCAAAGTGCAGTGCGGGGAAACCAGGCGATCGCCATAGCTGCCCATTAAGTTCACTTCCTTGGGAAGCTTTTTAGGAATTTTGAATCGTGACGCCGCCAACAACTGACGAAGGACATTTCCGCGGGCCTCCGGATACTTTCTTGTATACTCCACAAATCCAGGAAACTCTGCCGCCCGTCTATTCAGATCGTTCGTCGTCATTTCCAGGATGGCTCGCTCGTAGGCCACCGGATCTGTCCCGGCCAAAAATAACTTCAAGGTCGGAAGATAGTTATGCATCTGATAGCGATGATAAAATGGAGAGGTGCCGGACGAACTGGTGCAAATCAAATGCGCTTTGATGATTTCATCCGGATGATCGTGCAACCACTGCGCTGCAATCATGGCACCGAGGGAAATCGCCAATAAATGAAACGACTCTCCTTGAGAGACAAATTTGGAATTTGCACGCAGATCTTTGACATACTGTTTGATCGCGAGAGGACTTTGCTCGTGATTGCGCTCCCCGTTTCCAGGCAGATCGATCATCTCAATTTGATCTTCAGGAAAAAATTTTTGCATTTCCTGAGGGAATGTCCCCCAGTGTCCCTTACCGCGACCAAGCCCTCGTAACAAAATCCACTTTCTAGGTGCCTGCATACCACAACTCCTGCGCCTTTTCTTCATGGTGAAGTTTCTGCTCTGAGGTCAAAGTCGCCCACGCTTCAGGATTGGAAACGGCGCGAATCATCAGCTCTAAAAGAGTGTTATGACGACGCAAAGTCCGCTGATGACGATGACCAATCAATGGATTAAACGGACCATCCGCTCTGAATAACTGAGACGGATGTTTTTTCACCCACATCCAGGAACCCATTTCCAGACACAATGGCAGGTATTGTTTTCCCTGCGCAACACCGTTGTGCTGCAAGTACAGGTAATCCCACAAATCTCCATGTGTGGTGTACGTTCCCGCCTGAGGCTCCACTTTGTAAAAGTGATGTGGATAGGTTTGATCCAACAGATTTTTAAAGGAATGAACCAAGCCCAACTCCGGAAACGGTTTTTGAGTTTTGGCATAAGGAAACCACAGTCGATCCTGCAAGCCAAATCCCGAATGACAATCCAAAGTGATCGCCAGGCGGCTGCTTGCGATTTCCTTTTGTACTCCCTTGATCAGCGCCAAAGATTCGACTTCCATCGGTTCGTTTTCTTTGCCACGATACCACGGAAGTTTATTGGAGTAACGATGCCCACCCAGCCAGCGCGCTGGTTTATCTGCATCAACCGGAGCATTTCGCATCAAATCCACACCCCGTGGATTGCATCTGGTTTTGCGCAAAATTCCAATCGGATTCACGGTCGGAATGAAAAACACCCGAACATCCTGCAGGGTTCTTTGCAATTGTCGATCCCAGCGCACAAGTTCAGAGAATGAATTCATCATCGCAACAGTCACCTGTGCACCGATGCGCTCAAGTCCATGGACCCCGCCCACGATTCCCAAAACCGGAGCCTGGGGATCCTCAGAACCGAATGTAATTTTATAAATTGGCAATTTACTGTCTCCATCCTGGCTGTAGGCCAGAACCTCAGAACGCACAGAATTACCCAAGCTCAGGATGCGGGATTCAATTTGTTGGATCTCAGGAATTGTACTCATTTACGCTCCGACATTAACGCTTTAAGCCAAGTGCTTCCATTGCTCCGAATTGCCAACAGAAGTATCCTTTATTTCTAAACGGGAGACAACATGACCCTTGATACATTACTAGAAAATATGTGGGCAGATTACTGCAAACTAAATCCGGCAGCCAAACGCATTCACGACATGTTTGTCGCTGAAGGCGAAACTGTCTTGAATGACCACATTGCCCTTCGTACCTTTAATCATCCTCGCCTTGGTATCGAGTCTTTGGCCAAACAGTTCAAAAAATTCGGTTACGAACAAAAAGGCGAACCCTACATCTTCACTGAAAAAAAGCTTTTTGCACTTCACTTCGAACATCCTGATGAAAAGATGCCAAAAATTTTCATTTCCGAGCTGGAACTGGAAAAGGTGTCTCCGTTCATTCGCGAAACACTGAACAAACTGGCTGATTCCATTCCACAAAGCGTGATCGACAGCGAAGACTTCTCGATGTGTGGTCGCCCTTGGGATATTTCCTTTGAATTGTACTCGGAGCTGGCTAAAGAATCCGAATACGCTTCATGGGTGGCGGCTTATGGCTTCCGTCCCAACCATTTCACTGTGAACATCAACAATCTTAAAAAGTTTCAGGACATCAACTATCTGAATGATTACCTGCAAGACAAAGGCGTTGTTTTGAATAAATCAGGTGGTTTGGTAAAAGGCACTCAGGCGGATTACCTGGAGCAATCCTCCACGATGGCATCTGAAATTCCGGTGAAGTTCAACGATGGCACCCATAACATTCCAGGTTGCTACTATGAATTTGCAAAACGCTATAAAATGGAAAACGGAAAGTTCTATCAGGGCTTCGTCGCCAAATCGGCTGACAAGATCTTTGAAAGCACGAACAAACAAAAGTAATTGTTCTTTCCTAAAAACAAAAAAGCCTCCTGATCGGAGGCTTTTTTTATGCAATTTTGCGGATGATCAGATGTTCGGTTTCCTGATCATTCCCCTGATCCGCCCAATGCGGATGAGCCTGCAGGAATATCTTAACCAACTGAGAGTCAAACTGCGTGCCGGAACAACGCACAAGTTCCTCGTACACCACTTCGTCAGGAAGTCCTTTACGGTAAGCACGGGTCTGCGACATCGCATCGTAGGTATCCACCACCAGAATCACACGCGCCAGGATATCGATTTTATCTCCGGCAATTTTATCAGGATATCCCGTCCCATCGACACGTTCGTGGTGTCCACGAATCGCCGGCAGGATGGTTTCAAAGAACTTATGAGAGGCCAGTGGCTGAATGATTTCTTCGCTCATTACCGGGTGTGAGCGCATGATCTCCTGCTCTTTGGGATCCAGTTTTCCTGGTTTGGCAATAATGCTTTGAGAAACACCCATTTTGCCGATGTCATGAAAGAGTCCGGCAAACTCAGCGAGCTTTTGTTCGTATTCATTCAATCCCGCATCCCGGGCCAGCTTGCGTGACAACTCTCCGACACGGCAGCAGTGCGCATAGGTTTCCGGGTCGACAATTTTCAAAGTTTGCATCAACGATTTCGCGGAATCATAAGCCCACGACGGAATATTTCCCCATTTCGAAGACATGCCACTCCCTTCATTCCCTTAAAAACTCATCGGCCTTGGTCTGGATAAACTTAACCTCCCTGAGACGCAGATTCTCAGAGTGAGACAAGTTCCCGTTGACTCCCTTATGGTTCACTCTAAAAATAAAGATACCGCTAATACAAGGAGCCAAGATGAGACTGCTTTTTTTGATTTTCACACTGATATCTCTGTCTGCTGGCTCCGCGTATGCACAGAAAATCAAGGTTCGTAAAGTCAAAGGCAACACTGCCATCATTGAAAGCAATGCCCCACTTGCACCGGGGGCCGTTTACGACCTGATTTCCCAGGATCAGTTTGGTGACAACGATGGGATGCCCACACGGGATAACTCCATCGGATTGAATTTTGGATTTTCCAACACCAAGTCTGATGCTGAGAATGCGACAAGCGAATCTTCCATGAGCTTGACTGCGCGCTATGGATGGAATCTTGCAACCTATGAATTCGGCCCATTGCTGCAATTTACTATGAATCACGCCAATGACGTTACTTCCAGCACCTGGAAAGTCGGCGCCTTTGGCGACTATAACTTAATTCCCAATATCACCGGGGAAGCTTTTATTTATGGTCTGACGGCATGGGGTGCATTTGGCAACACCGATCGCGGTAACGGAACCAAATTTGACATTGCTGATGCTTTTGGTGGCATGGTGGTAAAATGGTTTCCGACTTCAAGCTCGGCATGTTTTCGTATTGAATTGGGCTATATGTATGAACGCCAGACCGTCACGGGTGGCTATTACGCAAATACGGGCTTCACAGGTAGCGCCGGAATCTTCGCCTATTTCTAAGCTGTATACATCGCGAGGGCAATCAGGACAAGAGCACACGCTATTACTATTTTAATCGCCATGCTCTCTCCGGTCCAACCTACTTAGTGCACTCTTTTTGATAATGTCGCAACATCGCGGCCTCAATCGGCCCACGTTCTTCTTCATCCATTATGTATACACCGATGGCACGCTTGGGGTCACCCTCACTTTTCACTCCCTGATATACTCCCGGCGAGTGAAAGGATTTCTTTTCCATGTCGTACCAGATGACGTTTTCAGTCAGTGGCTGATTCGAATCATAAACGAAGATGGCAACCTTATTGTCAAAAACCTTCAAATCTTTGGCTACAACAACGTGTTGATCCATTCGCCCAAAACGCAAATTCAAAAGGGTCAGGCGATGGGTCTCAAGATTCTTTTTCAACGCACTGAAAGTCAGCATGTTCTCCACTGTCCCACGATCATCCTCGTCGCCAACCACCATGGATAAGTTCGAAAACCTGAAGAAACGCTCTTGCTGGGCCCGTTCCACATCCAGCTTGAAGGTCTTCCAATAAGATTTACCACGGACTTCCTCTTTGTACCCTTTGTTGATCAAAGGAAAAATACCCTCTGGGTTTATTGGCTCTCTAATCCACGAATGCAATAACGAATCATCGGCATACTTTAAGACTTCGTAGCGATTTATGGGTGATTTCACCATACGCACGTTACCCTCACCCACTTGTTGCGGGCTCAGATCATGACCACGAACCATATTAAGGGTTCTGCGCATCAGCTCATCCTTGGAAAGCTCTTCTTTCTCGTCAAATCGCGCAAGGTAGAACATTTTTCTTTGGGCACTGGCCAGTCCCCAGCAAACGCCCAACGCCGGGCCACCGGATTTGAAATACCAGTTTTGGACCGGCAAATGATAATAAGTATGAAATGCCGTGCGAGGATAGATTGCGGAATAAATGGAATCCACAGACAAGTTCCGGCAGGAAAGATCCTTCACCAGCGAGTCATTGATTACCTTTGAATCCGCGCCATGCGCCGTTTGAAAACACACAGCTGACAAAGCGGCCACCATCCATATTTTTATGAATTTATCCATGGACTCCCATGGAGCAAACTCGGGACCAGCCCGAGCAGCACTAAGAGCGTTTACAGTTGTTTAAAGCTTAGACAGGGAACAATGAGGGGCACTCAGCTTAGAAACTAAGGCCCATTCCCACGGTACCGTAGAAGGTGTTCAGCTCCGCTTTTTGATTTTTTTCAGAATCAACAAAGGCATATCGTTTGATACCAAAGCCCGCCTCACCGAACAAAGTATCCGTCCAAAGCACCTTACCGTGGAAGTTCAGGGACATGGAGGAATTCAACTTCACATTTTCCTTCATACTTTGCGCATAGTAAATGAACTCAACATCCACCCATTTTGGATAACGGAACAACGGAACCAGATTGAATAGATCATCAAAAAGTTTCGGCATGGAACGCGCCCAGAAAATACCGCCACCCACCATGGGAGCCGCAAGATCACCAAAGTTCACGTTCTGATAAGAGGCCATCATACCGACTGTTTCATCACGATTCCAAAGACCGGGAACAAATCGGTACTTCAGATCCACCGTTAACACATCCAACGGGGCTGTACGACCGGCAGTGCTGACTTTGATTTCATTCATAGAGCGGAAATACTTGGCACTGATCCCCCAGCGTTGGCGGGAAATCCAGTAGTTCGTCCAAGTGAACAGATCCTCGAACCACTGATTGTAAGCCACCTCACTCATGAAAACAAAATCCGCTGAGGACTTCGCTACGGACAGACGCGCTGAAAGCTCTCGTGGAAAGCCTTTGTAAATTTCAAAATACGAACGGTATTGCTGACCTTCGAAATTCAAATTCATGTAAGAGCGGTTGATTTCACCACGCTCTGTCGCTTTGAATCTCCAGGTGAATTCATCCGGTTCATTCTTTTCGACTGAAACCGAGTTTTGATCCGTATTCAAAGCCACGTCTTTAAGCTTACGACCAAAGATCTTGATGTTATCGTTGTACGTTCCTGTCGGAGTACGTTCGTGCAAATAAAGACGAGCCTGACGACGTGGAATGACAGACAATTCAAAGCGCTGCTTGAATACGCCGCCGCCTTTGCCCGGAAGATAAACTTTGGCGTCATCTTTTTGCAAAGCCGCGGCCCAATACTTACGATCGTCCCCGATTGTCGACTCAAAACCAAACATCTTGGTGATTTTAAGATACTGATCCGGATTCAGCAGCACCGAACGCCCGATGGGACGGGTTTCATAACCCACAATACGCAACGTGCCCGGACGTGCTGTATCGGCAATATCCATCAGCTGCAATTTGTTGGGTTCAACCAGGAACTCATAACTTTCGCCCGTCGCCAACTCCGCAAAGAAAGCCGTCGGTCCTTCCGACTGCGCCGGCACAGACTGACGCATCAAGGATTCCTGGTTGTTTAACAAAACCCGTGGAGTTGTGACGTCGACACGTGCTTTCCCCAAAACCATTTTTCCGTCTTCAAGTTTTTGATTCCCGTACCACTGAGAACAAAGACGTGTGTAACCACGCCCCACCTGGTGGGACAAACAGAAACGAAAGATCTCATTTAGCTTTCCAAAAGGACTGCCCGCGGCTTTGAAGTTCGGAATCGCAAAGGCGCTGCCAAAAAATCCTGCGTTGGTCAGCTCTGCTGCGGGAACTTTTTGTGCCATCAAACTCGCACGCCAAGCCTGGGTCTGCGCACTCCATTTTTTCTGCTCAACCTCTGTGATTTCGTACTGCCAAAGGACGTTTCCTGTTCTGGAGATCATTTCCAGATTTGCAGATCCCAAAAGCTCCACAGGCCAATCAATGATCAGGGTTTCTAAATTTCTTTGCTCTGGAGACAAAACTTTCGCCAGCTGAGGGTGTGCCTGCCCTAACGGCTTTAATTGAAAATTAAATGTGCTTTGATTGATGAAAACCGGCCCCAACTTCAAGGTTTTGCCGTTTTGGATCGATAAATCGTACTCCAGCTCAAGAGGCGGCAATAAAACACCATTATCGAGCTGATCAAAGAACATAGGTTTAGGGTATTCCTTATTTGCCGCCGACTTCATCAGGGACTGCTGCGGAGCAGGAATTTCGTCGGCAGTAGCTGCCGTTTCCAGATTTTCTTGTGCTTGAGCAGACAAACTCAATACTGCAATAAGAGATAAAATCAGATGCTGTGCACTATTCACGAAGACTCCCTCACTGCCCATAAGTTTATTTAATTGATTCGTAATCAACAAGCTAAATTGTTGGACTGTCTGGTATTTTCGGATTATGACTGGCTCTTATCCGAAGGAGAAAAAATGTCTTCAGCACGCACCGTCTATCACATGAAAGTCGAACAAATCATCGATCACACGCCGACAGTTCGCGAATTGGTGCTAAAGACAGAAACTCCTGCTGAATTCAAATTTAAAGCTGGTCAATTTGTAATGTTGAATGTTCCACAAGGCGAAGCAAAACCTGTTTTGCGTGCCTACTCTATCGCAAGTGATGACAGAACGCCCAACGGCTTCCGTCTCCTTTTCAAATTCGTGGAAAACGGAATCGCCTCGACGTTTGTTTGGAATCTTAAAGGCGGCGAAACCGTGAATTTCACCGGCCCCTTCGGCAAAGTCTTCTTCCAGGAGCCACCGACTGAACAAATTGTTTTCCTGAATACGGGCACAGGACTTTCCCAGCACATTTGCTACCTGCTTTCCAAGAAAGAGCAGTATCCAAATTTACGCTATCGCATGCTTTTTGGTGTTCGCAGCGAAAAAGACATGTACTATCAGCCCGAGCTGGAGGCCCTTGCCAAAGAACTTCCTGATTTCAAATTTGAGTTTGTTCTAAGTCGCCCTCAGGAATCATGGACCGGAAAAAAGGGTTACATCCAAAACTTCATTTCAGAGTTTGATTACAAAAACATCCCGACGACATTCTACATGTGTGGCAATGGTGGAATGATCAAAGAAGTTAAACATCAGCTGATCGAAGTTGATGGTATCGAAAAAAACAAGATCTGGTCGGAAGCTTTCGACTAGGTTGTGCTGACGAAAAATCGCGCCGCCATTGAATTGATTCTGGCCGGAGCTCTTTGGGGCTTTGGCTTCGTCGCGACCGTATTTGCCCTTCGTGCATTCTCACCTGTCGAAGCGATGGTCTATCGTTTTTTAATCGCCTCTGTTTTTGGGGAGTTGATCTACCTGTATTTCAGACCTGCAGGCCTTCCCTCCATGAAATCGGACTTTAAAAAAGCTCTCCCGGCAGGATTCTTTTTGGGCGGCATGCTGATCCTGCAAACGATCGGACTGCAATACACCACCGCCACCAAAAGCGGATTCATCACCAGCCTTTATGTGATTCTGGTGCCTTTGATCAATACGCTGATTTTCAAAACCCGCAGCAGTCTGCTGAATTATGCTTTGGCTTTTGTGGCCTTGGCGGGAACCTTCGTGTTGATGGATGCGAATGTCACTGACGTTAACACCGGTGACCTTTGGACACTGGCCTGCTCCGTACTGGCGGCAGGACATATCATTTACATCGGCAGAATCACCCACAAAGTGGACAATGCCTTTCGCTTTAACAATTTTCAGTCGATTTGGGTTTTACTCCTGCTAAGTCCACTGTTATTGACGCAAAAGTCAGTCAACATGACAGCTCCGTGGGAGGCTTGGGCGGGAGTTGCAATGTTGGGTTTAGGTTCCAGTATCATTGCTTTTTCGATTCAGATCAGGGCGCAAAAGGTTTTGTCGGACTCTACAGCGAGCATGATTTTCCTGCTGGAATCCCCGTTTGCGGCACTGTTTGGATTTTTACTGCTGCAAGAGCGCCTTTCCTGGTTTCAGGCTTTCGGCGCTCTGATTATCATGGCAGCTTCGGCTATACAGATTCTTGCGGACCCTTCTTCAAAGACCACAGGAAAGCAACCCCAAGAATAATCGCGCCAGAAAGACCCGTCACCCACTCTGGAATATGCAGGAACGGCGCCGTTAGCATCACCATCGAAAGCACAAAGATCGCGTAAAAAGCGCCATGCTCAAGGTATGCGAATTTCGCCAGGGCTTCTTTTTCCACGAACATGATCGTCAAACTTCTGACAAAGAATGCGCCGATGGAAAGACCAATCATAATGATGAAAAGATTGTGCGTGATCGCGAATGCACCCACGACACCATCGAAACTGAAGGATGCATCCAGTACTTCCAGATACAGGAAGCTTGCAGCACTTGCTTTGTGCACATTGTGCATTGTTTCTTCAGAGGCCTCCATGAAGGCACCAATTCCGTCGACAGCGACGAAAACGATCAACCCTGCCAAACCTGCTTTCAGGAAGGCATGGGCTTCGTTTTGCTGCGGCATAAAATGAGAAATCGTAATCAGGATGATTAATGCGGCACCGATTTCAATGGCTTCAATACGTCCCAAAAACGACATGGGTTTTTCGACTGACGACACCCAGTGTTCGATTTTTTCCGCATCAAAGAAGAATCTTAACGCCACCATCAACAAGAAAGTTCCACCGAAGGCTGCGACTTCCAAATGGGCCGCTAGCATCAACGCCGCATATTCATCCGGACGTGTCGCCGCCATAACCAGGGCTTCCCACGGATTGATATGAGCCATGACTCCGACGATGGCCAAAGGGAATACCAAACGCATCCCGAAGACCGCGATCAACATACCCCAGGTCAAAAAGCGATGACGCCAAACCGGAGTCATGTCTTTAAGAACCGTCGCATTCACGATGGCATTATCAAATGAAAGTGAAATCTCTAGCACCGCCAACACCGAAGCGATGAACAAAGCCTGCAAGCCCGCAGCCACTGTTCCGCCGTAATATTGACCGACGAAGAAAGACGCAATTAAACCAATAATCGTAATTAAAATAGAACCAGTGAAATATTTAAGCATTCCACCACGTAATTCTATTTAAGGATCTTTTTCAAGAACTTTCCGGTTTCGCTGTCTTTAATTTTGGCGACTTCTTCAGGAGTTCCGGCCGCGACAATGCGCCCACCGTACTTGCCACCATCAGGTCCCAAATCAATCACGTGATCGGCAGTTTTAACCACCTCCATCGCGTGTTCGATAACCAGGACAGTATTGCCCTGATCTGCCAATTCCTGCAGCAATTCGACCAGCTTTCTGACGTCATCGAAATGTAATCCCGTTGTTGGCTCATCCAAAATGTACAGAGTTTTGCCGGTTCCACGGCGCGACAGCTCTTTGGAAAGCTTCACCCGTTGCGCCTCACCGCCCGACAATGTTGTCGAGCTTTGCCCCAGGGTCATGTAATCCAAACCGACTCTGTGAAGAGTTTCCAGCTTGCGATGGATGTGGCTGTGGTTTTTGAAAAACTCCAGCGCATCACCCACACTCATATCCAGCACATCGGCGATGGACTTTTCCTTGTACTTAATGTTCAAAGTCTCGCGGTTGTAGCGTTTCCCCAAACAGGTATCGCAGGTCACAAACACGTCACTTAAAAAGTGCATCTCCACGCGGATCTGCCCGTGTCCCATACACGTTTCGCAGCGGCCGCCCTTAACATTGAAACTAAATCGCCCTGGTTCGTAACCTCGCAATTTAGAATCCGGAAGATTGGCGAACAGATCACGAATCATCGGAAACAACGCCACGTAGGTCGCTGGTGTGGAGCGCGGCGTACGCCCGATAGGGCGTTGATTGATAT
This sequence comes from Bdellovibrio sp. GT3, assembly GCF_037996765.1. Classification (NCBI taxonomy): domain Bacteria; kingdom Pseudomonadati; phylum Bdellovibrionota; class Bdellovibrionia; order Bdellovibrionales; family Pseudobdellovibrionaceae; genus Bdellovibrio; species Bdellovibrio sp. GT3. The sequence continues at coordinate 543,557 of NZ_JBBNAD010000004.1, read as the reverse complement.
CGATAACTTTATCAATTTTATCCAGGCCTTCGATTTTCTTAAACGGTGCCGGTTCCGCCAGAGCTTTATAAAACTTCTGCGCCAGAATCTTGTAAAGAGTATCGATGATCAACGTCGATTTGCCGGAACCAGAAACCCCGGTCACCGCAGTCAAAGTTCCCAGCGGAATTTTCAAATCCACGTTTTGCAGATTGTTTCCCGTCGCACCTTTGAGTTCAAGGAACTGGCCATTGCCTGTGCGGCGTTTTTTTGGCACAGGAATGCGCACTTCGCCTTTGAGGTATTTACCGGTCAAAGAGTTGGGATTGTTTTCCAACTCCTCCGGAGTGCCTTGCGCCATTTTCTCGCCACCCAAGCGACCTGCACGAGGTCCCAGGTCCACAACGAAATCCGCATAACGAATAGTGTCTTCATCATGCTCCACCAAAAGGATCGTGTTTCCACGCTCCTTGAGTTCACCGATGATATCCAACAGGCGATGATGATCGCGCGGATGCAAACCGATACTAGGCTCATCCATCACATACAAAACACCAATCAAGGAGGATCCCAACTGACTGGCTAAACGAATACGTTGTGCTTCCCCACCCGACAATGTGCGCGAAGAGCGATTCATCGACAGATAACTTGTTCCCACACGAATCAGGTAATCCAAACGATCCGAAATCTGCTTGGTGATCTTTTCTGCCACCATTTCGTTCTTTTTAGTCCACTTGATATCACCAACAAATTCGCGCAGATCAGCAGCGCTCATGGTTGCCATCTCAGAAATTGTTTTTTCGGCGACTTTGATATTCAAGGCTTCAGGTCTTAAGCGGGAGCCATGACAATCAGGGCAGTCATGCAGAACCATGTCCTCGCCTTCTTCATCGTCCTCGTCAGAAGTTTTTTTGCCTTTGTATTTGTAAACCACTTTATCAAGTTTTTTACCGCCCACTTCACCATCAGAAAAGGATTCCTCTTCCACCAAATCCAAAGTCCCCAGGCCGTTGCAGGTCTGACAGGCGCCGCGCGGATTATTGAAGCTGAACATGCGTGGTTCTATTTCCGGAAAGCTATAGCCACAAATTGGACACGCAGAATGCAGGGAGTAATTCGTTCGGTTGCCATCCAAAGTTTCAATAATCACACGGCCATTTGCCATGGAAAGTGCTGTATTAATACTTTCGCTAAGGCGAAGCTTCAGGGAGTCTTTCAAAATCAATTGATCCACGACCAGGTCGATGTCATGGGTTTTGGTTTTCGCAAGCTTGGTGGCCTTATCAAGGTCGATCATTTTTCCGTCGACTTTGGCTTTAACGAAACCTTTTTTAGCCCAGCGTTGGAACTCAGCTAAGAACTCCCCTTTTTTCCCGGATGCCATAGGGGCCAAGACATAAAACTTTGCTCCCTGGCCTTTCTTGGCGACTTCATCGATGATCTGCTGCGGAGTTTGAGAGCTGACCGGAATATGATGTGTTGGACATTCAGGCACGCCCACTTTGGCATAAAGCAAGCGCAGGAAATCATAAATTTCAGTGACTGTGCCCACCGTCGAACGCGGATTATTACTGACAGATTTTTGATCTATGGCGATTGCTGGCGACAGGCCGGTGATGGAATCGACTTCGGGCTTTTTAAGTTGCTCCAAAAAGTTACGAGCATAGGCGGAAAGACTTTCAACGTAACGACGTTGACCTTCGGCATAGACCGTATCAAAAGCCAAAGAGGATTTCCCGGAGCCACTGAGCCCGGTGAACACGGTGATTTTGTTCCGAGGAATGGTCACACTGACATTCTTCAGATTATGTTCATTGGCGCCTTTTACTACGATTCCATCTTCTGCTTGTGACATAGCCTGAAAGTGTACGCCTGTTGGGTAAGCCGCACAACTTTCTGGCCCAACGCCTTGGCGCATCAAGAGTGTCTTTGAGCAACATTTGTATCCTGCTCAAAAAAAAAGGGGCCGCTTTTAGCGTCCCCTTTTCGGTAACTTTTAAAGTACAAAGACTTAAGCTTTTGCAGCAGCGCCTTTACCTTTTTTTGCAGCCAATTCTTCAGGAGACATACCCCATGGAGAACCGCCTTTTTTATCGCCACCTTTACCGCCGCCACCTTTACGAGGACCGCCCTTACCAGTTGGCGCTTCAGCTGCTGGTTTAGCAGTTGGAACAAAGTCAGGAACATAGTGGAAAGCTTCTGCTTGGATTGCTTTAGCAGGTACCTTTTCGCCTTCAGCGAAAGTCACTACCAAGACACGGCGAAGATTTGCACCAGAGTTTGTCGCTGCAACTTCAAGAGCGTGCATGAAGTGAGTCAATTTTTCGCCTTCGAATTTGAAAGTCTCACCCAAGCTAGCCTGAATTTCCTCAGGTGTTTTGCCAGTCAATTCTGCTTTTGCAGAAAGACCTTTATTCAATGTAAAATACGGAAATTCAGTTACTGATTTCATAGACTCTCCCCGAGTGTTGTTATGCCCCACACAATGGGCCGTACAAGGGGCTTTCGTCAATTTAAAAGCGCGACACCGCCCCACCTAATGGTGGTGGGGACAGATATTCCGCCCCTCTACACTATTCTTTTACCAGGGTATAGTACACGCTGGTAGCGCTCGGGGTGTTTACGGACACGATTTTATAGCCACGGTTCAATAGGTCTTGAAGGATCCCTGTTGTATTCAGTGATTTAATCGGATCGGCCGCTACTTGTTTGCCATCGCAGCTATGGTAATTACGGCTTAGTGTGCAAACACTTGCTGCGAATGATTGAGTTGAAGCCAAAACTATAGCCGTCGCTAGAAACATTTTACCAAGTTTCATGAAATTCTCCCTTTTTTAGTTGTGAGAATCCCCTTAGCAACAGCCATGCCACAAATTCCGGGGTCATTTTAACCCCTCCGAAAACTCAGGTCCCTTTAAGTCAAATAATCCATCAGAATTTGGTAGTGATAATTTAATGTCACCGACTCGTCATGTGTTCCGCCTTTATCCGGGTGAAAAACCCGAGCCAGAACTTTCTTTGCATTCTTCAGTGATTCTTCATCCAAAGCACTTTCCATTGGAAAACCGTTCAGGGAGAAGTATGCAAAGGCCTCGTTCACGTCTTGGGAAAACGTGGTTCCCTTGGAGGTTTTGCTGGAAATTCCTTTTGCTTTGTTTTTGATTTCTTGGCGTTGAATTTTCGCGCGCTCTTTTTGTTTTTGATATTGGATTTTTTTGAACTCTGCTTGCTTGGCCTTGAATGGTGACTCAACCACCTCAAACAAGGAGCCCTTTTCCAGATTCGTTTTTGAATCTAAAAAGTCCGAATGCTTTTTCTCGGTTTGCAAAAGAATCGCCCAGATGTGCTTACAGAAAGTCCCCTTCGCCGCCGAAGAGCACATGCAATCCACCGTGAAGGTGTTGCTCGCAATGCTTTCTGCAACAAACAAAACCTTTACCGGCTTGGATGCCTTTACATAACCTTCAATTCGAGCATCACCCGCCACTGAAAGTACCGCGAGCCCTGCCGCAAAATCTTCGTGACCTTGCTTACGCACCTCAGGTTTAAAAAAATGTTGGTAAAGACTTTCGACGGACAAAACGGGATCCTTTGCAAAGACTCAAAGAGTGTCTGCAAAACCCATCCCCAACTCAACACATAATAAAACCGCACCGCAGAACCAACATCGGTTCCGCACCGCATCCCAAAAAACCGGCAGGCGCCTTCCCTACGCAGGCGTACTCAAAGTACGCCGAAGAGCAAGCGCAGGCCCGACAACGCAGTCAGATGGGTTCTTTTCAGCGGGCCGCTTTTGCTTGGCAGTCTGGGCAGACGCCGTATAGTTCCAGGATGTGATGGGTTAGTGCGAAACCAAATTGATTCGCGACTTTTTCCTGAAGTTGCTCGATCGCGCGATTTTCGAATTCGCAGATCTTACCGCACTTCACGCAAGTCAGATGGTCATGGTGACCTTTAGGAGTAAGTTCATATCGAGCTGGCAAACCGCCCATGCGCACTTCAGTGACGAAAGCGCCTTCAGTCAATGTACGAAGGAAGCGGTAAACAGTGGCAAAACCGATTTCAGGATGGTCTTTCGCCAATTTTTCGTAAAGCTCTTGAGCTGTTACGTGGCGACGGCCTTCATGAAGAGTTTTAAGGATCGCCATACGTTGGCTGGTGACTTTAAGGTTAAGCGCACGAATGATCTTTTTAAGTTCAGCCTCATCAAATGGATCGTGATGGATCACGATGTCTTCATCATGTTGTCTTGGTAAAACTGGTACTGAATCTCTACCCATTCATGGCTCCTCGAACAAAGATATATAGGACGCCCGGCGGGTTAAAGTCCATAGTTCTGACAATCATTATCACTTAGATTTCAAAAAGTACGTAAATTTTTCCCGGCCGAGATATGGGAAACTGCATTATGCGGATGCAAACTCTCCACATGGCTGAACTCAACCACGTAATCCAAAATATCATTCTCTTTATCAAGAGCTTCTTTGCCACGGCGTGCCGCATCTTCGCAGAACATCAAGTTCTGTCCGTTGCGAAGCGCGAACTCCTGTTCGTCTTCACGTTTCACAGCACCTTGAACTGCCGTCTGCAAAGCGTCCTCGATCACGTCGATGATTTTTGCGTAGTCATAGTTCGGTCCGACTTCCACTTTCACGCGAGCAAAACTGCGTTGCGCATGCGGAGTCGCCACGATCCCTTGTGTTGTTCCCAACCACTGGTGAACCACATCGAAATCCAAAGACTGTGCACCAAATTGCTGTTTGAAATTATCCTGAATCAACTGACGAGAAAGAGCTGCTGATGCCGGGCACGTGGAAGAATAAGTGATCACTGCTTCCACGTAGTATTTCTTAACGCCATTTTCGTTGAAGGCGGAAAGCACCACGGGATACGAGCGCCATGCTTGGTTGGCACTTTTCAAAGCCTTGCGAACCAAGGGAGCTTCAAACTGAACCTGAATCAAAGCTTGCGTGGAAAGGTCTTCGTGAGTTTTCAAAAACTCATCTGTCGCCTGCCCGAGCAACCCCAGGGACATTTCGTTTTTGGACAATGTCTCTTGAGTGATCAAATACAAGCGCGACATGTGAATACCGCGAGAAGGTTTTTTATCAAGGCTGACTTTTGCGTCGGCGCGCGCAGGAATACGATACACACCGTCTGCTTGTTTCAGCAAAATCGGAAGTTCGATGGAACCCATACCCACCCAGTCAATGGGAGCGAATTTTTCTGTATGAGTTTCCTTAGCGACGTCTGGAAGATGTTTGTTCGTCATAGCTCAGCCTTCTACCGCAAAATCCCTGTAAAGACTCCGTTTTTATAGTTTTTACAGGCAAAATGAAATATAACCGATAACATGAAAAAGCAACTGATCCTGGCTTCGACTTCCAAGTACAGACAAGAACTTCTCTCTCGTTTGGCTGTGCCTTTTACTGCACAACCTCCCCTCATTGATGAAGATAAAGAGAAAGACCCGTCATTGGCTCCCCGCGCCTTGGCGGAGCATCTGGCGCGCCTAAAAGCGGCCAGCCTTAAAGGTGAAGGAAAAGTGGTCATCGGCGGGGATCAGCTGGTCTCCTTTGAGGGCCGGATTATTGGCAAAGCGCACACTCGCGAAAAGGCCATTGAGCAATTATTAAGCATGCAGGGGAAAACTCACGAACTAGTGACGGCCATCTGCGTTTTCGATGGCGAAAAAGCAATTCCCTACACCGACATCACCCGCATGCACATGAAGTCCATGAGCCGCGAACAAATTGAACGCTATGTCGATTTGGACATGCCGACGGACTGCGCCGGAAGCTATAAGATCGAAAAGCATGGGATTATGCTGTTTTCCAAGATCGAATCCCAGGATTTTACGGCGATCCAAGGATTACCCTTGATTGAACTATCCAAAATACTGGAGACTTGTAGTCCGCTTTAAGCGCACCTTCAGGAGTTACCTATGAACGACATGCAAAAGAAACTATACGATGCCGCTTGTGTTGCCCAAAAACGCGCCCATGCCCCTTACTCTGGCGCCCATATCGGTGCTGCTGTTTTGATGGCGGATGGTCAAATTTTTAACGGCTGCAATGTCGAAAACGCCTCTTACGGCGGAACGGTCTGCGCTGAGCGCGTGGCTTTGTGGAAAGCTGTCAGCGAAGGCGCTTCCAAATCTGTCAAAGAAGTGATGGTGATCAGTGATGCTGACAAACCATGGCCACCGTGTGGCTTCTGCCGCCAGGTGATCGCGGAGTTCGGTAGCGAAGAGACTGTTATCTACACAGCGAACCTTTCTGGTAAAATGAAGACTTTCAAGTTTGGCGACATCTTCCCGGAGGCCTTCACGCCAAAGCATTTGGACTAAAAGGTCGCGCCAGAGGTGAAGACATACTTTCTCCACTGCAAAAAAAGCCCGGTTTCCCGGGCTTTTTTTTTAGTAAACTTCTCAGCTTCTATTTTCCAAAATTACAGCCGCCGATATTGCTCAAACGTGATCCGTTCAGGTGAATCGAAGTAACAGACATATCATAGACCTCGTCTGACATTCCGTCGGAGCCTTTTTCTTGGCGATCCATATGCAGAACCAGCATCCCCAAAGGCTCACCCAAATCAAATTTCACAACAACATTTTCTTCTTTTGTAGAGGCCGCGAGGACTGTCGTTTCTTTGCGATAGACACCATCCTCAGATGTGTATGGATCCTGGTAAATAACGACATCACCTTTGTTTACAATCCCAGTCGTGTACCCTTCATAGACATCAAAGCCCACAATCGTGATATTAAAGAAGGGTTCCGTAAACGTACAGTGCAAAGTAACTCGTTCTCCCACTGGCGGCGTTGCGGGCCCCGCAAATGCCGATGTTCCGATTAGTAAGAGTGTCGCAAAAATCAATGTTTTCATAGTGACTCCGTGTTCTTAGTTAAGGTTGTTATCTTTCGATGGGACCTTTTTAACATCGACTCTATGAAAACCCCTAAATCTGGAAACCGAAACCGCGGCAACTTTGCCGCACGATGAAAACAATAAAAAAACCCTGCTGGTTAGGCAGGGCTTGGAAGATTTTAATATATGGAGAAGGTGTGTCTTCACCTCTGGCGCGACCTTTTAGGTTATTGCTCCAAAGAGAAATTGCAGATGACGTCGGTAAATTGACTTTGTTGGTCTGCCGGGTAACCCGGGCCGCGCCATACGCGCATTTCATTGCCTGGTTGTTTTACGCGGGCGGGATCACGAAGAACTGCGACCAGGTCACCGTGATAGTTGATTCCACGATACATGATCCATACTGGATTGTTACCTGCCTGATAAGCGGCTAAACCCACCATCGCGGTATTTGTGTCGCCACCTTCAAAGTACTGGGCGATTTCTTCTTGCTTCAGTTGGTAAGTGTATTTGCCGACACCCGCCTCAGCAACTGTAACCACACCGCTTTGCGCTTTTGCCAAAGGGCCATCCGTGATGATTTCCACGATCACGATTTTTCCCTGATAGGTTTCGCCCACACAAGCAGAGTAAGCAAATACTTTGGGAGTCATCATCAATGCACTGATTAGAATAAATAAATTTAATTTCATACGAGTATCCTTACGGTCTTAGCCAAAAAATAATTTCAACACCACCGACAAGCATCTTGCCGGACGAGGCACAAGCCCCGGTTTGTGGACCAAGACAACGACCCCACTCGGGTTCGTAGGTCAACTGTCCCAGATTGTTTCCATCGCGATCCAGAACTGCCACTTGATAACGATGGAACGTACCACGCGCGTTGGATGATGGAGGAGCTGTCAACGAGCTCTTGGCTATAACCACTTTTCTGTAGTCATCACCGCAGTCGCCTTTGGTTTCGACCATGACCATTTCTTCGGTCTTCGCCAAATTAAAAGAAGCACCTTCAAGGGAGCAACCACCACTGTTGTAGATCAGGTTCAACGTCAAATAGTTGACCGGATTCAGTGGATTCCACCATTTGGATGGATCGTAATTTTTCACCGGCAACAAAGCCACGATGGGTGCCGAAACCTTGTACTGAGTATCATCAATACCCATAATCCACAGGTATTCGTGCAAAACGAATGTATAGCGATGCAACGTCTCGGTTTCGACGCGATTTTCACGCCACATGCGACGATTGATCAGGATTAACTTTTGCTCTGGCTTATTAATACCCTCTACTTCGCGGCCGTCTTCATAGTAAAGCACCGGCTCACTGCGCACTGTAGTGGTTTCAATCGCACCAATCAGGGTTTCAATTTTGAATCCCTTTAATTCTGTGCTTGGCAGAGTTTTCAGATGTTGAACCAAGTCCTTGGCAGTCATGATAAATTCGGCAGCAAAGGAATCCCCTGCATTGCCGTGATCCCATCCCTCTCTCATGGCCCAAGTGGTTACGCGCTGTCTGCTTACAGGTTTAGCCTGTACCAGATCCGCTCCCACGACCGAGAGGATGAGAATCGCCATTATGAGCCGCGAAGTGGTTCGCTTCATCATTTCTGGTTCTCCTGAGTTAAGGGAAACAATTGAACGTTCAAACGATAAACAGAATCCCTATTCCCTGTTTCAAGGAAAGCGGACAAACGGCGACGGAAGTCTTCGATCAGACCTTTGGCTTCAACCAATTTCTTTTTATTGATCGCCATGGTGATGCCCGTAATATCACGCTGATCGACTGAGTGACTTTCCAAGGACTCGATCGCCCTGTGAATAAACTGACGATGACCCTCGCGGATCTTCGAGCTCGGGATATTCTTGGGTGTGGACATATTATTGCCGGTCAGCTTCCACTGAGTCGTGTCTTTTGCGACCAATCCCAGCTTTTGCAAGCGAACCAGGCATTCCAACGCGACTCCCATAGGAATGTTCAAGCGCTTAGCGATGGAGGTCGTGTCTGTTTTTGCCTTTGGCAATTCCAGGACTGCCAGAATCGCAAAATGCTCCCACGAGCTGATCATTTCCGCAGAATCCAAATCAATATCTGAATAAGACTGAGGGGCGTCCTCAGCTCCCAGGACTCCCATCAATAGTTTTTGCACCTGCAAAGGCTCATTGATCTCCAGACGATCGATGATCTTCATCGCTGTTTTCGTGGTCATCGGACGCTTGCCACTAAGAAGCGCTGACAACGTCGAAGAGTCCATGTCCAATGACTTGGAAAAAGCTCGAAGTGAATAAGAAGGGTTCTTGCGACTGCGTTCTGCAAAAACCGACTGTAGATGATTGATTAGCATGGGGATGCTTTTAATAGGTAATTGACTCATTTTCCACTTATTTTGCCGCAATCCGCGGCAAAAGTGCCGCAGATGTAAATTTTCACCAAATACTACTCAGCCACGATATATTTATGAAGGGTGTCGTTGGAATCCAACCACAGATCATATCGAACTTCGACCAGTGTGTTTTCTTTCAGAGCCTGCTTTAGGTCTTTACATAGCTTATCCGCATGGACATCGGCATCTTCGGCAAAGCGGTCTACCCACAACTTCAAAGCAAAACGTTCACCAGATTCACCTTGAACCTGAGCTACGCCAACGCTTGCATACATGTAGTTTTCAGTACGCAACTCATGGCATGTCACTGCCAGGATTTTTACATCATCATCAATGGGTTGTGCAGAAACGACTGTGGACGCCAAAAGACTTAAAAGTAGAATAAGATATTTCATGGATACTCCTGAAGGTTCGATTTAACTTCAGAAGAAATGTAGCAGCTGGACGAGCTGAAAATCCAATTTTGGAGCCGCAAAGTGCGGCAAAACTGCCGCATCAGAACGCATAAAAAAAGGCTGGAGATCATCCAGCCTTTTTTTAAACTATTTTACCAGGTCACAACCACCGTATAGGACGAATTCATCGCCTGCCGTTTTTAGGATGCCTTCGAATTCGTATTCTTTATCGGACATGCCGTCGTTGCCTTTTTTGCCGAAAACGATATCCAGCACGTATTGATCAAGGCCCTCGCCGGACAATTTCCAGGAGTTCACACCTTCATGGTAAGAAGTGCTTTCAATGGCACCCATCACAGTGTCTTTACCTGGGGAACGCAAAGCTACATGGTCACCTACTGTACCGATTGTTTGAGTTTTAGCCAAAACAACGATCTGGATGAATGGTTCAGTGAAGTTACAAACCAAAGTGGGCTTTTTAACATCTGCATTTGCAGAGAAAGTGAAGGCAGAAACTGCCAATACCGCAAGCATAGAAAGAGCTTTATTCATGGATATCTCCTTAAGTAGATCGAATGGGAACTTATCATGAAACAGGGCGATTGCGCCCCCGTCTGTAATATCTATCGGAACTGTCCAAAATATTGATAGTAAGGGCCCTGTTGGCTCTGAATCTGCGCACTTAGCCCTTGGATCTCAGCAATATAGGGATCCAAATCACCATCATCATAAGAGACCAGAATCTGCTGGGCCTGGGATAGCACGGCCAGAACCTTATCACGGCGCTGAATCCACTGAGAACCTGTCAAGGAATCCACGCCACCCGGCACCAGCTTAAAGCTCACGCGCACACCGTAGTGATCTGACAATGGATCACGTAAAGGGCCTCGCATATTAAGCTCCCCCGCCACCGCCTGAATTTTGGAGTTTGCCCCGCCGGCATTGGAGACGAAAATATAATCCAGCATGTGATTACCTGGCATCCAGCTGTGAGGATTGGTTTCACAGTACGAACAATAACCCGGAGGATAGCTGCCCCCCAAAGCGTCTGCGAAAGAATCATGAAGTCCCATCACTGCCATCATAAAGTCACGTTCAAAAGACTTTTCGTTGGCGTTGAAATCCCCGGACATCAACATTTTCAAAGAAGGATTCTGCAGGCGCCACTTCAAGATATCCAGGATTTGGGTGATACGAATTTCCGTGCTGGTGGGATGCAAGTGAGTGTTTACGAAGTAAAAGTCCTCGTCAATTCCCGGAAGTCGGGTCTGAACAATGTGAAAAGCCTTGGTCACACCAAAGGTTTCGCGGATCTCATCCAGAAATCCACCCAGATTGTTGATTCTGAACTGATAAGTCCAAGCGCCCTTGATGTCGCCATCAAACAAGGACATCACGCCAATTTTATTATCACGATTAGGAGAACTGATTTGATAGTTGTACTTTAGAGCATTTTCAATTTGATCGATATTGGAGCTGTTCCAAACTTCCTGCAGCTGAATCACACCGCAACGAGGTGCTGCCTGCAACAGAGAACCAATCCACTCCATGCGCTGGTAAGTATCCGGAGCATAAATGGGACCGTAAGCGTTGAAGTTTTGCATACAAAACTGCGGTGTTTGCACAGGAGACAAAACCATTTCTGCGCGAGATGCAGTCGCAGTCAAAGTCGCAGATAACATCACCAAAATGCCAATCAATGCTTTCATGAACACTCCCCCCGAAGTTTCCCGGGGAGTATGCTCATGGTTTCACTCAAGAATCGACATAAAACGCAAAGAGTCAGCTTGGGTCGAATATATGCTTTTAGAGCTTTAAACTGTACTGTCCAGAGAGGTTTTGAATGTGTATTTCCTGCAAAAAACTGCCACTGGAGAGACGAAATTCTTTCAAAGGTGCAAGCTTCTGGGAAAGCTCAGTCAGGTTTCGTGCACTCAAAGATTTTAGCAATTTGAATCCCTCATGCGAAAAATCGGCCTCGCAATTGGCAACCCGATTCCAGTTCAACTCCACTTTAAGCAATCCGAAATCAGCAGCGTTCTGTAAAAATGCTTCCAGAAAGTGTGCGTGCGAAACGGTCATCACTTGCGGTGATTGCAGATGTTGCCAACTAAAGCCCCATCCCCGTTCTTCCCCGAAAGAAAGACTGATCAGCTGGGCTTCTTCGGATTCACATTGTTCGATAAGATTCAATCGTGCCACTGCCATCACTTCGGCAAAAGCACGACTCAAGCTATCGGACTTTGATTCAAAAACCGAACCCTCAAGGTCCGATTTCAATTTAGCCAACCACTCATCCACCACCATCAAATTGACGGTCATTCCAGACATGGGATTGACAGGTTTTGAAAAACCAGCCGCCATCTTAAACAAAAAGCCCCGTCTTGCGGACGAGGCTGATTGAAGTACGATGGAAACAGGAATTTCTCGTACAAACTGAAGCATTGGTTTACATTTCCAATACTTGTTTGTTCATGGAAACGTGAGAGTCTTTGCGGAATTGGTTGATCCAAGTCTCAAACATACCATCGCCACGACGTTTTTGCGCCATTTCAAGAGTCATTGGCTCCAGTGCTTTCGCACCTTCCATTTTAACCTCTTTCAATTTCAAAACGAACTTTTGGTTGCCATCGCGAACCAGACGTTTCAACGTCGGCTGTGCTTTGCTCAACTCAAAGATTGAGTCTGTCGCCACACGGCTTGTGATTTTCGGGAAAGAATCCGCTCCAACTTCAACGAAACCTGTTTCGTCCCAAGTTGCTTTCATTTCTTTCAACTGAGCATTCACTGCCGCTTCGTCACCTTTAGCCAAAGCTTCATCCAAAGCCTTGATAGCAGCTTCTGCTTTTTCCTTGGTCATCGCTTTTGTCACAGCTTCTTCGTCAATTCTTACGAAAGCCACGTTGATTTTGCTGCCACGAAGCTCCTGCATTTTTGCAGCTTCAGCAGCGGATGTGCGACTTGCGATTTCAAACAAGTGACGCGTGCGGATATTGGAGATGTCTTTTCTGATTTTATTTTCGAAATCACCTGGAGATGTACGAGTCCCTTCCAGGTAACGATTGTAGAACTCACGTTGGAATTGACCGTTTTGCTGGAAGAAAGGCACATCCTTAACGATAAAGTCGCGTACTTCTGCGTCAGTCGCCAAAATGCCTTCGCTTTGAGCAGCTTGAGAAACCAGCTCCATACGGATCAAATTCTCGATAGCTTGCTGGCGAAGCAGCTGACGCTGAGAGCCAAAGTCCATTTGATCGCCAAAGATCGATTTGTAGTATTCAGAAACACGGTTTTCTTCGTTTTGAAAGTCAGCAACTGAGATCAACGCGTTGTTTACACGAGCTACAGAACCAACACCCAGGCTCATTCCGCCCTGAGTCCCTGTGAACACGAAAGTAAGAATGATCGCACCGAATACAAGAATCGCGACAGTGCTCTTTGCACTGAGCTTTCTCTTCATCTTATCTGCCAAATTTTCGCTCATAAATATTCCTTCCTGAAACAATCTTCAAAACAAGCCGCTCCATTACCCAACTATTTTTATTTTTTTTCAAGGGGAAATTGTTGAATTCCTTAACTCTTTTGATAGCGTTGGAAAGTATTAGGTAGGTGACATTTGAACTTTTTCAACTTTGATCTCAAAAAACTGGTGCTCATCGGAATCGTTTTGGCTTTGCCACTCATTTCCATCAACATGCAGCAACGTCCTCAAGAATCTCACTGGCTGGTGAAACCTTTCAGCATGCTGGGTAGCGCTGTGTCCGAAACGTTCTTCGGCTTCAGCCACGGCGTCAAGGACACAACAGCCATGTACTTGGACTTGATTAATATCAAGAAACAAAGCGAGCAGCTGCACAGCACGAACAATGAATTGCAAAGCCGCCTGCAATCCATGAATGAACTGCAAATCGAAAACGATCGTTTGCGTGGCTTGCTGGAATTTAAGCAAACCACCAAAATGAAGCTGACATCAGCGCAAGTGATCGGCCGCGACCTGGTCATTGATCACAACACTGTCACGATCAATAAAGGCACCAATGACGGTTTGAAAAGCGGCATGGCAGTCATCACGACCGCGGGTGTGCTGGGTTATATCTTTAAACCTGAACCGTTCACGGCTCACGTTATGTTGATCACCGACCGCTACGCCGTGGTTGATGGTATTGTTCAACGCACTCGTGCTCACGGGATCGTCGAAGGCAAAAGCCAATCCATTTGTGCTCTTAAATATGTCGAGCGCACGGAAGACGTGAAAGAAGGCGACCTTGTTGTCACCGGTGGCCTGGATAATATCTTCCCGAAAGGTTTCCCTGTTGCGATCGTTGAATCCGTTGAAAGAAAGACCTTCAGTGTTTCTTTGAAAGTGGATTTGCGTCCTGTTGTGGACCCTTACAAAGTTGAAGAAGTGTTTATTATTCTGGATTCCTCCAAAGAGGACTTTGGCGACAAGTTTGCTCCGCAAGCTGCTCTCAGTGCCGAAGAAGCTGCCGCTTTGGCCGCTCCGACTCCTGGAACCACAGCACCACCAGTCAATCAACCGGCAACAACGACAACTCCCACTTTGAAAAAACCGGAAGCGACTCCGGCTGCATCTCCGGCTACGTCACCTAAGCCGTCTCCGACTCCAGCAGCTAAACCTCAGGAGTCTCAACAGTGAAAATCCGCTGGAACGCGACTTTGAATTTTTTCATTTTTCTGACGATCCTGCTTTTGGTGGCAGGCATTCAAACCACATTGTGGTTTCAGTTCTTTGGAAATGTGCCTGCTCCTTTATTGTGGTTGAATCTGATTGTGTATCTGACTCTTTATCGCAAACCATTCCCGGCGATCTTCACGATTTACGCGATGGGTGCGATTTTGCTCATATTCACAGCCATGCCTCTTAAAATGATGCTGTTCTCACTTTTGATTTTATTTACCTTGGTCTATGGAATCAAAAGTCGCGTCTTTTGGAGTGGCGCTGGATACTATACAATTATGTGTGGTTTCTCGGCAGTGGCTTATCACCTGATTTACTTTCTTCTCTCCATGGTGCTGGAGAAAAACCCTGCAAGTTTCGAGATTGTCGACCGCCTGGTGCAGATCATTCTGACACCGTCGTTCGCCCTTCCGATGTATTGGATCCTGGCTAGAATAGACAAGCTCACGCAGGACGAGCTTATGAATGAGCCGGGAGGATTGGATCTATGAGTACTTACGTCAGCAATCCTGATGAGGCTAAGGAATATCACAGCCGTTATCGCATGTTCTACATAGTGATCGCTTTGACTTTCACCGTTTTGACAATGCGTCTGTGGTATCTACAAATTGTTTCTGGAAATGAACTCCGAGAATTCTCGGAGAAGAACCGTATTAAACAAAACAAGATCACGGCTCCTCGTGGTCTGATGCTGGATCGTGACGGCAAAGTCCTGGTGGAAAACCTTCCGGGCTTTGAAGTCCTGTTGACGCCTCAATATATTGAAGCACTTCCGGATCTGGCAAAAACCATTGGTCCAATTCTGGGAATGGAACCTGAAAAGGTCATTCAGAAAGTCCAAAAGAGCCGCCGTCAAAATGGTCCGTTCGCGCAAATTCGTCTGAAAGAAAACTTAAGCCGCGAGGAAGTCTTCCGTCTGAAACGCGTTCGCCTGGATACTCCGGGGCTTGAAATCCGTGAGTCCATCGTTCGCTACTATCCACTTAGAGAGAACGGCGCGCAGCTATTCGGCTATGTGGGTGAGATTTCCAAACGTCAGATCCCTATTTTCAACGAGCAGTACAAAGACTTTATCAAGTTTGACCAAGGTGACATTATTGGTAAGAGCGGTCTTGAGGAAACATTGGAACGCGACATTCGCGGAACTGATGGTATCAGCTTCATTCAGGTCGATGCCCATGGTCGCGAAGCCGTGACTCAGACTCCTAATATTTATGGTGAGCAAATCCGCGATCAGGTTCCAGTTCACGGTAACAATGCTGTCCTGACAATTGACCGGGAAATTCAAGAAGCCGCTTACAAAGCCTTCACTGTGACCGGCATCGACAATCGTGGTCACATCGGCAGTATCCTGGTTATGAAAACAAACGGCGAAGTTTTGGCGTGGGTTTCCGCCCCATCCTTTGATCCGAATGAATTCTCGACAGGTATCACACCAGGCACATGGTCTCGCTTGATCAACGATCCGTTCAAACCGCTTCGTAATAAAATCATCCAGGATCACAATCCACCGGGCTCGACATTTAAGCCATTGGTGGCAGTAGCCGCTTTAAGTGAAAAAGTGATCACCCCAAGCACGATCGTCCCTGCTCCGGGCGTGTTTTACTTTGGTCGTCGTCCTTACCATGACTCTTTGAAGCAAGGTCACGGTAACATCACGGTCTATCAGGCGATTGAACAATCCTCGAACGTGTTCTTCTATAAAATGGGTATCGCACTGGGTGTTGATAAAATGTACGACTACATCAACCCGATGGGTATCGGACAAAAAACCGGCATCGAGCTCAGCCGTGAAGTGGCCGGCATCATGCCGAATTCTGCATGGAAGAAATCCGCTGTCGGTGAAGAATGGCAACCCGGGGAAAATCTAAGCACCGCCATCGGACAGGGTTTCGTTACGACAACTCCAATTTCCATGGCGATCGCCTACAATACTATTGCGACTGAAGGAAAAGTTGTGAAACCTTTCATCATCCGCAAAGTCCTGGATCAGGATGGAAAAGTTTTGCGTGAAAACTTCCCGCAAGTGGTTCGCGACCTTCAGCAGACTCAACCTAACGGCATCAAGGTTTCCGCTGACACCTTCAAAGTTGTGAAGGAAGGCATGCGCCTGGTGGCAAATGGTCCTCGCGGTACAGCTCGTTACTGGAAAGTTCCAGGCGTTGAATTCGCAGGAAAAACCGGTACAGCCCAAGTCATGGGTTTCTCTGCCGATCAAATCCATGCCAGCTGTACGGCTCGCCCGATTCACATGCGACATCACGGTTGGTTTGTATCCTATGCACCGGCTGACAACCCGGAAATCGTCGTAGCGGTATTGGCAGAGCACTCTTGCCACGGTAATACCGGAGGTGTTCCCATTGCCCGCGACATTTACAATGCCTACTTCCAAAAATACCATCCGGATATCATCGCCAATGCTCTGAAGCAAAAAGGCGTTAAGAAAAAGGTCGAAGCTGCGACCACGACTGAGGGAGAGTAATCGTGTTTAGCTCATTACACGTTGAAGAGAGAACGCTCTTCAAGAAACTGGACATCAATTTCATCGCTGTGATCCTGGGATTGAACATCATCGGATTGATCAATCTTTACAGCGCGACCCATGGACCCAGCTCCGTGGACGTTTCCAATCTATTTATTTCACAAATCATGTGGCTCGTAGTGGGTTGGACAGTTTTCCTGGTGATGACCATCCTGGATTATGCGATCGTCACGCGAATCGCCTTGATCATTTACTTCCTCAATTTGGGAGCCATTCTTTACGTGACCTTCTTTGGTAAGGTCGCCCTGGGTGCGCAACGTTGGATTGATCTGGGATTCTTCCGTTATCAACCTTCTGAAACGATGAAGCTTGCCCTGATTATGCTCATGGCAAAAATCCTTTCGACCAAAACAACCCACGGACAAGGCATGGGCTTCAAGGAAATGATTGGTCCTTTGTTTGTTCTTGGCATTCCTTTCGTGCTGGTTGTTGAACAACCCGACTTGGGAACGGCGATGATGTTGGCAGCCATCGGTAGCTCCATGGTGTTGTTTGCAAAGGTTCGTCGTTGGATCGTGGTCACGGCAATCGCTGCGGGTATCGTGGCAATTCCCATTGCCTGGAAATTCGTTTTGCATGACTACCAAAAAAATCGTGTATTGACGTTCTTGTCTCCGACAAGTGACCCGCGCGGTACTGGTTATAACTCGATTCAATCCAAGATTGCTGTTGGTTCCGGCCGCTTCTTCGGTAAGGGCTTTATGAAAGGGACGCAATCCCAGCTTGAGTTCCTGCCAGAGCGCCATACGGACTTTATTTATTCTGTTCTTTCAGAAGAGCACGGCTTCGTCGGCTCTATTTTAGTTATCGGTCTTTTCTGTTACCTTTTCATCACGGGAATTCGAATAGCCACGAATGCCCGGGATAAGTTCGGGGCTCTCCTGACGGTGGGGGTCCTCTGCTATGTCTTCTGGCATATGTTCGTGAACCTAGGAATGGTTATCGGACTGTTGCCAATCGTAGGGGTTCCGTTACCGCTCTTGTCCTACGGTGGTTCGAGTATGTTAACCACGATGGCCGGCCTGGGATTAGTCTCCTCCGTCGCCTACCGCAGATACCTGTTTTAGACATTTCAAAAAGGCTTCGAGACAACTCGAAGCCTTTTTTTTAGTAGTGATTGATACGCACCCGATGTCCCTCACTGTCCATCACTTCCGAATACTCCCCATCTGGCTGATCCCATTCGGTTGGAACAGGATGCGCTCCTTCGGAGGCTTTCTTACGTCCAGCTTCCTGAACTCCGGCAGGAGCTTCAGGTTCACGCTGAGGAATGCCGGGATCTTCAAATTTCTCGGGCGAAAAGTTATCAGAGAATTTACTTTGTTTTTTAGCTTCAGCCATAAAACCTCCCATGGACCTTTCCATTATACTGTGAGAGCCAGCCACTTGCAGAGACTTGCCTTTTGGCACAGGTCTCGCGGATGAATAAGAATCCAAATAAAATCTAAGATATGAAAGCGCAATTAAGATTCTATGACGATCTGAATGATTTTCTGCCCCGGGTGCATCGACATCAAGAGGTGATCTTTCAAACTTTTCAGCCCACCACCGTCAAGGATGCCATCGAGTCCCTGGGAGTCCCCCATACCGAGATCGACCTGATTCTGGTCAATGGCAACAGCCGCCCGTTCACATATTTGGTTAAAGATGGCGATCGAGTCAGCGTTTATCCGATGTTTGAGGAAATCGATGTCGGAGATGTGACACTCTTACGGCAGGATCCTTTGCGCAACCAACGTGACGATCCCAAATTTATTGTCGATGTGAATCTGGGTAAGCTCGCCCACCTGCTGCGCATGATGGGCTTTGATGTAATTTATGATCGCTGGTTGCAGGATGATGTGGAGATCGCGCGCATTTCAAAATTTGAAAATCGTCTACTGCTGACTCGCGACCGCAACCTGTTAAAACGACGCGAAGTGGATCGGGGTTATTTTGTTCGCAGTGATATTCCCCAGGAACAACTGCTGGAAGTGATGAAACGTTATGATCTGGGAGGCGAAACTCAACTTTGCTCCCGCTGTATTCACGACAACACTCCCCTGGAACCCATCGCGAAAGAACAAATTCTGGATCAGGTCCCGCCCCTGGTCGCCGAAACCTACAGCGAGTTTTCTATCTGTCCGGACTGCCAGCGCGTGTACTGGGAAGGCAGTCATTTTGAGAGCATGAAAAACCTGCGCGACGGCGTTGTCAGATTTTTGGCTGGCTGAAAATAAAAAAGCCGCACAGTTTCCGATGCGGCTTTAAGGATTCTATTTTTTTTCTAAAAACTATTCGATGGATTTGCAGTACATGCTGGAAAGGATCAACTGACCTGCTGGAGATTTCAAATCAGCAGTTGCAGAGATTTTTTGACCGGAACGTTGCGCGTAGACTTGCAAAGTTTTGTCGCCATTCGCTTCGCATTTATACTGGGAAGTACGACCATTGCCGTAATCCATGGATTCACGAACACATTCGAATTGCTCTGCTTCAGAAGCGCGGCCTGTCGCCCAGATCGCGATTTGCACGTGAGTGTTTACAGTTTCTGATTCGTTCACAGTCATGCCGTATGCAGGCTTTCCGTCTTCGCGAACTTCTTTGCTAGTGCAAAGGAAAGAGGCTTGTGCGCTTGTTGCGATCATCAAAAGGGAAGCAATCAAAAGTGATTTCATAGGCTATCTCCTGCGGGCAGTTATATGTATAAATATTGAACCGCTAGAGATAGCCCATGACCAGCTAAAAATCCATCCAACGCACTGTTTTTGGGTAATTTTTACGCCTTTAAATAAGGCTTCCCATCCGAAGCCATCTTATAGCCAAACTCCTGCCACCACATCTGATGCTTTTGTTCCCAGCGATCAATGGCAGCACGGTACTCTTTCGGCCATAGGGACTTCAAAATCGCAGTACGCTTGTAGTACCACCACACCGTCAGGGCATGGGCTTTCATGAAGTTCTTATCCACGTGCTCCAGCAGAAAATCCGCTGTCGCCATGTCTTTGACCAGAGCACGCACCTGCTGAGCGGATTCGGGTTCTTTATCGGCAATGATTTCGCTGACAATTTGTCGACGAATTCGGGATGCCTCAGTCAGGTCAATTCCAGCAACCCTGGAGAAAACACGATCCCAATCCTCATGAAACATCATAACACCTCGGGTGCCGTTGAGCTCAGGATAGAGCGGATCTACTTCTCCATCATTACGGGAGTTATAAAGCTCCAGCTTATTCAGCCGATTATAGCCAATCAAACTTGTTCTAATCATGAAGTCAGAAGCAGATTTAAATGGCTTGGCATACAAAGATTCAAAGTCGAGGTGACTCAGGGAATATTTCTTTTTTGAAGCTTCATCCTGAGATTGAAAGGCATGATAGTTTTCACCGTACTCAACTCCCCAGAGCCCAGCCAAACCCAGCTTCGAAGGCGCCGAAAGAATCATCGGGTCATCATCACTGAACGAATCGAAATCGATTTCTCCAACCTGATTTTGTACATCCTTTAAAATATCCAAAACCGGACTCTTAAAGGCGTAAACTTCGATTCCCGTTTTTTGTGCAATCTCATCAGCCAGTCTGCCAACTTCCTGACTGCGAGAATACTCAACATCAATCCAAACGCTTTTTGTTGCAGAGAAATACTCCGGCACAAGACCGTACTTCAGTGGATTAAAATAACCATAGCCTTCTGAGTATAATACCAAACTACTTGCCGAATTCCCTCTTCCCGGGCCCAACAGAAGACTATTGGCTTTTGCGAAGTCGACGATTTTGCGGACCCCCGCGATCAATTCCTTTTTGCTATCGGAATACAAAGAGACTTCGCTCTGCACTCGCGAAAGGGCTTCAGAATCCACCACCCCGCGACGCTTTAAATTACTCACACTTCTATTCAACAAATTTTCCATAACTTGACTCCTTTCAAGCTCGGTCAACTCGTGACCGAGGGTTAAGGAGGCCAACACTGATTCCAAGGCTTTAATCTGTTGTGACAGCGAAACCGCAGCAGAACGGCTTTCCTGAAGACGTCTCTCCAGCAACTCCTTCAACGTGCCTTCGCTGGTTTCAGCCAAAAGCACCTTGATCTGCTCTAAAGAAAATCCCCAGTTTTTAAACTGTACGATTTTCTCGGCAATCACTATCTGGGTTTCGGTATAAACACGGTGCTGCCCCTCACTGCGAGTGTGCGGGACTAGTAAGCCCTTTTCCTCGTAAATGCGCAGAGCCTTATGACTAAGCCCCGTTTTTTTCCCAAATTCCCCTACAGACAACCAATTCTTCATCATGACCTCGTGATAGTAGGCTCGAACCTGCCCCCGGGGCAGAATAAAGAAAAAAACTCGCACCCAGACGCATTGCGTATCAAAAAACCGGCAGGCGCCTTTTGGGATGTTTCATTGTGAGAAGTTGATTCGTTTTGACTAACTAATGATCTGACACTGTCCAGTGATTGGTTGACACCCCCACCCTCACATTCGCCCACGTTCCATCTGATTCCTGCCTCAAATAAGGACTTCAACAGTTTCGCAGACTTAACCAGTTGGCCCGACCCTTGAACTACCTAACCAGTAACAGGAGGACGGGAAATGAAAACGAAACATCTCAAATCGACACTCGCTTTAGTCACCGCCACTCTAGTAATGGGTCTGTTTAATAACTTCGAATTCGTTGACTGGAGTAAGGTTCTAAAGCTTCCGCTTGTAGAAACAGTTAATGAGGCTTCCCGCGTAGCTCACGCCAAAGAACTTCTTGGTGGACGCTATAAAGGCAGTGCTGCTCAAAAAATCGAGGGCCGTAGCGCACTTAATGTGATGATCTACGAAAAAGTTCAGGGTTACCTGGCTCCGCAATGGAAAAACCGTGCTGGTGACATCTCCAGTGTCATCATCTCTGAGTCAGATAAGTACAACTTGGATCCAGTGTTTGTATTGGCCATCATTAAGACTGAAAGTTCATTCGATCCTTTGATCGTGGGTTCTTTCGGTGAAATCGGTCTGATGCAAATCAAGCCTGACACGGCTGAGTGGATTGCTAAAAAATACGGTATCGCATGGAAGGGTAAAAAGACTTTGCAAAACCCGGTTTCCAACGTGCGCATCGGTGCCGCTTACATGGACTACCTTCGTAAGCAGTTCCCAGGCAAAGCCACTAAATACGTGAGCGCCTATAACATGGGTCCACGCAACGTACGCCGCCTGGTAGCTAAAAACGTGATGCCAGCAGAATACAACTCTCGCGTAATGAAAAATTACGGTGAGTTCTATAAGAAACTTGCAACCACAGAAGTTACTCGCACAACAGTGGCGACAAACTAAGATATACCTTTAAAACAAAAAAGCCCTTGGTGAAAACCAAGGGCTTTTTGCATTTATTTTTAAAAGCTAAATTACTTAACCGCTGCCAACTCAACCATCGCGCGCTCTTTATTTTCCGTGCGACGACTGCGGCAGTTTAAAATCTTGATAGCGCTGATCACACCCACCACATTGTCATCCATGTCGTAAATCGGAGACAAATAAAGCGGCTTCATCGTCAGAACCATTTTGTCGAATCCAAAGTTCTCATACACATCGTGAGTCGGAATAATTCCTTCCAGATTCGTATGCACCAATGTCCCGCTGGTCAAATGCTCCTGGAACTCCAGGTAACGATCCGTGATATTTTGATCACGACTGAACAACTCAAACCACGGCGTCGAAACCAACTCATCCAGTGAATAACTGCAAAAATCCATCACAGAGATACTACGGAATGTCTGGCGACCTTCGGTATTCACAACTTCAAAACAAGTTTCATCGTCCACAGAAGAGAAAAAATCCGGATGAGCCTTCAAACGGAATCTCTTCAAAAAGCGCCACAAGAACTGCTTTTCCGAAATGACCTCGCCCGTGGAGTGCATCTGGAAAAAATCAACCCACTCTGCCAGAGCCTGGGCAACTGGTGCCTGATGCTGAACCGGCATACGGTCAAAGGCCAAACCCGGGTAATCACCCTTCAGTGCACGTGGTTTTGTCAGCAGAGAATGAAATTGAACCAAAGAATGTCGGTACGACTCCTTAGCAAGGTTCAATTCGCTGTGGTTTTCAGAGATTAAAGCAGTATCAATCATAACGTTCCATTCACCAATCTAACTATTCAATTTCTACCACGAATAGTTGGCAATGCAAAGAATCTCGCCACTATGAAACCCGGAAGAGTGAGTTTTGGTGAAAAAAAAGAGGGAACTTGAAAAAGCTCCCTCTTTTAAAATCTTAATTTTTTTAAACAGGTTCGTGTATGAACTATGTGTTTTTCGTCAAGAAATCAACGATAGCGTCTTTTGGATGGTTACCAACCAATTGACCCACTTCACTGCCACCTTTGAACAACAACATCGCCGGAATACCGCGGATGCCGTATTTGGATGGAGTCGCTGGGTTCTCATCCACGTTTACTTTTACGATTTTAACTTTGCCAGACAACTCGCTTGCCACTTCTTCCAATTTTGGAGCCAAAGCACGGCAAGGACCGCACCATTCAGCCCAGAAATCGACAAGAACTGGAGTAGAAGAATTCAAAACTTCTGTTTCAAAAGAACCATCTGTTACTGCTGTAGTATTAACGCCCATAAAGGCCTCCGTATTAGACCAAATTACCATACTTAATTTGAATACGGAAACCTTATAGTCAAGGCCCCCAAAGGAGCAATTACTTTTTAAAAAGGGCTTTTGCGAAATCTTGGCGCAACTTATCGAGATCCTTGATGCTTTCCTTATCCCACTCTGACGCGATGTCTACTTGACGCTTGCGGGACTCCACACGAGAAATAGTACTAACTGGAGCTACTTTCACATCCTCCACAAGCTTTGCGTATTTTTTCATCCGCTCCGCGAGCTTGGCTGAAGCCGCTTCCAAATCCTGACGCGCCTTGGAAGGCGGCACATCCGGTGTTTTTTCTGGGGCCGCGGGCACAGGTGTCGCTTCAACGCGCTCCACTTCTGGAGTTCCCGTCCCCAGAAGCTCTTGCTCCAAGGCCTTCAAATCGACATCAGGAAACTCATTGCTCTCGGCCGCTTCACTGTCGGATTCCTGATCCGCTTTCTGAAACTTCGCGCCGAACTTAAAGCGCGGAATTTCAGCCTCTTCTTCATTATTTAGCGTGAAATCTACACCTTCACCTTGAGATTCCTGATCGATATTAAAACCAACACCCGCCGGTGATTCTTGATCTTCAGGAGAGGTTCCTTTAACGAAAATAGCTTCTTTGTCCGTGGCAAACTTAACGCCACTTCCCACCGGAACGGCTCCAGGTTTTGCACCCGTAGCTTCAAGGTGGCTGGCTTTATTCAGCCTCTCCAACAAAGCGCCTTCATCCTGCCCCAGAAGCTTTGCCAACACCTGGACGATTCGCAGCGGCGCAACAGGAGACTCCAAAATCATATCAACGCGGATCTTAATCAGATCCTGAGGCGCTGGTTTGAAATTCGCTGGAAAAATAAGCACAGCCTTGCCGCCCCACCGGGACATCTCTTTCAGACGTTTGCCAACACCCAATGAGGAAACCTTGGCTCCTTTTCCGGAACCAATCACAACATCGGGGTTGAAACTGATAATTTGGTCAGAGACGGCGTATTCGCTCGACAAACCAATGACGTCAAAACCCACTTTTTTCAAAGTGGACTCCACGCTCATAAGATCTGCGTAATCCTCATACACCAGAAGAACTTTACTCATACCCATCTATTGTCGGATAAGGTTAAGCTTCGGTCAAACCGCAGACTGGACGATAGGCGCGATGACTTACGATTTCCTGCCGTCTACAATGGAGCGCATGTTCAGTATCTTTAATGGTAAAAAAGCCGTTCAGTACATTTTTTTCGAGATGCTTCCTAGCTTCATTTTAGGGCTTCTGGTTTTCATATCCATCATTTTGATGTTTCAAGTGTTGCGATTGACAGAGTTCGCCCTTGTTCACGGGATAGCCATTAAAACCATTGCACAAATCATCGGCTACGTGGTGATTTCCCTGCTGCCCGTCTTATTCCCAATGGCACTTTTGTTTTCAGTCCTGCTGACATACGGACGTCTGAGCCAAGATTCCGAGATCGTCGCCATGAAAGCTTCAGGCCTTGCAATGGGCACCCTGCTGCTACCCGCAATCCTGTTGGCATTGATTGTGGGCACTGTGTCTGCACAAACCTCTTATGTGATCGCTCCTTGGGGGAATCGCCAGTTTGAGGTTCTGTACACGCGCCTGGCAAACACCAAAGCCACCGCGGTCATTAAAGAAGGAACCTTTGCAGAGGGGTTCTTTGACATGGTGGTGTATGCCAATGAAGTGGATTCCAAAAACGGCAAACTTCGTAAAGTTTTTATCTATGACGAAAAGAACAGCGATGTTCCACTGACAGTCATCGCAAAAGAAGGAAGCATGCTGCCTGATCCGGATCGCCCGGGACAGGAAGTTTTATTGCGCCTTCAGAATGGCGAAATCCATCGCCAAACCAAAACTCACACTAAAATCAGCTTTGACACTTACGATGTGCATTTTTCAGAACCGGACCAACACGTGGAGCGTGCTAAATCTCCGCCGTCGTTGACCCTGGATGAAGTTCGCAATCGCCTCAAACAAGGTATCAAAGATCCTGAAGAGCTGCGCATAATGCAGACTGAGTTTCATAAACGCTCGGCAATCTCTGTGTTGTGTTTGGTCTTCGCCTTGATCGGCGTCGGATTGGGGACAACCACAAATCGTCGTGCAGCCAAAGCCGGTGGTATGATTCTGTGTATCGGGATTATTATCTTTTACTGGGTTTTATACTTGGCAGCTGAAGGTGCCGCACGAAATGGATCAATGCCTGCGGGTCTTGCGATTTGGGCGCCGAATGCAATATTTGGTTTGATTGCTCTGTATACTTTAAGAAAAAATTGGAATTAAGAAGAACTTAGAATCTGAAGGTTGGGGCGGTCTTTACAAATAAGAGCGATGCAGCAGCATCCTTACTACCACGGTCATCCTTGACCACATCGCCCCTCCCTTGAATCAAATGGTAAGAGCAATTCCCCGCCCCTTGCAAAAGATTTTTTTAGATGATTTCACTTTTTTCGTCCTCAGTATGTCACTTGAAACACGCCACTATCCCTAGTGGGATATTTCATCTTCACCCACAATACCTACCCCTTTGAATCTTTCCGATAATAACTCGGAGTGGAATAATGTGGATAAATCTTGGGCATCGCGTACCAATTGCGCACCATCCAATAACAAATCCAAGCCGCCCTGAAAATGCGGATCCAAGGGATGACCCGGCACAACCCAAACTGGACGCGATAATTCTGCGGCCTGATTCGCAGTAATCAACGTTCCACTGCGCCGGCGCGCCTCCACCAGTAAAGTGGCACACCCTAATGCCGCGATCAAACGGTTGCGATGATGAAACAGTCGCTTGTGCATCTTCTGACCAGGATCGTATTCACTGATGAAGCATCCCCCCTGATCCAACACCGGCGTCATCCATTCATTCAAGCTGGTGGGATAAATCTCATCCAGCCCGGAAGGCAATATCACCGCCGTTTGACAGTTCTTTCGCAGCGCCAACGAATGGGCTTTTTGGTCAACTCCCCGAGCACCCCCACTGATCACTAGTGGCAATTGCGCATCCAGGAATATCGACAACTCTTGCTCCATCCACCGCAACGATTCCGCACTGGGTTCGCGACTCCCCACAATCGACAAGGATCTTTCGATCATCCACACCGGTGAGCCACGGTAACTCAGTACTAACGGGGGATCCGCCATGCGATAGCACTGCGAGGGATAAAGGGATTCACCATAAACGACGAATTGAAAGCCCTTTAGATTCCAGCGCAAAAACTCGCTGCGAAAATCTTTGAACAGAGAGTGATTTTTATCCATGAACTCCCCCAGCATCGGAAAGTACTCGGCCAGGGCCTGACGAAGATGAGTTTCTGTCAGGCACTCAAGACGGGCCAAGCGCAGATATATCTGGTGAATTTCATCCCGATGAAGGCTGTATAAGGGGTGTGACTTTATAAGTTGAGAGATGGCGAGAATTTCAATCATAAAAAAAGGGCTCTGCAATTCTGCTGAGCCCTTCAATTATTTTACAATTCCAAATCAAGATCTTCAGATCCGGAGTCCGGCGGTGGCGTGACTTCCGGCGCCCCCTCCAACTCAAATTCTGTGTCGAGCTCACTTGGAGATTCAGGCGAGTGACTTTCAATGACCGGGGCTGCGGAAGCTGTCTTGGCGCCGCTGTTACCGACATAGTCCCCCAGCTTCACATCCTCGCTGGCTTTCGTCACATAAGCCGTCGCAAAGTTCGGCGTGGCCTTGACGATTTTCACACTGCCGATAGCACGATCATTCATGACCGCCTTGGATTCACCGTTACGAAGAGCACTGTCCGCAAAGATCGTCAGGTTCTGACCTTCCTGCAAACCACGTGATGTGCCTGCATCCAGGAACACCAGTTCATTAACTCCGAACAAACCGCGCTTCGTGATTAACTCGCCACCCATGATCTTGGCACCTGCAGAGTTGTTCACCACTCCTGGGCGAGGATCAATCATCGGCACCTTACCCGGAATCACCTGCGCACCGACCTCAATAGGCTGAATCGCCTTTTGAACAATGGCGCGATATAAATTCTTGGTAGGATTGACCTTCTCCATGATTTCCAGCTCGCCTTGGATTTCCACCATCTGAGCTTTGCGACGTTTGGCTGCTGGATCAACCAGCTCACCAAGATTCTTTTGTACGATGTAGTTCTTTTCAGGATTACCGGTGATCTCCACGTACACGATCTGATATTCATTGGCGGTCTTGGAATCCAGTTCGGTGGAAGTTACTTTACCGGAACCGACGATTTCATTGTCCGCGATAAAGTAGCCCAGATACTCCGATGGTGTTGGCAGATTGATTTTGCGATATTCAATTTCTGTGCTTGTACTGTCGTCATAGATCCCAAAACGACCCAGCGGCAAACTTTGCGGAAGTTTCTTTAACACGGGATTGTATTTGCGACGAGCCGGAGGAACAGGAGGCTCTGCCACGCTGGCTTCCACAACCTTTTCCCCTTCAGGAGTTTCTGCACCTTCTTTTTCAGCAAGTGCGACAGTTGGCGCATCCACCATCGTGCCCGGATAGAATTTGATATTCATATCCGGTGTGATTTCATGCGGATTCAAAATAGCGCCGTCATTCAATGACCAAAGCTTTGGCCAGAAATTTGGATCGCCGAAAAACGTATTGGAAATATCCCAAAGCGTGTTTCCTTTTTGAACCTTGTAAACTTCGGACTTGCGCTCTCCTACTGCCTTTTCCCAAACCTCATCAGACGTTGGAGTCTGGTTGTATTTTTTGTAGATGTTATGGAAATAGTTTTCTTTGTTAAAGTCAGGATCGGAACCACCTGCATCACTGAATGACATCGTCGCCGAAGCATCAGCATGCGTTGGTTCCGGCGCGGATTTCATCGGTGGAGCGATTTCTGGAGCCGGCACATCCGGTGTTACAATTTCAGGATCTGGAATTTCCGTAAACTCCGGAACAGAAGGTTCTGCCGGAGTTTCATTTTTAGGTTCAAGAACATCCAACGGATCCGCTTCCCACGTCGTATCCGGAGGTGGAGCGTCCTGTCCATGCGCAATAGGCGTCTGCAACAACAGCGCGCAAAAAATGAGAATCAATGATACAGAGAACTTCGTGTTCGTCACTGTTTGCATCCTTGCAAGTGGTGATTATTCTAGTTGAACAGTCTTAATTCCGCGTCAGCTCTGAAAGACTCAGGACTGCCTGGGTATTTCGCTCTGACTTCCGTCAACGTGCGTTTTGCAAACTGTGGCAAATTCATTTTTTTATACGTCATCGCCTTTGCGAACTTTGCACTCGCTGCCTTGTCACTGTTTGGATAAGCTTTTTCAATGCGTCCGAAATAACGAATCGCCTCTGGGAAGTTACCGTGGTCCACAGCCATTCTACCTGCAAGAAACAATGCATTGTCCGCATATGTACTCGCCGGAAAACGTGTCAAAAGGCTTTGCATGCGGCTTTTTAAGCCAATCTCATCATCGCGATGTGACGCGCCTATCATTTCAGCATACAGTTCTGTGTCAGACTGCTTGGTAAAATCCTGACCTGTTAATTCAACCAGCAAAGCTTGCTGTTTCGAAGTTGGCGCTGCGTTCTTGGGCATCATTGTTGTCTTTGCCATCGCAGTCACAGGTAAGCTTAAAAGTAGTGTTGCTGCCAATCGTCCTAGTTGCTTCATCTCTCGACACTCCTTGATCTTTTCTAAGTATGACATGCAATGAGAAGTGCAAACAAGCAGACTTATCCACACAAAATGTTGAGTTATTGTAATGCTGGACCTTAGACCTGTTGCACTTCAAGGGTTTCAGCGATTTGCATGAAATTTAAGCACAGCATAAACACATGTATTCACTTGATAAATTAGAAAAATCGCCTCTTTTTTAGAAAGCTCAATTTCAGATCTTACAATCCGAATGAAACGGACGCAGAGACCTCAAGACAGATTATTTTAGAATCTGCGCTGGGAGCGAGTTTTGCTAAGTACACGAATTCATGATTATTATACTTCTACTTGCTGCGGGCTTAAGCATTTCATCATCCAACTCATTGCTGAATAATGCATCACGCCTTTCCCAGAGTTATCAACAAAAGTGTCTTACACTCGTGCCTCTCGAGTCTGAAAACCACACTGCATTGGCCTCAATCGTATGTGGTGAGCAACTTCAAGATCAGAACCTGAAACAGAATTTGCAGAAAACATCACTCATCCATATCTTCGTTATCTCCGGTTCACATTTACTTTTGCTGGACGAACTATTCGCAACTCTGCGCGTTCCATTCTTTGTAAGATTCTTACTTTTGAGTCTTTACTCTTTGGTCGTTGGCTGGCAACCACCCGCCGTAAGAGCCTTGTCTGCATTGGGTTTGCGCGGTTCATTCAAAAAATTTAAATGGCCTTTTCCTGCGGACACCATGACGTTGATTGCGGGTTGTTTCACACTTATACTTTTTCCTGAATGGTGGAACTCCACTTCATTTTTGATGAGTTGGTGTGCCGCCCTCGCACTCAGTAGTGTTTCACTTTTAAAAATTAAAAATTCTTTACATCGACTTGTGTTCACTCAAGTGTGCATTTTTGTTTTCATGATGGTTCCACTTTGGGGCTTGAGTTCTTTGCATCCACTCTCCCTCCTCTACAATCTATTGCTAGGGCCTTTGGTATCCTACCTATTACTACCGCTAGGATTTCTTACGATGGCATTCCCGATCACTGTTGGCGTGTTTGATTTTGTGATCGAGTTTTTTTCTTGGATGTTGGTTTGGACATCTGAGCCGGTGCCCACAGCTAGGGCCTCGACTGTCGAGATCACCTACCTGTGGGTGTGGATATTCTCCTGGCACGTGCTGTTGCATTTTCTTCGTCTGAAACTGCGCCAGGGAAAGGATTCCGCTTGGTAAGACTCTTAGGATTTGCGTGGATCTCTTTTCTTCTGATTACTTTTAGTGCAACTCCAGTTAGTAACCGCAACGAGCACCGCGGCGTCATCGTTTGGAACGTGGGGCAGGGATTGTGGATAACCGCCGTCGAGGAAAATCATTGTCGACATTTTGATGTGGGCGGCGAACGATTCGCCTGGGGAAAAGTTGCACGACTTTGCCGCAGCAAAAAGAATTTCATCTACCTTAGTCATTGGGATTGGGATCACATCGGTGCCCTTTCCCGCTGGCCACGAAGTTGGGATACTTGCATTGCGTTGCCACCCATCGGCAAATCGTCTTCGGGAAAAATGAAAATGCTTAAAAAATTCCCTCGCTGTTCGGAACCGGTGGAACTACCCGTTTGGCAGGAAACAAAAGTGAACACATCTGCTGGTTCCGGAAAGAACAAACGCAAGGACAGCAATGGTCTGAGTCAGGTTGTGCGCTATGGGGACTTCCTTTTACCCGGAGATTCCCCGATGAAGTCAGAACTGCAATGGAAAAATCTGTCATGGATGTCCTCGGCGCGAGTGCTGATATTGGGCCACCACGGCAGCCGCACTAGCACTTCGGATGAGCTGCTCCAACGCCTGCCGGGCGTGAAGCTTGCCATCGCCTCCGCCCGCTACGAGCGCTACAAACACCCTCACGCCGAAGTCGTGCATCGCCTGAAGACCCGCCACATCCCCCTGCTGCGCACGGAGGATTGGGGAAATATTTGGTTTGAGAAATAGTTTATCAAAAAAGCCCCGAAAGAATTTGTGCTTAGAAATATGGAGATAAAATGAAAAGTATTTTAAGAAATGGGAGCGACGGCGACTGTCGCAGTAACGGCAGCGGCACTGGAGAAATAGCTAACGACAATACCCTCCAACCGCATCCCAGTCTATGTCATCTTCCCTCTGACGAATTACTTGCCCGCTTCGGTCGACTTGTGCAAACCGAGCGAAAAATCACGCACATGGTTTTGGAGTACATTGCGGAAATCGATTCTCGTAGATTGTTCCTGGATAAAGCCTATCCCAGTTTATTCGAGTTTATGGTGCATGAATTCGGTTACAGCTCATCGGCCGCCATTCGCCGAATTGAATCAGCGCGATTGCTGCGTGAAATACCCGAGCTTGGCAAAAAAATTGAGAGCGGAGCTTTAAATCTTTCTCAGCTGTCACAAGTACAGCAAGCCATACGAACTGTCCAGAAGACCGAAGATCGCAAGCTGGAACCTGGAGAGAAAAGTGAAATTCTGAATCGCATTGAACACACAACTCAACGTCAAACTGAAGTTATCTTGAGCCAAACCTTATCCATTCCTGCTTTGGTTGAGCATAAACAGAAAATTCACGGAGACGAATCCGTCACCTTAACAGTTACGTTCAGTAAGGACCAGTTCTCCACTTTAAGCACAGTTCAGGGCTTAATTGCGCATGCAGAACCAGAAAAAGTATGGGCCAATACTTTTATGTATTTGGCGCAAAGAGAACTACAGCGTCGGACGAACAAAAAATCAGTCAAAAATTCCGTCTCGGCCACACCAATTTCAAATAGCATTTCCAGTTTTGAAATGGATGGCAAAAGTGCATTGCCGCTACCACCCCCTCAAGACAATTTCACTTTCGCAACATCCACACCCGTAGCGGGTGCGGCAGCGCGTAAGCCACTGAGTTCGGCACCTAAAAAAATGCTTATTCGAGAACAGGGTCACTGCCAATTCAAGGACCCCGCGAGCGGAAAGGTCTGTGGCAGTCGAAGGTTGCTGCAAATCGATCATATCCAGCCGGTGTGGGCTGGTGGGACGAATGATATTCAGAATTTGCAGGTGTTGTGCGCTCAGCACAATCGGCATAAATATCGAATCGAGAATTCGGTACGAATCACAAAGCCAGAATAGACTGGGAAATGATTGGGCCGTTTCAGATTGAAGCTATACCTATGACTATCGGACTATCTACACATATGCTTTGCCGCAGAAATAAAAAAAGCTCCGGGGTCACCGGAGCTTTTTTTGATTTAGATCTGAATTTTGAAACTACCAGAAGTAGGTCACGCGGGCACCAAATTCGCGAGGCGCGTTGACTTGATAAGCCTTAAAGCTTGAGCCGCTGGCGTCGAAGATCACGTACTTTTGATCAAGCACGTTGCGGATGTAGAACTCGGTATTCAAGTTCCATTGTGCCAGCAAGTAACTTAACGACGTATCCAAGTACCACTGCTCAGGTGTTTTTTTGGCATTCGAATTGGCAGCATCGCCATATCCAGCTGCCAAATATCTTAGGGTGTTGTCCCAAGTCCACGCATCGTTGGGCTTGAAGGTGTAATTCACGTTCCCCGTCCACGGACTTGCAAATGGGAATTGGTTGCCGTCATAGACCACGCCCGTCGGACTTTTGAAGTCGATAAAACGAGTATGGTTGTAACCAATCCCTGCACTGATCACATTCTTTGGATTGATACTGTACTGACCTTCCAGCTCGGCACCATAGATCTCGGAACTTGCGGCGTTCACAGTCGCAGAGTCATAGGGATTGCCGGGGCTGTATTGCACCAACACCTGCTGATTTTTCCAGTGGGTATAGAAAATGTTGGCCGCGAGTCGGGATTTTTCCTGAACGAACTTATAACTTAACTCGAAATTGTCTGTTGTTTCCGGGTCATACTGTGACACTGCCGAAGTCCAACGATTCACACTGACACCACCGGTACGATATCCTTGAGTGTAGGACGCCCCATAAGAGTGTAATCCTTCAGTGATGGTATAAGCAATTTTAGGCAGTAGAATTCCGCCTTCTTCGTTTCCGTTGGCGACTCGAGGCGTACCAAAGGCAAAGACATAGGAATCAAACTTGTTCACCATGTACTCATAACGAAGCCCCAGATTCATTGCATGGGATTCGTTAAACTTGAACAGCACGGAATTGAAGACCGCGTATGATTTTTGATACTTTTCAGTTTTCTGACGAACATACCCTGGAGCTGGCAGGAGCGTAAAATCATAGTCATTATTAATTGTGTAGTCGTGATAATGCACACCCAAAACGTTCTTAACTTTATCGCTTTGGTACTTCCACAGGTTTTCCACACTCAAATAGCTATCCGTGTGATTCTCATATCGAATGCCCGATGCGGGATTAGATGTGCCGTCAGAGTCCGCCGTCGAATCCTGATCTGCCTGGGAATAGGCCAAGATCGTTTCATTGCTGGAGTTTTCATTGATCCTGGTTGAGTAACGAAGGCTGGATTGTTGATTGTTGGTCAACGCACGACTATCTACGTTTTCGATCACTTCGTACTTAAACGGATCTGCGGACTGAGAATAAGTCCCCCCGTTTTCGGTCTGCATGATCTTCACATTCCAACGAAGTTCATCATGGGCGTTTATCTTATAAATCATATCACCGGTTAAATAGTTCTTATCCTGATGTCCCCAACGATCATTGCCTGTTGTGACGTTCGTGATGAACCCATCATAGCGTTCCACATTCACCGCGAAACGAGTCAGAAGTTTTTTATCCAGGAAGGTGTTGTTAGTGACTGCGCCGACTTCTTTAGAACCGTAAGTACCAAGTCCGGCTTTGGCTGCGCCCTCCGTTTGCTCCCCGGCTTTACGGTGGAACAAAAGAATACTACCCGCCAAAGAATTGATACCCTGAGTGGTGCTCTGAGCTCCACGGTAGATTTCCACGTGGTCCAAGTCCCAGAAATCAAAGGCCCCCGCTGAAATTGCAAGGTCCGTTTGGAAAACGTCATCCACGATGATGGAAGCCAAGTTGTCTTTTTGATAACCCGTCACACCGATATTATTGATACCGCGCAAGCTGAAGGTGTTGTCGTTTTTGTTAACCTGAACGTTGGGAAGGGCGTTCAAGGCCTTGATAGAGTCGGTTTTGACACCCTTGTCATACTCATCTGCTTTTAAGACAGAGATGGATTCAGTACTCTCAAGGTAAGACTTCTCTTCCTTGTTACCAAGGATCTGTACTTGTTGCAGTTGGTACGTTTCAGAGGGTTGTGATTCAGTGGCTGGCGTCTCGGTTGTGGTTTGTTCTGTCGGAGTCTGGGCTTGCGCAAAGCAAGCCTGCAGGGTGAACAAAGCTGCGATGAAAATTCTCATTTCTCTCTTTCCTTGGGTCTTCCTATAACCCTCTATAATTAACAAAATTAGAAACCATATTCGAAGTCTTGTAGTGTTCCTTACCCAACAAATCATTCAGAATGGTCGCGGATCTCCACGCCATCAAGCTGGTTTGTGGTTCAGAAATTCCATGACCATGACGGCTGAAGTTCATGGCGTAGATTTTATTTTCCTTTGGACCTTTCCATTGCACTGCAAAATTCTTTTGCAGGATGAAGCGTCCGTTTTCATCGAAGTCGATCATGTTTTGAATCGGTTCGATAATTTGTGGAATACGAGTTCTGAATCCCGTGCTTAGAATCACGATGTCTGCATTCAGCACTTCCGTTTTGTTTGAGAAAGTGCTGCTCACAGTCAGTTTGTAGCCATTGCCGGCTTCCTCAATACGATCCATGCAGCGAGACGGCAGAATCTCGATCAGCGCTTCATCACGAAGTACGTGGCGCAATTGGTAGATGTCATTGTAAAGCGCTTCCAAATACTCGGGAGTGTTGCCGTCAGAAGCCATCTTCTGATGGCGCACAATTGGATCTTTCTGTGACTGATCCAAACCAAAGAAATCTTCCACGTAGTTAGGAGTGAAATACTCATTAACGAACGGAGAATTGTCCAACGGTTCAAGATTAGCACGGCTGGAGATCATGCGCGTGCTCAGAGCACGGCCCCATTTGCCTTTAAAGCAATTACGGAAAATCTCGATACCCGTCTGACCGCCGCCGATAACGACCACGTTCTTACCAGTGACATCCAGATTTTTAAGGTGCTGGGATTTTGCATGGAATACTTTCGGACCGATAAAGTCCTTGGCAAAATCAGGAACGTTCGGAGTCAAACCCGTACCGATACAAATATTCGCAGCCTTTGCGATATTGTCTCCAGAGCGAACCACGAACTGGCCATCTTTGAAGCTGACTTCGTCAATTTTTGAACCAAAGTTCAAACGGTGCGCCAATTTTTCGCTAACCCACTGGCAGTACATTTCAAATTCACGACGTGTAACAACGGAACGATTCGTGTTCATGAAAGAGTAATACAAGCCATTGGAAACCAGGTAGTTCATGAAGCTGTATGGATTTGTCGGATCAGCTCCCATGACCAGATCCTTCAAAAAGGACGTCTGCATTTCAGAGTCTGCGAACATGATTTCGGAGTGCCAGTCGAAGTATGCCTTCCCATCGAAGAATGCGCTGCTCACCCCTGCTGTTTTATCAGCAAGAGCCGCCAGGGAAAGATTGAATACGCCGATACCGATACCTATAAGATTGTGTTTTTGTTCCATCTTACAGTGCTCCTTTATTTAATCCCGTTACTAATGGATTCAGAAGTTCGTCTCCGACCATGGGGACCGGGCGTTCGTGTGAGTCGGCATAACCGATCTTAAAACGCACCCTATTTACCAGCACACGAGGCATTTTTTCCGCCAGAAGGTTGACGCTGTCATCCACATTCAGGTTTTTTCCGCTAGATGAAAGATAATCGCGAAGGGTTTGCCCCAGAATCCCGTAAAACTCGTATTCTGAGAAACCGTCGCACTCCTTCAAAACCTCGGAAATAAACCTTAAAACGGTGACAAAATGTCCCGTGAACAAATCATGAATCAGATAATTGCGTGGAAGCTGCAACAAGTGCGCCGCCAGGTTAGCGGACTCTTGAACCAAGGGAGAGCCCTTAGCCAGGCGTAAATCCCCTTGGAAGTCCTTTAAAATCAAGCCCACCGGGGCATGATCTTTCAGTTTCAACACGATGTTTTGGCCATGAGAAACAAGGCCGATCCCATACTTCAGCTGCAGGTGATACAAAGGCACCACCACCACTTCAAAGTATTGACGCAACCACTGATCCATAGACAGTCCTGAAGACTTTACATAAGCCCCCAGTAAACTCTGTCCCTCTGCGTCTTTATGAAAAAAGCTACCAGTAAGCACAGAAGTCTCGCCAGCTGCGGCTTTCGACTCGGCACATTCTCTCCAGATTGCGCCCAAATATTCGTGATAGCGATAAGGGGCCAAAGCCACCTGTTTAAATACCGGGTGCTGAAAGCTGACGCCGGCTTTTTCACTTAAAATCTGAACGTTTTTAAGAACCGGATCCTGAGCGCAAATGTCATTCATTTTTTGCGAAAGCTCGACACCCACTGGAATATACTTTGCTGCAATTCCACGGATGCTGGAGGTGTTCAGGATCGTCACCGGAAGTTTGATATCCCAAAGCCCCGGGCGGCTGATATTTGACAGTGTACGAATAGAGATCTGAGGTTGGTAGTTATCACCGAACACCCCAAGTGCTTTGATCACGCCCGTGGACAGCTCTCCGGCAAACTGAACCTGGATAAAGCGATCCCACTGCCACGGATGCACTGGAACGAAAACGTATTCGGACTTCACCAGCTTCAATTCTGCCAAGTGCTGTTCAAAACGATTCAACTCCGCTGAATCCATGCTTTGCGCTAAAATCACATCTTGAGTCACGCCCGGCATTTGCGCTGCCAAAGCGGAATTTTTACGAACTGCCAACCACATTAAGCGAATCACGGGCTGACTTTCCGGAGCAAACTCCGCAAGGTCCCCTTCACTCCAAGTGATGCGCCCCTTGTTCAACAATAACTTGGGATGGCCATTTAAAATGGACTGAATCTTAAGACCAGTCCATTGGGTCATTTCTGCAGAGGTTTGTTCCGCCTGTTTTTGTTCAATACGCAAATCCGAGAACAAAGTGTTATGCATCTCTTCCAGAAAATTTCCCAGAATGATGTCATCCATGCCTGTCTCTTTTTGGCAGTCGATAAAAAACTGACCGGCACTTTTCACCGGCATTTTGATTCCATCAACCACGCGAACAATGGAGTCCGCCTGAACTTTTATGTCTGTCCAAATCCCCTGCCAGCCCTGACAGTGGTATTCAATTCCATTTTGCAAAACGAACACAAAGTTCTGACCGTCCAAAGTGACGGCTTTCAGAACCTGTTCATAGCTCAGCTCCTGCAGGCTTTTAGCCACCAGGTTCTGATTCACCCGCACCCATGCGGATCCTGAATGAAGTGTGTTCGCTGTCAGATTCACAGGAAATTCCCCATAAAGAATTTTTCACGACGGCATTCAAGCAAAGCCGCACGCTTATGAGGGAAATCAAATTCCTTCACTTTTCTCCAAGCCGGGAATGTCTCGACATAACGGATGATACGTTGATTGTCTGAGCGCGGTTCCGCCATGATTTTACGAGTGCGCGGCTCTTCCAGGAACAAGTAGTGACTTGCGGATTTCAAAATCGCGTCGGTGTTGTTAAAACCCAAATACTCTTTGTTTCCGATCAACAAATGGAAACCACGATCAAACGCTTCTGATTCATAGTAAGGACCCAAGCGATCTTCCAATGTCCAATACATTTCAAAATATCCCACTGGCACGCCATCAAATTCCACAAATGTTGGAATCGAGTGCAAATCCACCAGACCTTTTTCAAGATACTCTTTAAGTTCAAAATCCGGTTTCGCTAGCTCCCAGAACTCTGCAACATAGGGCTGATTGTGCCAGAAGTGGAAAGTTTGAAGATCGCGCTCCACATCAACCACACGGAAGCTGACTGTTTTACCGATGCTTGGAACAAAACGCGAATAGAGCAAATCCCCTGGACGAGGTTGAGGACGCACCGGGTGATACACTTGCCCCGTGTGCATCCATTGTTCAGGAGCCACGGACTGTTTTCCAAAAGCACACCACAAGGATGGGTTCTGGAAGAAATCCTGACGCAGAGTTGTTGTTTGATTCACAGAAATGGATTTCAACTCTGGCTTCAGTCCAAACAGATGCTCCATCGCCACCATAACTGAACCAGAAGCGGCGTTTTCCCGCGTGATCAACTGGGCTTTGTCAGTTTGTTCTTCAAGGTGAAATTGAACGGTTTCATTTGCTGTCACCGTCAAAACACTGCCAGCGACTTCCGCCTGGTATTGAGTGCCTTCTTGAACATGCAAGTAAGTTTGTTTGCTCATAATACGTCCTAAGCCTTGACCGCAACAGCTGCGATCGGGTTTTTAATCAGGTTGTAAATCGACAATGGGTTTGTCGCGGTATTTTCATTCATATTCTGCAAACTGCAGGTGAAGTTTCCTTTGTGCCAAATCTCCGCCTGATCCAAAAGGTAGTTCAAGCAGGAATGATCCTGTGGATTCGTGTCACGAATGGACATCAGGAACTGGCGCAAGTCGCGCACCAGGTCTTCTTCACGCACCCAATGATCGGCAGCAATGGCTGCTATCACATTGAACGTGGAGTTGATCATCAAATAGTAGGCAAACAGAATATTCCCTTTATCATCCAGGATATTTCCGTTCTCCATTTTCAGACTGGCCACATCTTTGCCATACAAAGAGAAACCAAAATGGCTGTACCCCGTGCCCTGACAATCGCGAAAGTAAGCTTTTTCAGGAAAGTTAGCCTTCAGGCTTAAAATCAGATTTTGCTGATGAGCACCCAATAAGATTCCATAATTGGCCTGAGCTAATACCAAAGGTTTCACGGCCACTTCCAGGTAACGCGCAAACCATTGTTCTGAAATTTCACTTAACGGACGACCCGTCTTTTCAGATTCCTTGCGAATGGACTTTTGGATCAGGTTTTCGCCACCCAGCGGGTTGTCCTGCGCCAATGTTGAAAGCACCACGGCTTCTTCGCGATTGCTTTCCGTGAATGGATTTTCGCGGCAGACGACGATGGATTCCGTCAAAATTTCACCTGACGGATCCTTGAGTGCCATGAATGCCGGTTCAAAAACCACTTGGAACTGAGGCTGTTTGCGCGAAAACTCCTGGGCTTTGGAGGTCATGAAAACGTCATAAACCTGTAACCCACGCACGACCTCCACCGCTGTCAAATGACGAATGGAATTGGTAAGTCGCAAGGTCAAAGAAAACTTCATCATAAATGGCGAGTGAGACGCATAAATGGATCGCAATGATGTCGTCGGGAACCAGGGCTTTTCAGCCGCTCCCAGATCCAATAGCGATCCCTCTTTCAGATAATTCTGAACAACCGGATTTTTCAGTAAGTGCTGCTTTTGCCAGGGATGCACCGGGAATGGGATATAGCCGGCTTTCAATTTTGCCATCGCCACTTCAGAACTGGAATAGTCTTTCAAAAAGGCATCCAAAGTCCATTGTTCAATCTGGAACTTTTGGGCTTTTTCGTTAACGACCGTTTCAGGCTTGGCCAGGAACCAATGCAAAGTGAACTGCCCGGCCATTTCCGGTGAGTACTGGCGATAGTCGGCCTCGTCAAAACCTTCACGCATTTTTGGATAAGGGTGAAAGTTATGGCCGATCATCAAACCCTGTTCCGCTTGCTGAAAATTCATAGGACGCTCGTAAATGGACTGCAAGTCTGCCTTGCGATGACCCAATGCCAGCTCGATATTTTCCACACTGTTATTCAAGCGATCCATAAAAACCGCATCGTTGCCGGTGCTGTTTGGAAAAACCGCTGTCAGATGCTTGACCAAAACTTCCGCCACCGTCAAAAAATCAGTGGCCTTCAGAATACCGGCACTATGCACATAGAAGGTGGAAGAGTATTGATGGCGGCCCATCAGGGAGTTGCGGGTCAGTGGCAAATACAGTTCGTCTCCGTTGGTCAATTTTACGGTCAGAGACTCTTTGCAGCCCGTCTCAATCGCAATCTGATTCGGCGAGGATTGAATTGCATAATCAAACCATTCTCTGAAAAGGGAATTGAAAAAACACGAAGCCGAATGTCGAAGTGAAAGTTCACGCAAGTTCATATTATGTCTCCACCGCAGCTGAAAAACGCTGACGATATAAGATCGCAATGCTCAACATCATTAATAAAACCAAAAACACCATGAGCGACTCGAGCGAAAATGCCTGAGCCTTCAAAGTGATTGCGGCCAGGGAGCCGCCAACGGCATAACCGATGGTGTTGGCGGCGCTGACCAGGCCCGCTTTGCGCCCCAAACCCAGATGAGCTGAATCCACAGTCGTCATCAAAGTCAGATAGCATGGCGGCACCAGGGCAATTCCCACCGACAAAAAGAAAATGGCCGCCCACAAATGCGACTGCATATTCATCACCAGCAACAGCACGGATCCCACCAATAAAGTCAGAACGCCCAATACCAGGGCTCCCTGCCAGGGATTCTTAAAAAACATTCGACCCATGAATTGAGTCGCAACCGCAATCACTGCGCTAACCAATAGAAGTTTCGCCATCAACAGACCTGAATCCTGACTGCTTAAAGAGAAGCTGTTCTTTAGAATCACTGCCAAAGAGGAATTCAGAA
This sequence comes from Bdellovibrio sp. GT3, assembly GCF_037996765.1. Taxonomy (NCBI): domain Bacteria; kingdom Pseudomonadati; phylum Bdellovibrionota; class Bdellovibrionia; order Bdellovibrionales; family Pseudobdellovibrionaceae; genus Bdellovibrio; species Bdellovibrio sp. GT3. Next base: position 502,778 of record NZ_JBBNAD010000004.1, on the reverse strand, counting down.
TGCCGATAAAGCTTGTGAACAGCACTGCCAACAAAAACACCCAGCGCATTCGATTGAAGGCCATTCCCCATGCCTGGAATCCCTGCTCTTTGGCTGGCGCCGTTTTCATTTGCGGCGCTTTGATTCCCAGCGCCCAAACATTGATACCCGCCAAAAGCAGAATCCAGAATATGAATCCCACCAGGACGCGGTCCATATTCTGACCGCCACTAAGCAAAACATAAATAGGCCCCAGGGAGCGGCCAATGTTCAGGCTCATGGAATTGGAAATCATCGCCTTCATGGCAGAGCCGGAGCTGGATTCTGATAAATCCACCTGCAACGCCTGCGCAACTGGGACCACCGCCGAAGCCAGCAGTCCATAGATCACGCGGCTTAGAACTAAAATCACCACAACCGCCGTGGCTCCCCATTTTTCACCCCATTGAGTCAGGGACCACAACATCAATGTGGAAACTCCCAACCCCAGAATACCCGCAAGCAAAATAGGCTGACGGCCGGCAATGTCGCTTTTTGCCGCCCAATAAGGAGAGGACCATAAAAACAAAAACGACCCTGCACTGAACACCGCAACAACCAGCGACAGACTGACATGCATCGCCTCTGCCAAATAAGGCAGAAGCGTGAACAGCAATATCTGCAACGCACTGAAAGTGATGGTGTTAAGGTTTGCAAGGAGAGCCAGATTCAATCACGCCCCCTGCGACCTTTAATAAGAATCTGGGCACAAATATATAGAGGAATCAAAAGCACCACACCAGAGACGGTGGCAAACATGCCACCAAAAATGTAGGCGCCAATAATCATAAAAGAAGTCACGGCAAACAGGATTACCGGGATCGCAAAGCGACTTTTAAACAGTGCATGTTCTGAAAGCTTGCGCGTTTCCATGGTCACACCCGCTCCCGCAGGTTTTGCTTTCTTGCGTTTGTACCAGATAACCAGACCAAACACAGGCAGCAACAGAGAGAAGATCGAGAATCCCAACCATACGATTTTCAGGAAAAGTCCGCCGTAATTGCCGAAATGCAGGGGCTCCGATGCCAGCGTGATTTCCATATACCAAGGAAGCTCACGCACTTCACCTTGCAGGCCCGTCGCGGCATCCACCACCACCAATTGGGTCATACGCTCTGTTTTTGGAGTGTTTCCAACCATCACCACCAAAAAGTGATTGGGTGGCGCAAACTGCGTGTCTGGCACAGCGATATAGTCCACTTTGGAGTTCGGGAGAGACGTCTCTGCCGTTTTAATGACGTTGTCCAACACAGACATGTTATGAACATGATCGTTGTCACCGTGAACGTCTTTGTACTGCAAAGTGATTTGTTTCAATTCTTGATATTGATAGAACTTGATCAACGATGAACTGATACCCAGCAGGAATCCAGTTGCACCGATAATCAAACCCCAGGCAAAAACACCCATCCCGATATAGCGATGCAAATCCGAAAACCAATGACGTGGGGATTTGATGCGCACTTCTCCGAATGCAACTTTTTTTGCGAAATTTCCGTAGATGAAAAAACCGGACAGCATCACGAAAAAATAAAGAAGACCAATCAGGCCCACATAGATTTTTCCGTAGGATCCCAGGAAGAATTCACGATGCAGTCTTAGCATCCAATCCATGAAGGAGCTTTTGCTGGCTTCAACGTTGATCTCAGCGCCAGTATTCGCATCGTACGTCAGCTTGCGCGCACCACGGAACATTTTGGAATCATTCATTCCCAGACGCACGTTGATGATGTTCTCGTTTTCATCGTCTTTGAAAACCGCCAGAGGTCGCTCCCCTGGGAACTCTTTCAGAACCTCATTCATCAAACCGGAGTATGAGAAAGGGGCACCGCTGGCTGACGTCGCAGCGGCCGTGTGAATCTCACCTTCGACTTCTTCTTTGAAAAGCAGAATGGATCCACTGATGCTGAGGAAAATAAAATGCACCGCCACGAAAAGACCGACGTACATGTGAAGCTTATAAAAGAATCTGAATGCTGTGTTTTTTAATGCCATATAGTTGGCTAAAATAGGTACCATACAGAGGGAATTATCTCAAAAATTTGGCCTGCGAAGTTCGTTGTTGAAAGCCTATTGGGAAGATTTTTTCCGAGTGTCAAAAGACCTGACAGTGAGTCGGAAATTGCCAAACTTTTGTGAACTTGCTCTAATGTGAATATGATTAAGCAAAAGGCCTTGAAGGCGATCGAACAAGAGGGAATTTTACTCGTATATCCGATCAAAAACAGCTCGGAACCGGACTCCCTGTGGGCCCATCTGTGGCCTCGTTCGAAAATGGTTTGGGAATGGGATGCCGACGCAGATCACAAGGTGTCGGATCTGTGGCTGCTAAAGGAAGAGCTCTCCCGGTCCAACAAGGTTGTTTATGCGAAATGGTACCAGAATCGTGCGACCTTTTTCTCGAAGGAGGCGTTCGCCAATATGATGGCATTTCAGCGCAGCGAGGCCCCGCTTTCCCACGAGAGTCGTACAATTCTGGAGGCTCTGGAAATGGACTCCCCTCTTTCAACAAAACAGCTTAAGGAAATTGCCGATCTTCAAGGGCGTTATATGGAGTCCACTTACAATCGAGCTATGAAAGCATTGTGGCAAAAACTTCTGATTGTGGCCTATGGCGAAATCGAGGACTCGAGCTTTCCATCTACCGCTGTGGGTGCAACCAAAACCCTGTTTGAACCCCTGTGGAATCAATCTCTTACGATCTCCCAAGATGAAGCCCGTGATTATCTGCTTAAGAAATTAGGAGCCGATAACAAGTTTTGGAAGTTTGCGCAGAAAATTCTTCCTGCAAAAACGTAATGTTAACGGAAAATCTGTCAGCTTCTTTGACACCCCTGAAAGTTCTGCAAATATACACAGCCAATCGACTTTCCTAAGCAAAATACCCGGGTTCTTGTTATAAATCCGGAGATATTTTTAAAGTCATTGGAGTTACTGATGAAATCAACATTTGCGATGTTCCTTCTGATTTTTGGTACTACAGCTACCACCACCGCATTGGCGGGCGCCCGTGATTGGCGTATTACTCAGCCAGTTTGGACTGAACAACATGAATATCAATTCGGTCAATTCGTCACCAAACTGGGTGTCGCTGTCGAAAACCGCAAATGTGCGACAGTCACTGAATGTTTGAACAGCTCTGCAAATATGTTCTATGGAACAGATCCAGGCGGCATCCGCTATTTCGCAGACTGCGCTGACTTGCCTTATTATCTTCGCGCTTACTTTGCCTGGAAAATGGGATTGCCTTTCTCTCACGCGACGGGATTCACTGCAAACCCTGCCGGCCCAGAGGATTTCAACAAAGACATTCGCTACTCCACAAATGGCAACTCGGTGAAATATCGTCGCGATCTTTTGACCAAGAAAAACAAACTTCGCATCACGACTTACCCTGATGCCGTGGATTTTTTGAACTCTGATTTGATCAACAGTGTTTCAACAGCTGCATTCCGCATGATCGGTGATTCTCAAGGTGCAACTTACGCTGACTTCTATCCCGCTCGTTTGGATCGCACGGGCATCCGCCCAGGTACTGTTATTTATGATCCAAATGGTCACGTAGCCATCATCTATCGCGTCACTGAAGCCGGTCGCGTGCTGTATATCGATGCGCATCCTGACAATACTTTGACTATGGGTCTTTACACATCCAAGTTCATGCGCTCCATCCCAGGTCAGGGCGCGGGCTTTAAAAACTTCCGTCCTTTGCAACTGGTTGGTGCTTCTCAGGAAGGTGGCGTATTCGTTGGAGGCCAAATTCAGGCTGCTGACAACCGTAATCTTCCGGCCTTCGGCACTGAGCAGTTCTACGGCAATCAACCGGATCCGTCTGGCGACTGGAAAAAAGGCAAATTCGTTTTCAGAAACCAGGAGATCAACTATTTTGAATACGTTCAATTGAAGCTGACTAATGGTGAGCCCGTTATTGATCCTCTTTTGGACATGAAATTCGAAGTTATCGATATCTGCTCTTCCTTGAAAGACCGTGTTGCCGCGGTGGAATTGGCTCGTCGTGAAGGCATTCCTTTGAAACAACACCCTGAGCGCCTGCCGGTAAATATCTTTGGCGCGACAGGAGAGTGGGAATCTTTTGCCACTCCTTCCCGTGATGCCCGTCTGAAAACATCCTTTATGGATATTTTGGCCCAATCCCAAAAAGCGATCCAGAAATGGCGCGCACACGACAGAACGATTCGCTATAACGGCAGCAATCTGGCGAAAGATCTTTTTGCGGTTTACTCCCAGGAAGCGACATTGTGTAAGTTCTCTTATACGACTTCCAATGGGGACACATTGTTGATGAATCTTGAGGCGGCTCGCCAAAGATTGTTCAATATGAGCTTTGACCCGTACCACTGCCCGGAAATGCGTTGGGGCGCCCGCATGCCGAAAGAGCTTGCTTCGTGCACTGACGATCAAAACAAGAAGGCTTGGTTTGATGCTCAAAAATGGTTGCGCAATCAAACAGAGCGCCGCTATGACGTGCGCATGGATTACACTTTGGATCAACTCAGCCGTGGACCAAAGCCAGGCGTGGGTACTGAATCAGCCCCTAGTATTGATATCGTGGGCTACTTAAAATCCCAAATGTAGTCCCGCAAGAACTGACAAAAGTAAACCTACCGATAACGCGAGACCGGCTTGGTCTCGCTCAAATGGCCTTTTAGTTAATCCGCTGCAATCTAAACTCGTGGAAACTGAGAGAAATTTGCAATGGTTGCACTGAAACATTGATTCTTTGGGGGATCACTCCTATATCCCGTCACTAGTATCCATAATAAGAACTATCACTAAATTCTGTGGGGGATCTGTGAAAGTACAATTTGTCACCGTGCTATTGTCTTTGATTGCAACATCGGCTGTGGCCGCTCCTTCTCAAGCCATCTATAGTAAAATTTTGCAGCAAGGCGTTCCGCAGGAAGCTTTGGAAAGAACGGTTCGCTTTATGGACGAGCATGCAGGACGCTCTTTCCAACAAAGCACTTACCAATGTGGCAAGTGGCCCGTAGGTAGCATCAAACCTTGTGAAGAATCCGACCGCTCACCGTCAACTCAAGTGGTGACGCTGGAAAACCCGGAAGTAATCGTGATCATTGATTACTCCCAGCCCTCCACCAACCGTCGTTTCTTTTTGATCAACATGCGTACCGGCGATGTGGTTCGTTACTATGTTTCCCACGGCAAAGGCACTGGCAACAGCAACTGGGCTACTAAGTTTTCAAACATCAAAGACTCCAAACAGACTTCGTTGGGTTTCTACCTGACGGGGGATTTCTATTACGGATCTTACGGCAAAACACTGCGCATGTATGGCTTGCAGTCTTCAAACGATCAAGCCTTCAATCGTGACATCGTTTTGCACGGCGCCTGGTATGTGGGTGAAAACTTCATCAACTCCAAAAACCCAAAAACGGGCCAGCCATTCGGTCGTCTGGGAGTTTCTTGGGGATGCCCGGCTTTGTCTCTGTCAATTGCGACAAAGCTAATTCCGGTTTTGGAAAAAGGCAGTTTGATTTACCACTATCATAAAGATCTGATGGAAGCCGCAATGAGCGGAAACGAAGTCAGCGTGATCGAACCCGCTAAAAGAAAATAAAAAAAAGGCGCTTCTGAGAGCGCCTTTTTTATTTCAATCTTTGTATCAATCTACCTTGCATCCATCGTCCAGCCAGAGAACTTTTGAACTTCGTCGCTGATATCAGCTCCCAGCTCCACATGGCGGTATGAATTTGGCGAATCCCAGATTTTACGAACCAGTTTGTTCATCACATCGTGGCCCGCTTTATAAAGCACCACATGCCCCATCAATGGCATCTCCAAGGTCACCAGATCACCCAATGCATCCAAAGCCTTGTGGCGGACAAACTCATCAGCCCAGCGCAACCCCTCGGGATTAACGACGGCGTCAGTGTCCAAAACCACGCAATTATCCAAACTTCCACCTTTTGCCAAACCGCGAGCCTGAAGAGCCTCAACGTCTTTCAGAAATCCAAAGGTGCGTGCGCTTGCGATATCCCGTCCAAATGATTGCTCATTGATGTCCAGGTCAATTGTCTGTTTGCCAATAAGAGGATGCGCAAAATCAATCGTCACGGTCACACGCAGTCCATGGTACGGAACCACGTAAGCGTGCTTTTCGCCTTCACTAAAATAAATAGGCTCAGTGATATAACAATACTTGCGAGGTTGATCCTGCTCGACAATACCGACATCCAAAAGAGCTTTTAGGAACTCACCGGCACTGCCATCGCAAATTGGAATTTCCGGTCCATCAAGCTCAATAAAAATATTGTCAATACGAAGAGCCGACAACGCCGACAGACAGTGCTCAATCGTCGCAACGGAAAACGCCTCACCACCGATAGTGGTTTGGTGACTTGTCGCCTGAACATTTCTTGCTGTGACTTTCAAAGACGGGCTGCCCGGAAGATCTCTACGAATAAAGTAAACACCGGTATCAGAAGGAGCTGGCTTGAATGTTAATGTGCACGGGTCACCTGAGTGGATCCCAATGCCATTAATCACCGTCTTTTTACGAATAGTTTTTTGTAAGAACATGAACTCAGTTTAGCACTGACTATTGGTCCTTAGCAATCCGCAACTTGCCGACAGGCTCGCCCTTCCAATTGTTGATAACTGGCATAGTGAATTTAGAGAGAGACTTGGCTTCCTCGACAGTCATTCCTCCCAGCTGCAACAGGATTTGCGCTGTGGCCAACTGAGCCGCGCGACCCGCTCCATCAGCGGCTTTCACGGCAAAGGCCATTTTTTTATCAGGTAAAAACCCGGCAAAAACACCCTCGGCCCCGCCTTTGATAATAGCTCGACCGTGTGTCTTTTCAATCACAGCTGTGGCGAAATCGTCACTCCCGGCGATGTAAAATGGATTTCCAACAACAGCCTTCGTGATTCGCTGGCAGGCCCGCACTCGGTGCGCCGGTGCTTTGGAATTCACGAACACAGACATTCCGGCAGCAATTGCCTGCAACGGAACCGAGTATGTGGGAATCCCACATCCATCCACTCCGTGAGGAACCTTGCTGTGATCGACCTTCATGGTTTCGGTGAAAATGTTGCGCAATCTTTTCTGCGCACCGTGCTCGTAACTTTCATATCCATGAGGATCCTCACCCAAATGCAAACATGTCGTGATAAGACCCGCATGTTTTCCAGCACAGTTATTACAAAATGGAGTGGGCTTTTGATTGCGACGAATCAATTCATGAGCTGCTGCCTCGTTGTATGGCAAATGAGGTCCGCACATCAACTGACTCTCGGTGATTCCAACTTTCTCTGCCCACTGTGAAAGAACCGTCAGATGTTCTTTCTCTCCGCGATGGGAGGCGCATGCCAGAGCAATCATTTTGTCATCGAGACCGAACTTATCCGCGGCACCAGACTCAACCAGCGGCAGTGCTTGAAGCATTTTTATGGAACTTCGAGGGAAGGTACCGAAGCTGGGATTCCCCCAGCCATGAAGCAGTTGCCCCAGCTCGTTCACAACAGCGACCATGACGTTGTGAACACTCTCGACTGCGGGCCCTCTGAGGACTTCGACGACGAGAGGCTGTCTTTTAAGCATACTGTTTCTCCAGTTAGATCATTTTTGGATCATTTCTAATACTGCGTTCTTTGCGAACTCGGTGATCACGCGACCGCGCTGAGTTTTCTGAATGAATCCCTCCTGGATCAGGAACGGCTCATAGACTTCCTCAAGAGTGTCACGCTCCTCACTGAGCGCAGCTGCTATAGTATCAATTCCGACAGGCCCACCGTTATACTTTTCTTGAATTAGACTCAAAATACGACGGTCCATCAAATCGAGACCATGATGATCCACACCCAGCTGATCTAGAGCATATATCGCAATTTCTCGAGTGACGACGCCATTACCTTTAACTTGTGCATAATCACGAACACGCTTTAACAATCTATTCGCAATACGAGGCGTTCCGCGCGCACGACGAGCCACTTCCTCAGCTCCTTCACTGTCAATCTCCACATTGAGTTTGGCAGCAGATCTGATCAAGATTTTTTGAAGAGCCGCTTTGTCATAAAACTGAAGTCTCTCAACAATCCCAAAACGATCACGAAATGGAGGATTTAAAAGTCCAGCTCGTGTTGTCGCCCCTACCAGCGTAAATGGCGCCAATTGAAATTTCATCGAACGTGCACCCAAGCCATCACCAGTTACGATGTCGATGTAATAGTCTTCCATTGCGGTATACAGATACTCTTCAACATGGCGACTCAGACGATGGATTTCATCGATGAATAGAACAGAGTTGGGTTTTAGCGATGTTAAAATTGCGGCAAGATCACCCTTTTTATCAATCGCCGGAGCCGACGTCATTTTGATATCAGAGCCCATGTCATTGGCGATGATTTGCGCGAGCGTGGTTTTCCCCAAGCCCGGAGGACCCGAGAGCAAAACGTGATCCAGTGGCTCCTTGCGGATTTTTGCTGCTGCCACGAAGACTTTGATTTTATCTTTTACGATGTCCTGACCCGAAAACTCGCTGAAATCCTGGGGACGCAATTCATTTTCCCAGGCCTTTTCACCACCAGCCACAGCTCCACTAAAATCAGAGCTGTCGTTTTCCATAATGCTGCCTTCAATAATACGACTCATGACAAGCTACCTGACAATGTTTGGAATCCTTTACGCACGCCCTCTTCGACAGAAACTGTCATCGGCAAAGTCGCCACGAATTGATCCACCAGTTGAGATTTATATCCAAGATTCAAAAGCGCCGACGTAATTTGTGTCAAAGACTCTGACTTGATCTTGCTACCCTCGTCGATTGAAACAAGTTTTCCTTTAAGAGTCAGGATGATTTGCTCTGCAGTTTTCTTACCCACTTTAGGCAACCCGGAAAGTGCCTTGGCATTTCCAGCCTCGATCATTTCCTGAATTTGCACAGGACGACCACCCGACAAGATACTCAAGGCCATTTTTGGACCGACACCATTCACTTTTAGAAGTGAAAGAAACAGATTCTTTTCCTCTTTGTCGTGAAAACCAAAAAGTGTCAGGGCATCTTCGCGTACATGGGTATGAATCCAGACGATGATGTCTTTGCCCAGCAAAGTTGTGAAGTCACCCAATGTGTTCGAGGAGGCAAAAACCTCATAGCCCACACCTTGCACATCAATCAGGGCTGAATCACCCAGGACTTCGATAATTTTTCCGCGCAAATAACCGATCATATACTCACCGCTTTTTGTAAAACTGCGTTCTTTTTCATTTCAAAGGCATGGTAGCAAGCCATGGCCAAAGCATCCGAGGCATCGATGCGATTGATGGATTTAATCCCCAGCATGGCCAACAAAACAGCCTGCACATCCTCTTTTGAAGAACCACCATTGCCGGTGATTCCTTTTTTAACGGATCTCGTGGCGTATTCAGCAACGGAGGCTTTGCCCAAACCGGCTTCATACATCACCACTCCCCGCACGTGCCCCAGCTTAAAGGCGCTGTCGGCATTTTTACCCATAAAGATTTTCTCGATCACCACTTGATGGGGACGATATTTCTCCATGACTTCGCGAAAGGCCAAACCAAGTTCAGTCATGCGCGAGGCAAAGTTCATATCCTCCTCCAGCAAAATAACACCGTGATTGATGTGTTCAATTTTGCCATTGTTGATGCGAACCACGCCAAAACCTGTGATGCGGGAACCGGGGTCAACCCCAAGAATCGTCAAACTCATACTTTTAATTTCATTCCGAACGTATTGCTAAGTCAATGAATGTGCACTAGAATCTGAAGCATGCCGAAGATTGAAGCAAGCGCTATCGAAAAATATCAGACTATCCTCGCAAAGGATCCAACTTCCCAGGTGTTTGCACCGCTGGCGGAAGCTTATCGCGAGATGGGGATGATGAAAGAGGCCTTGCAGGTTGTGACTTCTGGCGTTCAACGCCATCCGCAATTTGTCGGAGGATTGGTCACATACGCTAAAATTTTGCGCGACGCAGGCCAAATCGGCCGCGCTATCGAGGCCCTGAAAAAGGCCACAGGCTTGGCTTCGGAGAACATCCTTGCTCATCAACTGCTGGCCGAACTTCAGCTGGCCAACAAGAATCCAAAGGAAGCTCTAAAGGCTTTCAAGATGGTTTTGTTTTTGAATCCCAACTCTCAGTCCGCGCAAAAAGCCGTGCAAAAACTGGAATCTTTGACGGCGGACGAGTATGACGACGAAGTTTTTTCGATGGAAAAACTTCCGCAGGTGAATTTGGAATCTCCCCCGATTGAGCAAACCGTGCCTGGTACAAAAACAGGTGCTGCCACTGAGGTTTTCAAACCCCAACCGGTGCCTAGAAATAAGGCTTTTGAACGCATGCTTTCCCTGATCGATGCCTTTATTGTGCGCAACGATCTGGAAAAGGCCCATGCACTTCTTAAGGACACCCGCGTGGAATTCGGCGACCATGCCGAGATTCAACGCAGAATGAAAACACTGCAGGTCCGTTATAACGAACCTGACGAACCCGTTCCTTTAAAACCTCTCCTTCCGCGCGAGGAGATGGTGCGCAAAAAGAAGATCGAAACCCTCGAGATGATGCTTCGCAAAATCGAAGACTACCGCTCCCATATTTGACAACCCACGGCCGATTTGGGCATAGTGAACCTCTTTGAATAACAAACGAGGATCAGAATGTACGAAACGTCGGACTTTAGAAAAAATCTTAAGATTATGGTTGAAGGCAAACCTTACGTGATCGTGGACTTCCAACACGTAAAACCAGGTAAAGGCAACCAATTCACCCGCACAAAATTGAGAAACATGCTGACAGGCCAAAACCTGGAAGTAACATTCAAATCCGGCGAAAAATTCGAAGTTCCAAACGTTGAAAACAAAGAGATGAACTTCCTTTATAAAGACGACACGGGCTTCAACTTCATGTCGAATGAAACTTACGAGCAAATCGCGATGTCCGAAGAAGATCTTGGCGAATCAAGATACTACCTGACTGAAGGTTTGAAAGTTGTGGTTCTATTCTACAATGAAAAAGCCGTTGCTGCAGACGTTCCAAAAGCTGTGAACTTGTTGGTTGCTCAAACAGACCCAGGTATCAAAGGTGACCGTGTTACTGGTGCTTCCAAACCAGCAACTATGGAAACTGGCTTGGTTGTGAGCGTGCCTTTGCACATCAATGAAGGCGATACTTTGCGTATCGATACTTCAACTGGTGACTACGTAGAGCGCGTAAGCCAAAGATAGTTAGTAAAAATAATCACTAACGCAAGATATTAAGTCTCCGCTAACACTGGTTTTTATAACAAAATAACAGTGTTATTCTGATTAATCAGGGCGGAGGCTTTTTTTGTCCACTTTTGTTGAGTTGGAAATTCAAAATTTACTCAATGAGACCAGCGATCTGGATGAAGTGGCTTCACGACTTATTTCCACCCTGGACTCTTCTCCTGAACAGATTTCTCTGGATAACATCAATGCCTTGGCGAGATTTCTAAATCTAAGCGGTCGCCACCTGCAACTTGCTGAATTCGTTCTTAAGCATATCGACAACGAAACATTTCCTGTGCCGTGGCCGTTTTTTATGGAGGCCTTGGGGCATGCATCCTTGGATCTTGATGATAAAGTCATCGAGGCATTGATCGAGGGCATCCGCGAAAGTGAATCTGAAAATGAAGCCGCCAGATCTCTGGCTCTGAATTCACGCTCGCCTCTTTTGGGTGAATGGCGCTCGAATCGCAAGTACCGCATTCACAAGGATTTCCTAAGCAATAAAAAGAATCTCCTGGATCAATTGATCACTCTGCGCACGCAGCAACTTTATGAACAGGAAAAAGTTCTGCTGGAGCGACTGCAAAAACTTTATCCGGGCGACAGTGATGTCAGCAATGAAGTTCGCGAACACCGCCAGCGCCATGCTTTGGAAATTCTGGCACGCCGATCCCCGCGCGCTCGTGATCCGAAACCTGAAGAGCTTTCACCAAAGGATCCGGAAGTCGAAAGAGTCATGCTGATTCTTTTGCAAAATCTGCGCGACCATGCGGAACAGGATCCGGATATGGCTTTTGATTTTGCAATCGCCGCGTTCATGCTGGAAGGCTACGAAACGGCTTTGGATATTCTGCAGTTTTGTGAAATATCCGAAAGCCTTTTATGGTTCCGTCTGGAAGTTCTGCTGCAATGCCGTCGCTTCATCGAACTTCTAAATGAAATCTCTCATGTTGAACTGGCTCTGGCGCACGAGCCGGAGACATTCTTTGCGACTGCTTACCTTCGCGCTCAAGCCATGTGGGGTATCGGGCAAAAGCACACCGCGGTTGAAATTCTGGAAGGGCTGCTGGCATCCCGTCCTCATTACCGGGCTGGCAGTGCGCTATTAAGTATTTGGAGTGGTCAGTGAAACGCGTCTTTTGGATTTTGATCACTCCAACATTGGCATTCTTGATTTTATGGGGCTTGGGCACCTGGTTGATTATTCCGCGCCTGGAAACCTGGGCTCTGAACGAATTGCAAAGTTATTCCAAAAACCTGCCTGTGGACATTCAAGCTGAGCGCATGCGGATTCGCGTACTGAGCACATCGGTGGCGCTTGAAAATATCCGCATTATTTCAAAAGGCGAAATCACCAAAATCACCGAAGAGATTCGCGTTGCCCGAGCGCGAGTGCAGTTGGATTTCTTCTCGCTGTTAGGCGGCCGTCTTAAGCTTTCCGCTTTGGTGATCACGGCTCCTGAAGCAAAAATCAATATCGATCCCCTGATCAAGGACGATTCCAAGCCAAAACCGCTTCCTATCGATGAGATTTTCTCCATTACGGAAAAAATCCCCCTGCAAAAAGTTTTGATTCAGGACGCACACATCCTGGTGAGCTCTGAAAAAATGGGCTTCCACGTTGAGGCAAACAATATCGGCATTCTTTTGACCAATATGGGCCGCAACATCACAGCCAAGCTGGACACTCCAGCCCTGGCACTGTCGTTGAAAAAAGTCGGGCAGTTTTCCGGCTCACTGGACACTCACCTTTATTTAACCCGACAGTCCTTACGCATTTTGCAATTGGGCGTACGCCTTGATGAATCCGAAGTCCTGGCCCGTGGTGAAATGACTGATTTTAAAAATGTGACCATCAAACCTTCTGGTGTCATCGATTTGACCACAAAGATCTCTCTGGCGGATCTTTACGAAGAATTTCATGACATCAAACCTGAAGCGAAAATTCCAAAACTTTCCGGAACCCTGAAAACAGAGGCCGAAGTTCGCTTCAATGGCCTGCAGGACATCCAAGGCAAAGCCGATATCAACACTGAATCCGTCATCGTGGACAAGTTCACGTTGGGTGACGCGCACATCAAGGGCGAGTACAAAGACAAGGGCTTTCATTTTTCAGAAGTCCTGGTCAGCCATCCGGCGGGCGAAGCGAAGCTTAACAAGTCAGAATTGCGACTGAACGAAAACTACGACTTCCAATCCGAGATCAAAATCAACAATCTGGATCTGCAAAAGCTTTTTGTTTCCCTGGATCTGGCAAACATCCCTGTTGGAGTTCAGCTGCAAGGATCACTTCCCTGCTCCGGAAAAATCCTGCCTTCCTTCCAATTGAATTGCGAAGGCGGAACACTGACAGGACAAAATCTTTGGGTCAAATCTGAAAACAACTCCAAGGGTACAGAAATTGTAAATCTGAAAGACATGAAGGTCACCGGCAAAGCCCACATGACCACGTCCTCTGTCAGCTACGATACCCACCTGCAGATTGGCAGCAGTGTTGGCACCAGCGATGGCGTTGTTGATTTCGATAAGGGTTTTAAGATCAACTATAAAACCAAAAACCTGGACACCAAAGACATCCAAAACCTGGCGCATTTGAAAATGTCAGGCCAGGCCAGCATTGAAGGTTCGACCCAAGGAAACGCCGACACAGCAACGATGGACCTGGTTTTGAATGTTCGAAACTTTGTTTTTGAGACTTTCACTCTGGGCAATGCCATCAGCAACGTGAAACTGCAAAAAGGTCATTTGATATTCTCGGAGATCGCCGGCGCCGAAAACCGCACCCAATATATTGGCGACCTGGATATTAATTTGAACAACAGCACGCTTGTCGGAACATTCAGTGCACCGACGGCTGATTTGGCCGACATCGCAAAAATCATTTCCGGCATCTATGAATTCCCTTTCTCCGTTCAGGGAATTGGCGCAGCCAAAGCCTCTGTTCAAGGGCCTTTGAATTTCTGGAAGCTAAACTACAAGCTGGATTCCGCCTTTAAAAACGTCAAAGCCGGCGACGAAAGCTTTGATCAGCTTCACTTTAACGTGGATGCCACCAACGGAAATATCAAAACTCGCAAAGTTCAACTTCTGAAGAACAACTCCGTCGCCGATGTCACGGGCGATATCAGCTCAGATAAAATTCTGAATCTGATGGTTGACGCCAAAAACTGGAGACTTGAGGAGTCCGATATTGTCACTCAGATCGCTGACAATATTTACGGGGCACTGAATGTTTCTGCTGAAATTAAAAACTCCTTCAGTGATGCACGTGTAAATATCAAGGGCGGCCTGACGGAAACAGTTCTTGAGGATCAAGAGGTTGAAAACTCCAATTTCCAAATGAGTGTCGACACTAAGGCCTTCGGCGGACAGGTAAACCTCTTTGGCGATAAAGTCCAGGGCAGCTTCCAGTATCCATTTGAAAAAGTCTCTCCGCTTAGAATTCAGATGAAGACGAACAACTGGACATTTGCAACCTTGCTGGCCTTGATTGGCGGGGCAAATCTTGCAAGTGAATACGAGTCCTCGTTGACTGCCACCATCGATCTACGCTCCGAATCCGGCGATCTGCTTAAATCATCCGGTAAAATTCTGATCGACGAGTTTGGCCTGAAACGCGCCAACTCCAGTATCTCCAATAATGGGCCTATTGAAATTGCCATGGACAACGGCTCTGTGACATTTAAAAACTTCATCCTTCGTGGGCCGCAAAACTCGATTCAGATCAAAGGCAATAATTTCACAGCAGAACGCTTGAACATGGATATTCAGGCAAGAACAGACTTAAGACTATTGCAGATCTTCATGCCTTTCCTTGATGACCTGGGCGGCCCATTGCGTGTTTCCGCTGCAGTCTCCGGAAGACTTAGTAAACCGGAAATCCTGGGCACCGCGAATCTGACTCGCTCTTTTGTGAAGCTAAAAGGCTTCCCTCACCCGCTCGAAAGACTGCAAGCCAACGTCTCTTTCTCTCAGTCACGCATCATCATCAATGACCTTAAAGGAAACATTGCTGGCGGCAACATGACCGGTGACGGAAGTGTTATCATAAATGGTTTTCAGGACCTGCCGGTTTCTGTGCGCGCTCATTTGGAAAACATCAGTTTGAACGTGCCAGACCGCGTCCACACCAGCGGCGAAGCTGACTTGTTATTTTCTGGAAAATGGTTCCCGTTTACTTTGTCCGGAACCTACCGGGTGTCAGGCGGAGTCTTCGAACGCGAACTGACTGAAGGTGCCGGTGGAGTTTCAAACATTCAACAAAGTGCTTACCTGCCAAAAGTGTTGCGCGAAAATCAATTTGAACCAATCTTGCTGGACATCCAGGTCAACCTGGAAAAACCACTTGCGGTAAAGAACTCCATGATCGACGGATCCGTTTCCGGTGCATTGGCCGTTAAGGGTCCACCCACGAATCCAATTCTACTGGGAAAAATCACCACGGAAAAACGCTCTAAATTGATTTTCAAAGATCGGCACTTTGATATTCAGGCCGGCAACGTTGATTTTTCTGATCCGACTCAGATCAATCCAAACCTTTACGTCACGGCGACTTCCCGTGTGAATGAGTACGACGTGAGCCTTTTCGCCCAGGGCTCGGCGAAAAATCCAGTCATCAAACTGACCAGTGTCCCCCCCCTCTCCGATCAGGACATTGTTTCCTTGATTGCACTTGGTGTGACCTCGCAAAGCATGGCGACATCAGGACAGTCCAAAGCACTTGCTGATCAAGCGGGTCTTGAGGTGGCAGGTGCGGCCTTCGCAAAAGAAATCAACAAACCACTTGAAAGCACACTGGGCTTGAATTTGTCTGTGACTTCCAAATACGACTCCACTCGCAATATCAGTATTCCTAAAATCACCCTGACCCGTCGTTTGACGGACAAAATGAAAGTCTCCGGCAGCCGTCAAGTGGGCGACATTTCAGGTTACGATGTAAGACTGGAATACCTGTTGAATCCAAACTGGACTGCCGTGGGTTCTTTTGAAAATAAAAATATTTACGAGAACAGCACCTTGCAAAACACACCTGTGGAAAACGAAAGTATCTTCGGTCTAGATCTTGAATTTAAGAGGGAGTTCAAATGATTCGAGCTTCCTCTCTGACTCTGTCAATTCTGCTTTTGATCCAGACAACCCCTGCATTTGGGAAGGGATTGGATATTTCAAGTCTTCCTGAAAAAATGCAAGCGGAACTGGTACAGCGTTATCCGGCTATCAAAAAGGATTTTATTCCTTTAAGTCTGATCGACGATGTTCTTAGATACCTGCAGCCTCAGCCTTTGTTTGATCGTGTGATGGTGACGGAAAGAACTGCCGGAACTTACAAACTGGAATACGTGGTGGCCCGCAGGATTGGAGAAATCAATATCTCCGGGAATGACTTTTTCTCGAACTCTGCAGTTTTGTCCATTTTTACCGTCAAGTCCGGAAACGTTTTTGATCAGCAGGAACTGGCTGAACTGGGTGAAAAGCTGCGCCTGGCTTACAAAGATCAGGGCTTTTTCAATGCTGTCATCGATATTGAAATGCCTCCGGGCAAGGGAGAGAACGTCGATATTCATTTGAAGGTGACTGAAAACAAGCGCACCGTCATCCATAACTTAATTGTACAAAGCCCCAACCACGCCCTGAATAAGGCCATGGTCGACAAGCTGGATTCCAGCCTGGATGAACCTTTGACGGAAAAAAATCTGTCAGATCTTATGAAGTCCGCCCGTTCATTCCTGAATAGCAAACGCTTTGTCCGTGCTGACTTTATCGGACCCAAAATTGAATATAATTCTGACGAATCCGAAGCCACCCTGACATATCGTGTGGAGCGTCCAGAATCATTTAAATTTGAATATGAGGGCGCTGAAATCCTCAGTCGCGGAAATTTGAAAGATGCCCTTGATCTGGATAATTTCTATTCTGCCAATCCTAATATCGGCAATGAACTTTCCGCCAAACTTCGTGCTTACTATCTTTCTGAAGGACATGCCCGCGCCGAAGTCAGCAGCCGCGAAGAGGAAGACGGCAGCCCTTTTCAGCGTAAGATTATTTTCAATATTGAAGAAGGCCCAAAAGTAAAAATTCAGGGCATCAATATAACCGGCAAGTTCAGTCGTGATCCCCAACACTATGCGGATATCATCAAAAACTACAGCTCCCCGATTGTTTCAAAGGGCTACTATAATAAAGACGATATCGACGCGGGCTTAAAGAATTTGGTTCTGGCACTGCAAAACGAAGGTTACCTGCAGGCGAAAGTCACTTCCAGCCGCCTGACCTACAATAAGGAAAAAGACAAAGTCACCCTGTATGTGAATATGGACGAGGGGCCTATGACGCTGATGCAGTCCGTGTCTTTCCTGGGAAATCAGGCTTATCCAAGTGATGAACTATTGAAAGTCACAGGCCTGAAACCAGGTCCACTGCGCCTGAATCAAATCGAACAAGCAGTGAAAAACATCAAAGATTTCTACCATAACAATGCTTATATCGAGATGCTTTTGCTGAACGAAAGGGAAGACCTGGTCTCTTACGACGAGACCAACACCAAAGCTACTCTGAACTTTAAAATCTTTGAGGGACCTCAGGTCCGCGCTGCCTCCATCGTTTTGGAAGGCAATACTTTCACTCGCGACTCTGTTCTGTATCAGGAATTGGAAATCCGCCAGGGTGAGTTGATCACGCCAAAGAAACTGGAAGACTCGATATCTCAGCTGCAAAGAACCGGTTTGTTTAATACCGTGGACGTCAGAACACTGGAAGAAAAAACCAACATCGCAGATCGTACAGTGATTGTTCGTATCTCTGAGCGTGAACCCGGAACATTTAATATCGGTGCCGGTGTTACCAATGAACGAAAACTGACGTTGCGAGGATATACCGGGATTGCCTACCGCAATTTGATGGGCACGGGGCGCGGGGTCTCCTTGCGCCTTGAGGGTAATTATAATATCGCAGACGTTAAATATCTTGAGCACAAAGTGGTTGCTGGTTACTTAGAGCCTTATTTGTTCGGCTCCCACATCCGCGGTCGCGTGAATATCACTCTTTCCAGTCAGATCACGGATTACAACTTCAAGCAGGTCACTGATTTGAATCAGTACACTTATACAATTGAAAAAGACCTGACTCCGAAAATTCTGGGAACCTGGGATATTTACTCTCTGGCACAAGTGAAGGACTCCGGTTTGGATGACACCTACCCGTACCCACCGGAACGTCAGGATATCGTCACGACAGGTCCCAACATTGACTTCGATTTCCGGGATAACCCTTTCAATCCGACTGCGGGCACGTTCACCCGCATTAATGCCGAATATTCAGATCCTGCTTTTGGCGGAACTGAAACCATTAATTACTGGCGTGCCGTGGCCGCAATCACCTTCTATAACAGA
Organism: Bdellovibrio sp. GT3; assembly: GCF_037996765.1. Classification (NCBI taxonomy): domain Bacteria; kingdom Pseudomonadati; phylum Bdellovibrionota; class Bdellovibrionia; order Bdellovibrionales; family Pseudobdellovibrionaceae; genus Bdellovibrio; species Bdellovibrio sp. GT3. Next base: position 484,117 of record NZ_JBBNAD010000004.1, on the reverse strand, counting down.
ATCGGAACGGCTCAAAAGCAACCTATCATCTGGGCCAACAACTTCCGCGGCGGTTACTTAAAGAATCTAAGTGAGATGCCTGACACTTCTACTCGTCAGAATGGTGTGCCTTGGGATAAAAAAGGTTTCAGTTTAGGGGGGATCTCCACGGTTCGTGGCTACGAGGCGGGCTCCGAGTATTTCCCAAACAACAACGATCTGGGAATTGCCGGCACCAATAGAAAGTACTATCTGACGACGGATTCAACCATGGGACTTATCAAATCTGAATTAAGATTCCCGGTGTACGACGCCCTGGGTGGTGCCGTGTTTTATGATGGCGGTATCGTGCAAATTCAGGGCTTGGATATCAACGAACCGTACCGCGCTTCGACCGGTTTCGGCATTCGCTATAACACCCCGGTCGGTCCACTTAGCGTGGATATGGCTTGGAAGTTGAACATGCAGCCTGGCGAGGAGCCGTGGCGCGTACACATCTCAATCGGTACATTCTAAAAGATCACCTCGCACAAAATAAAAAACCCGGTTGGAAAACCGGGTTTTTTATTTTCAAAATTGAAACTGAATTTAGCGAGATTTGGAGCTGGCGAATTTACGACGCAAATCCTGAGTGACCTCTTGGATCGTCGCGTTCAAAGTCACTTCAAAAAGATCTTCGGCAGAGATTTTGTATAGTTCGCCCAACTTTTTCAAAGCATTGATCGGTGGATGAGAAACCCCACGTTCCCAGTTGGAAATAAACTGAGGTGTTGAATAACCCAACTTGTCTGACACGTCTCTTTGGGAAAGACCTGCAGCCACACGTTTTGTTTTTAGAAAGTCAGCTAACATATTTTTTTGTCTCATATAACCGCCTGAACGAAAATAATCATAAACAACTTTTCAGAATGTGACAAACTGATTTGGACAGTATCTCCAAACCAACAACTAAACATAGTATACATCACTTGAAGTAAATTCCGTCCTGTTTTTTCGCATAGGATGTGTAAAATAGCATAGGACCCCCCTAAAATCAGAGAAGGACTCAATTATGAACTCTAAATCCTGGAATGAAGTCTTCAAAATATCCACCCTTTCCGTGAATCCCCGGGGGTTTTTAGGGTTGTACGGACTTTTAAATCTCCTGCAAGAAACGGCCTGGCAACATGCGGAAAGAATCGGCTTTGGTTCAGATCAGATGGCCCGAGACAATATGTACTGGGTCATTACTCGCCAAATTGTCGAAATGACTGTGTGGCCCCGCTTTGGCGAAACCATCCGAATCCAGACCTGGCTGCGCCCACCCGAGGGGGCTTTCGTACTGCGTGGTTTTAAGGTTTTAGATTCCCAGGACAAAGTCATTGGCACTTGCACCACCAGCTTTTTGGCGCTGGAGCAAGGCAGTGGCAAAATTCTTCCCGTTGAGAGCCTGCGCCCTTGGTCGGAGCTTATTGGTGAGGAAACACTCGCATTGGAAACCGAAAAGATTGCGGTCCGAGGTGATTACCTGAAACTGGCAAACTTTGCGGTTCGCAATTCCGATTTGGATATCAACTATCACGTGAACAATGCCAAGTATGCGCAGTGGATACTGGATGCCATCCCCTATGAACTTCACAAAACTTTAAAACTGAAATCCTATTCCGTAAATTTTTTGGCAGAAACCAAACTGGGTGATACTGTTGATATTGAACAGAGCCTGACGGATTCATCTGAAAACGCCCAGGGCGGCTCCTCCGTTTATCGCGGGGTGCGCACCGCAGACGGCAGGAATTTATTTACGGCTCGCTTGAATTGGGAGAGACCCTAGTGCTTGAGCTTAAGCCCTTTGCAGAAACAGAATTCACGAAAATCATCAAGGTGGAGTCCCAGGTTTATGTCACCGCCAAGGATGAAGTGATACTTGAGTTTTTCCTCTCAGGCCCCACTCGCCATTTGCATTTCCCACCTCAACACGAGGGTGCAGATTCTGTACGCCGGGATGAATTATGGAAGACCACTTGCCTGGAGGCTTTCTTTGCTTTCGACAACAATTCGGACTCCCCTTACCTTGAAGTGAATTGTTCACCTAATGGCGACTGGAATGCTTACGCTTTCAACAGCTATCGCCAGGGCATGAGAGCGGATGGCACTGCCTCCGTGAATCTGATTCACCGCTCTTTGGAATCAGACCAGGCGGTCTTTCGGGTGAAAATCCAATCACCGGCAATGCCTCAATTTAAGCAACTTGGCATCACGGCCGTCATCGAGTTTTCCGATGGATCAAAGTCCTATTTCGCATTGTCACACCCGGGCCCTCAGGCCGATTTTCACAATAAAGCGGCTTTCACCTACTCCCTCTAGGGGAGCATCGCAGAAACCCCCAGCTTTCCCTCTCAGTTCCTTGACCACCGCAAGCGTGGCAAGTTAGCTTTGTTTGCTTTCATTTAATAATAAATAACGCGTCAAGTCTTGAGGCTTGCCGCAAGCAAGAGTCTCGAAAGGATTCCCAATGAAAAAACACACAGTACGTGTTTATCCATCTAAAGAAAAATTAGATCGTAAAGATCAACTGGCTTGGAAAATTGCAGAAATCGCTTCTGACAATGCTCCAATCAAAGCTGACGTTTTGGATATGGTTATCAACCGTATCATCGACAATGCGTCTGTAGCGATCGCAGCTGCGAACCGCCGTCCGGTGGCTTCTGCTCGTGCAATGGCAATTGCGCATCCACGCAACGGTGGCGCGACTGTTTTCGGCATGCCGAACGATCAAAAATTTGACTGTGAATGGGCTACTTGGGCCAACGGTACTGCGGTTCGTGAATTGGATTTCCATGACACTTACCTGGCTGCTGACTACTCTCACCCTGGCGACAACATCCCAGCGATTCTTGCAGTTGCTCAACAAATGGGTAAAAACGGTAAAGAACTTCTTAAAGGTATCGTGACTGGTTACGAAGTTCACGTGGACCTGGTAAAAGCAATCTGCCTTCACATGCACAAAAAAGATCATATCGCTCACTTGTGCCCTGCTCAAGCAGCTGGTATCGGGACTTTGTTGGCTCTTCCAACTGAAACTATCTTCCAAGCAGTTCAACAAGCGGTTCACGTGTCTTTCACGACTCGTCAATCTCGCAAAGGTGAAATCTCTTCTTGGAAAGCTTACGCTCCAGCACACGCTGGTAAACTGGCTGTTGAAGCAGTTGACCGTGTTATGCGTGGCGAAGGCGCTCCATCTCCAATTTATGAAGGTGAAGACTCTGTTATCGCTTACATGCTTGACGGCAAAAACGGTAAATACGAAGTACCACTTCCAGAAGTTGGCGAAGAAAAACGCGCGATCCTTGAGACTTACACTAAAGAACACTCTGCAGAGTACCAATCTCAGGCATTGATCGACTTGGCTCGTAAAATGAAGCCAATGGTTAAAAACTTCGACGATATCAAAGATATCGTGATCCACACTTCTCATCACACTCACTACGTAATCGGTACTGGTGCAAACGATCCACAAAAAATGGATCCAACTGCTTCCCGCGAAACTCTTGATCACTCGATCATGTACATCTTCGCAGTGGCTCTTCAGGACGGCACTTGGCACCACGTTAACTCGTACGCTCCAGAGCGTGCACAACGTGCTGACACTGTGGCTTTGTGGCACAAAATCTCCACGGTCGAAGACAAACAATGGACTGCATGGTACCACGAGACAGATCCAGACAAAAAACGCTTCGGTGGCCGCGTAGAAATCACGATGAAAGACGGTTCTAAAATCGTTGATGAACTAGGTGTGGCTGATGCGCATCCAGCGGGGGCTCGTCCATTCAAACGTGCTGACTACATCCGTAAGTTCGACACTTTGACTGAAGGAATCATCACTAAAGCAGAGCGCGATCGTTTCATCGGTCTTTGTGAGAATTTGGAAAACTTGACTGCTGAACAAGTTCAACAGTTGAACGTACAGATTCCTATCGAGAAGTTGACTAACAATAAACGCGACACAAAAGGTATCTTCTAGTCTTCGGACGAAGACCGTCAGCGACAAGGGCTGGCCTAGGGTTTTTACGAGACCCGGGCCTCCTGCCCTTGCCGCTTCGCCTTCGGCGAGGGCCGTCCAGGCCCCGCGGAGGTCTCTACAAAACCCTAGGCCAGCCCTTGCCGCTGCCTGTTTTTGTAGAAATAGAAAATCACTTTTGGAAGACTTTGATGTTGAGGCATCTTTTGATTTGGAAGTGGTAGTTTAAGTATTGATCTGGTTCAGAGTGCATTCTTTCAAATTTCAAAAGCCTCGAATCTAGATTTTTGAATTTATTTTTTTAATTCCGTCATTGGAGGTTCTATGTTGTTTCCTGAAATTACTCCGGCTCAGAAGCGTAAGAATTTTAGAGATGCTTTGAAGACTGGCAAGCTTTTGCAGATGCCGGGGTCTTGGTCTCCGCTTGCTTCTATGGCTATTGAGAAGGCTGGGTTTGATGGGGTTTATATTTCTGGGTCTGTTTTGTCGAACGATTTGGGTTACCCAGATATCGGTTTGACTTCACTGACTGAAGTTGCTCAGCGTGGTCGTCAGATTGCTCGTACAACTTCATTGCCTACTATTATTGATATCGACACTGGCTTTGGTGAGCCGATGAGTGCGACTCGCACAGTTCAAGAGATGATTGAGATGGGTCTTGCTGGTTGCCATATCGAAGATCAGGTAAATCCTAAGCGTTGTGGCCACCTTGATGGTAAATCACTTGTGGGTCGCGATGAGGCGGCTCGTAAAGTGGCGGCTGCAGCTCGTGGTAAAAAGCTTGATGAGAACTTTCTTTTGATTGCTCGTACGGATGCTCGTGCTTCTGAAGGTTTGGATGCGGCTATTGATCGTGCTAAGGCTTATATCGATGCGGGTGCTGATTGTATCTTTACTGAGGCTCTTGAGAACGAGAAAGAGTTTGAGAAGTTCCGAAAAGCAGTTTCTGTTCCTCTTTTGGCGAACATGACTGAGTTTGGTAAAGGTCGTTTGTTCACTTACGCTGAGCTTTCTAACCTTGGTTACAACATCGTGATCTATCCTGTGACGACTTTCCGTCTTGCGATGGGCGCTACTGTTGCGGGCTTGGCTGAAATTAAAGCTAAAGGCACTCAAGAGGGCTTGCTTGAGAAAATGCAAACTCGCAAAGACCTTTATGCGTTGACTCGTTATGATGAGTACAACAGCTTTGACCAGAACATCTTCAACTTCACGTTGAAGTAGTTTTTGATTCAATATTTAGATCAAATGAAAAGAGCAGGTTTTTGACCTGCTCTTTTTTTTATTTTCTTGGGAAGTGTTTGTAGTAAAGATCCCAGGAGTCGATCATGGAGCCGTCATCGAAGACGCAGGCATCGTATTGATCGCCGTTTTGTGCTTTTAGAATTCTGTTTTTTGCGCCCACGTCCCAGCAATAAAGAGCGGCTGGATTTCCCGCCAGAGGCGTTGGATTTTTTGTCGGCGTTTTAGCTTTGCCCGTAAATACCGTCCACGCCTTGCAGTTCGGCTTGCCACCTTTGAAGCACGCTTCATTGATGTTGGCCTTCTCGTAGGTTTTAAACTTAATTTGTTCGTATTTGTCGTTGTTGTAGTATTTGAGAGTCTGATCGGCGTGAGCTCCGGCAGCGAACATCAAAGTACCTAATACAAATGCTGAAATTTTCATATGTCTATCCAATCCTTCTAACTATTTTTTATCTTCAATCCAGGTCAAAGTGGCTTCTGCGTAAAAGGTCCGATCCAATAAGGTCTTCGCATCCACCCAGCCATCACTGTTTGCTTTCTGCCAGCCTTTTCCCCAGCTGTTCAATACTTTGACTGAGTCAACGCATTCACCCTTTGGGTCGCAGACTTTACGATAACCTGCAACCACAGCAGCGTGCTGATTTTGGCAGGCTTTTTTAGAGGGCTTGGCGTCCAGACAAATATTCCCCAGCCCAAGAGGACGTCCTTCGGTCAGCACGTCTTTGATCGTTTTTAGAACCTGCTTATAGTTACCCGTTTTACCAGTTTCAGGAAAGAGCTTCACTTCCCGCTTGCTAGAGAACTCCAAACCCAGTGATTTAGTCAGGTTTTTGCACGCCGGCGAAATCATGACTCGATCAAAAAATTCAGCATAGGTTTTTTTCCCAAATGCCTTCAACAAATCCGCTTCAGAAAGATTGAGGTTCAGACTGCCTTCAATCTCTGTTTTCGCAGTCGTATAAAAACTATTGGAACAGCTGTCGCAGTCCTTCGGAATTTTTTTGGATTTATTATAAAGATCTTTGAGCTTGCTCCAGATTTGCAACTGAACTTCAACGCCTTCTTCTGCCCCACCGATGCGGCTTAAAATCTTATCCAGAGAAAGACACTGCTCGGAGGGTGCAAAGCCACCGCCACTGACCAACTCCTCAAGAGCGTTGGCAATATTTCCACCGTATGGATCGACTGCAGCATCCTCTGATTTTGTGGATTTTTGATCACCATCCTCTGCCGCACGTCCCAAAGGAGCCAGACCCAATGGAGAAAAAACCTGTTCTTCCGAAATAGTTCGACAATCCGTTTTCATGGAACGGCAATTTTCAGCGGTCAATAATGTTGAAGCTGCGACGGCGTAGCAAATCCCCAGCGTATCCTGGGTGAGCTGTGGCGGAAGATTCTCGATCTCAATTTGAGACTGAGCATCCACCTTTTGGTTCGCAGAATTCACAGGCTTGAATCCAAAGACCTGAGCATTGCCGAGCATTGGCAAAAGTAATGTCGCGATCATCAATTTCATACCTCAATTGGATCATAAAAATCTCATTATGAGAATCATGCGGATTTGCCCTAAATTTCCACTAAACAAAACAGGACCTTGGTCCGATGAGTATCCCAATGAGACTCATTCTTTCGATCGTTCTATCATTCAGCAATCCTTCATTCGCCTTTGAAAGCACCTCTGTTGTTTTCAATCAAACTGATATGAGCGCCCGATTCATCGCCAGCGAAAACTATGAAGACTTCCGCATCGATTCCGACCTGGATGGCCATGTTGATTTATGGGTGGTAAAAAAAGACCAAACCACAGCTATTGTTAAATTCAAAAACAGCAAGCCGTCATCGATCGCTTTTAAACGCACAGACTCGCAAGGAATTAAAGAAGCTCAGTTCGAATACGGGAGCGCCCGTTGGAATTTAAGCAGCTCAGCTGCACGCACCCCGTCTGTCATGAATGGAACTCCAGGTGACAATGCCTGTGTTGAACAAAACAAATCAGTTCTGGGCGACCTTTCGAAGTTCACTGAAGAATTCAATTTCGCGCAAATCACTAAAGCTGCCCAAAACGCCATTTCCTGCGACGATGCCGAAATCAAAAATGAAATTGCCGTGGCGCTCTCAAAGATTATGAACGATGAATCCCTCTCTGGGTGCATTGGAACACCGGCAATTCAAAAAGTGCTTGCGGGTGCGGACCCTTCTGAACTTCAGTATTTTTCAAACAAGTTGAAACTGGATCTTAAAAAAATCAGCGCTCAGCAAGAGGGCAAAAACCTGATTTCCTGCAAGACATCTGCAGAAGGCGCAACAGAGCCTACTGGAAAGTACACTGAAAATGGTGGCATTGAAATCAGTATCCCGGCAAACGCAGACACTGAAGAACTTGCCGCAAAGTTAAAGCCGCTCCTGTACCATGAGCTTTTGCACAGATCCGGCATCAGTGACGAGAAAACCACTGATCAAATCGTGAATGTTTGCGCTAACGGGAAAAAAGTTAAACCATTGAACGCCAAAAATAATACTTTACTGCTTGTCAAAAGCAACGTGGACAAAAGCACGAATAACGTTGCAAAACAAAAAGTAAATGTGGCCCGAGAAGCAGCCAGCGCAAAGGTTCAGACTAAAACTCGTTCAATTGCCAGCGCCCCTGCTGAACACATCAACTCTGATTCACTCAACATTGCCAGCGAAATCTCCTCCGCTGAAGTTCAAAACTCCATTCCATCGTCGTCAAACTTGGCGAAGGGACTCAATGGCAGTAATGAACAGAGCAACCTGCAGGCTAGCCAAACGCAGTCTGCACCAGTGCTTGCCATGGCGGATCGTGCAATGGGCGTGATGAACACTCCGGCGTTAGCCTCTGAAGACTCGTCCGGCTCTGGCTCTACTTCAAATCGCTCAACCAGAGAGCGTTATCAATCCCGACACAATGGCTACGATAGCCCCGACAGCAAATCAGCGTCTACGGCATCTGGCTCTGGCACGGACATTTCAAAAAAGCTCTACCTTGGCGGCAACAAGAACTTGAAAGTGGTGCAAGAGGTGGACCTTACCAAAGGTACAACTGCTGACGCCTCCCCTAGCACCAATACGGCTACGTCCAGTGGCTCGCGAATGATTGCATCTGCCGGTCGCACAACAGTCTCTGATGGCCGTTCCGACGATGAGGTTGCAAGCAACGACAACCCGACAGCGGGACGTTCTGGCGGTAGTGGCAGTGGCAGTGGTAGTGGCAGTGGCAGTGGTAGTGGTAGTGGTAGTGGTAGTGGTAGCTACTATAACAGCTCGACATCGGGCACTCGCAAAACGAATGCAGCGACTCGGGCTGGATTCAATGTCGGCTCTGCGGGCAGCTCACGAGATGAAATGCTCTCCAGCTTTACTGGCGCAAGCTATAACATGGCCAAAGGCATGATGAAGGAATCTTCATTCCAACAAAAGATGGTGGAATATCAAATCACCGTGATCGACAGCTCCGGTTCACGCTGGGGCGCCAGCAAGGGCAAAACCGTTTTCTCTGACGACGGCAGCCGATTTATTCGCGTCAAATAGTCCCCACTTCACTGCTCCCCTTTTAACTGTCCAAACAAAACCGAACAGGGATCAGGCACTGTCTATTTTTTGGTAGACAATCTGCCCTCCCAAGGAAAGTCAGTACGCGGTCCTTTTGATCTGGAGTCAATTCGAGGTGGGCCCAAGTTTGCAACGCTAACATTTGTCTCTTATGACTCTGGGGGGAGGAATGATGAGAAATCTTCGTGGGAACCTGGCTAAGCTTTCGATCTTGCTTGGTTCGGCAGTAACAATCGTCTCATTTCAAAACTGTTCCAAAGCAGCATTTAGTATTGATCCTAGAGCCAAGCAATCCGCTCTGGACAATTCCAATGTCTTTGACAATGGCATCTCCGACTTCCCGGCTCCGAATGAAGGCAGCATCCCTGATTCTTCAAGCCCAGACGATGGCGAAGACAGCAGTACTCCTGACTCTTCATCCTCCAGCATGATCAGCGTGACACCAAACGCTGTGTGCGGACCTAAAATAAATTCCGAAAAAATGACGACTCTTGCGGGAGCCTCCAAGATCGTTGCCGTCTTATACAAGTCAAGCATGGGTTCCTTGGCAGCACAAGCGACTGCCATCCAGGTTTGGGATAGCGAAGCTGACTCCAAACGTTTCAAAGAGCAACTGGCACTTTCGAAGAATATCGAATTCCCGGTAAATTCGCCTCTTACTGAAGGTGTTTATGCGGTGGTCTTTTGGAATGGAAGCAAAGCTCAATCTCCATATAAGTATTCAATGGATAGCGCAGCCAAAGCTGTGGCACCAATCCTAGATACCGTCGCAGGCTTTATTGATGTGAACTCTGCATTCCGCATCGGAAAAGATGGCAAGTTGCAAGGCAAACCACAGATTGCCAACGTACTTGTCGGCTTTGAAGGTGACTCTGCCTGTGAAGATGCTGATGTGATCGACCCGTTGCTTTTGCAATTGAATACGCAGTCACCAAAACCAATTGCCCTGACTGCGCCGGAGCACGGTGTGATGTTTGACCTTCTGGGTGCATTGAACAATCACAAACCAGTCAGAACAGCATGGTTTGCTTCCGCTGACACTGAGAACTACTTCCTGGTTCTTCCAAACGGTCAGGGTCAAGTTCTGGGTATCAACGAGTTGTTCGGCGATGCGACTCTGGGTCCTGATAAGAAATTCGCAAAACAAGGCTTCCACGCCCTTGCGAAACATGATGAAGACAAAGACCGCATTATCACTGGCGCAGACTCTGTATTCGGCGCACTGAAACTGTGGAAGGACGACAATCTGGACGGTGTCGCACAGGCTTCTGAGCTGCACTCTCTGGATGAAAAAGGCGTGATCGCGATCGACTTGAAATACGACCGCCGTTACAAAGAGGTCGACCAACACGGGAACATGGTTCGCTACAAATCAGTGGTGGTCATGAAAGATAACAGTTACGGATTGGTTTACGACTTGTACTTAAGATTTATTAAATAGGATTAGAAAGAGGGAATATTAACTTTTAACCGAATTACCCCAATAAAAAAGCCCGGTGATGAACCGGGCTTTTTCTTTTCCAAAAAGGGAACTGTTACCTTTTAGTGGGAGCTTGCCAGATCCACTACCATATTGAAGACCAGGTTGCCCGGCTTGGAGTCTTTGTTATCCAAGCAGAAATAACCCACGCGCTCGAATTGGTAACGATTTTCCAAGGAAGCTTTAGCCAGGCTTGGCTCAAGCTTCGCGTTCTTAATCACCTTCAAGGATTCAGGGTTCAGGTTGATCTTGAAATCCTGACCTTCTGCCACGTCCTCTGGATGAGCGGTTTTAAACAAGCGACCGTACATGCGTACTTCCGCATCGATGCAATCTGAGGCAGATACCCAGTGAACGATACCTTTTACTTTACGACCGTCAGCCAGTGGTTTGCCGCCCAAAGTCTCTTTGTAGTATTCGCAGTGAAGTTCTTTTACTTTGCCGGATGCATCCTTGATCACTTCGTTGCATTTAATAACATAGGCATTGCGCAGACGCACTTCACGGCCTGGCCCCAGACGGAAGAAATCCTCTGGAGGATTTTCCATGAAGTCAGAACCATCAATGTAAACTTCTTTAGTGAAAGACAGCTCACGCTTGCCAAGGTCCGCGTTCTTCGGATGAACGGAAGACAGAATAGTTTCTTTATGCCCGTCTTCAAGATTCGTGATCACAACTTTGATAGGATCAAGAACTGCCATTGCACGATGAGAGACCTCATCCAGATGGTCGCGCACACAAGCTTCCAAAGTATCGTATTCGATCAAACTTTCCGCTTTAGAGACACCAATGCGTTTTGCAAATCGTTGCAAAGACTCCGGCGTGTAACCACGACGACGAACACCTGACAGAGTCGGCATACGAGGATCATCCCAACCCATTACCAAGCCTTCTTTGACCAATTGCAAAAGCTTGCGCTTACTCATCACAAAGTAAGTCATGTTCATGCGCGCAAATTCGTATTGGTGCGGTTCGCCTGGAACATTCACGTTTTCCACACACCAATCATAGAATGGTCTGTGATCCTGGAATTCCAAGGTACAAATTGAATGTGTGATCATCTCTTTCGCATCAGAAAGCGGATGGGCATAGTCGTACATTGGATAAATGCACCACTTGTCGCCAGTTCTGTGATGGTGCGCTTTACGAATGCGATACAGCAGTGGATCACGCATATTCATATTCGGCGAAGCCATGTCGATTTTGGCACGAAGGATGTGTTGACCTTCCGCGAACTCGCCTGCACGCATGCGGCGGAACAAATCAAGATTTTCCTCAACAGTGCGCTCACGGAAGGGAGAGTTTTTTCCCGGACGAGTGAAGTCACCACGGTTAACGCGCACTTCTTCTTCATTCTGAGAATCAACATAGGCCTTGTTATCTTTGATCAACTGCTCAGCCCATTGGTAAATCTCTTCGAAATAATCAGAAGCATAATAAAGGTGTTTGCCCCAATCAAAACCCAACCACTTCACATCATTCATGATGGATTCAACGTATTCAGTGTCTTCTGTCTCTGGATTGGTGTCGTCAAAACGCAAATGGCAACGACCGCCGTATTCCTGCGCTAAACCGAAGTTCAAACAAATTGATTTTGCGTGACCCAAGTGAAGATAACCATTCGGTTCTGGTGGAAAGCGTGTAACCACTTCTTTCACTTTGCCGGATTCAAGATCCTTTTCGATGATTTGCTTCAAAAAATTCGCGCCTTCAGCGGGAGCTTTTTCGTTGGACTTGGGAGCGGCTTTATTATTGGAATTATTGGGCTTATTCATGATCCATTTAGTACACTCCCCGCCCCCTAAACTGTCAAGTCCAGCCCCTGATTTCCTAAATCGACGCTTCTAGTTGAACACGGACTGGCACGAGATAATGGCAGCGGGCTTGGTGACTGGCGGCAATGGTGGGTTTATCAAAGTGCTCACACCGGCTTTGACCAATTCCACTGGAGAAAGCAGATTTTTCCCAACCAATGTGTTGATGACTTTCTTAGGATGCTTCAGTGCTACTTTGGACATGATGGAACGCAAATCCTCGGTGCTACCACTATCCTGCAATAGCTTCTTCAAAATGGTAATACCTCGGTTTATGTTGATAAAGTCGTAAGGCAAGCGCAAACCGTGGTTCATGGCCCATTTAGTCCATTCTTCCGTCGACACATCATCTGCAGTCTTAAAGCCTTTTCTAACTTTAGCCCGAACCAGCATTTTAAACTGAGACTCACTCACCGAGTTGCCGGCCTTGTTGCTGATTTCCCACAGTGCGCGGCCAATCAAATCGGAATCGTGGATCGACAATGCTGATTCCAACAGCAGAATATTCTGCTGCATCTCTGGGGAGATTTGGCCACCCATACCAAAATCCAAAAGATTCACTCTGATTTTGTCATCACCAAAACGAACCAGGAAGTTACCTTGATGCAAGTCCGAGTGATAGAATCCACTGCCAAACAAAGCTTCCTGTCCCCATACTTGAACCAGGGTCTCAACAATTCCAGCTCTTAATTTAGGCGCGACCTGCTGCCAGTCTTTGGCTTCCTTGTCGAGTTTTCGGCCAAACACCATTTCCTGCACCATAAATTTAGACTTACTCAATTTCGGCGAGTAAATTTCCGGAACATGAAACTGAACGGTGTTTTTATAACCAGCCGTCTTCATGAAAACTTCCTGATTGTATCGCTTAGCCGCCAACGACTGACGTGCCACTGTATCATCCTGACTTAGCTCCGCAGTAACGGTCGCCGTGATATCTGAAACCAACGGCCCCATCTTGGGCATTCCCGATTTCAAATACTCGATATTGGTATCCAAAATAGCCGCCACTTCGGCCAGAATGCGCGCGTCCTCGTGCACACGAGTTTCAATTTCCGGCTTGATAAAGCGAACCACGACATCCCGACGCTGACCATTCACCTGGATTTTTGCGCGATGAACCTGCGCCATCGTGCCGACACCCAGTGGTTTTCGTTCGAAGTACGTGAAGTCGTAATTCTTGTTTTCATTCTTAAGAATCTGTTCGACCTGATGATATGGCACCGAGCGAACTGCATCCTCAAGTCGTTTGAAAATCTGCAACATCGCAGGATCAAGACCACCCTGACGAGCCACAACCTGCAAAAGCTTTTGCAATTGAGGCCCGGAGTTTTGCACCATCACCTCAAACTTTTGCATATCGCCCATCTGAAGGTCGCCGCCCAAAAATGAAGACACAATCAATTTTTTGGAAGCCAATGAAAGTCGCGCGAAGTATTCGGAAAGGATTGTTTCCATCACAAGTTTGGTGATGCGGTCATCTGTTTGTGCCAGCCCAGAAGTCGCTACCTTTTCACCGATACGATCAAACTCCTTCAACTGTTCCTGAAAGAACTGATCACTGTGTTGAAGAAATAATTTTTTCCCGTGTTTTTGTCCTGCCTCTGACTGCATTAGCAGCGCCGCTTGCGCCAAAATCTCAGGATTCAGCATGGGAATCTTTGAACCCTTTGCTTCAGAGCCCATTGTTTTTAATTTCTGTTCTTGCCACTCTATATATTCATCGATTTGTTTTTGCACGCGGGCACTGGCAGACTTAAATATACGGAAGGCACGCGGTGACGCCTTCTCCAGAATTTCCAAATCCAAGCTTGTACTTTGCGTGTTGGGCCACTCACCTCTGAATGCCTTCAAAAAATCCTTAAAGCTTTTAACTTCGATAGTTTCAACCGGCATTTCTGCCGCTAACCTGAAGTAATTGATTCCGCGATCCAAAAGAATTTCCTGCTGGACAGGCTCCAAGCCGGAAGCCATCAAGGCATAAGTAGTTGCCAAGCGCTGCTCATAGGACAAATAAAGACCAACATCTTTGGGAATGGCCAAAGCCACGACCCCAAAAAAGCCAACCAATGAAAATATAAATAGCTTTAATAAACCACTCATCTGTTTGTCCTGCACATTCAAATACGAAAACCTAGGAACAATCTCGTTCGCATGGTGCATATTCCACACCCGCTCCAGAAGAATTCAGCCTGCACATAAGGTGTACAGCTCTTGGACGAGAGCCCACAATTGTCACGCCCAGAGCCATTTAAATGAATTAAGGCCCCCTTAGGCCACAGTCTTGCATCCGAACAAGTATCAGTAATTTTGTTATTTAAGGAGTGCCAGAAATGAAGACGATCCTTCGCTATATTACATTTGGAGTCGCAGCCCTTCAGGTCAACGCCGCTGTCGCCAGCAATTTTGCGCCATTGACTAATGTTAAGACAAAGACGAATGCAGCTGCTCCCATCGACTGGAATAAAAGCGCTATGGACTATCTAAACCACGGCAATCAACCTAAAGATGCGGTGGCAGACCTTATTAATAACAAAGGTCCTTTTTATACGAAGGCCGACATTGAACGCCTGGCTCGTGAAAAAGAAGCCGGCGACCAAAAACGAATGATGCTTAAAGGACAGGTCATTTCGATTGATACTCGCGATCAGGAAGCCTGCCTGGCTATTCAGTCAGAACTACAAAATAACAAAACACTCAAAGCCTTGAACGACGTTAAAGGTTTGTGTGTTGTCGACAATCAAAAGCCCATCGCTACAGTCACTGTCCTGAGTGAATCAAGTGAAGTTCAATGGAAAAAAGAAATCAATATTAAGAAGTACACTTCTACAGAAAAAAATATTGTGACCGCCACCCGCAACGTGGCCTTGGCCGCCCTGGGCGTGGCTGGGATCCTGTACATGATGCCTGAAAGTTTCACCAACTGGGACAAATCCGAGATGAAGAATCTGGGTAAAAACTGGAAAGAGAATATCAAAGCCGGCCCGCATATGGATAAAGACGACTGGATGATCAACTACATTGGTCACCCGTACTCTGGCGCTGCATACTATCAGGTGGCTCGTAATGAAGGCCTAAGTGCGATGGAGTCTTTCGGTTATTCTGTATTGATGTCGACATTCTTCTGGGAATTCGGTGTTGAGGCGTTTGCTGAACAACCATCAATCCAGGACTTGTTCGCCACACCCATCGTGGGATCTATCCTGGGTGAACTTTTCTATCGCGCAGAACAAAAGATTAAAGCCAACGACGGAAAACTTCTGGGCTCTGAAAGACTTGGTTCATTCGCGATGATCGTGATGAATCCAATGGGTGTCGCTGCAGAACACATCAACAAACTCGTGGGCTCCGAAGTGATTCAGGAAGCACGCGCGCAAATGACGGTTCGCAAGGCTCCTGCCACAACGGCGGGCATCGAACGTGGAAATATCTGGGGCGTGGAAATGCAATTCCGCTTCTAGTCTCCTATCCTCAATTCATTTATGACGTTAAGCCCGGCAAAATGTCCGGGCTTTCTTTTCATTTTGATACGACTCCATGATCCTTCAATAGTTGCCTTCTACATTTATAAATGTACGGAGGTACCCATGTGCGACCAAGCACCGAAGTTCAATGGAATGCAAAGACGTCAACTTCTTGCCGCCCTTCTGGGCGCTGGCGCAACTGTGATGCTGGCAGGATGCAATCAGACGGGATTTTCCCCCTTAACAACTTCCAGTGATAGTGATGATTCCAGTGGTTCCACGGGTGGAAGCTGTGTGGAGAGTGCCAATGAAACAAACGGTCCCTTCCCTGCCGACGGATCAAACACGGCCGGTGACGGCACGTCGACCCGATTGGACAAAGTCTACACAGGCTCGCCCATCATTCGTCGCGATATCGGCGAAAGCTTCAGTGGAGTTCCGTTAACTTTGAATATTTCTCTTCAAAATGTGCGCAACAGTTGCGCGACGTTGCCAAACTACTACATCTATATCTGGCACTGCACCCCTGCAGGAGTTTACTCAGCCTACACGGCCTCTAACAACGGTGGCTCACACTCCAGCTCCGAGACTTACTTCCGCGGAATTCAACAAACAGATTCCAACGGTGAAGTCACTTTCACAACAATCTATCCCGGTTGGTACACGGGGCGAGCGATTCACATTCATGCCGAAGTTTACGCGGGCCTGGACGATGCCTCCCCTATAAAGATCGCCCAATTTGCATTCCCGATGAGTGTCAATCGCACTGTCGCCGCCCAAACAACCTACGGCTACAAGGGCACTTCAGGAATGATGGATAATTCCGCAGACGGAATTTTCAGTGACGGCACATCGACAGAAATGCTGACAGTCTCAGCAAACTCGTCAACCGGAGGTTACACTGCCTCCATTGCAGTCAGAGTTTCGGTTTAAAAGACCGCTTGCACAGCAAAACGCATCGCAAAAATCCCACCTGCCACACTGCTCCCTCCTTGCCTCCGCTTGACCGAGGAGGGGGCAAGGACTAGCCTCGAGCCATTACTTTACTTTAACTAACGCACCATACCGTCAAAAAGGCGCCAGCCGGTTTTCGGGAAAGTGCGATCGGAGGAAATTATGGCTGAATATATCAATCCAGATTACGTACCAGAACCGGAAAAGATGAACGTAAAAAAAGGTCTTGATGGCGTGGTAATGGATACATCTTCTGTATCTAAAGTGAACCCACACACAAACTCTTTGATCTACCGCGGTTACCCAGTTCAAGACTTGGCTGAAAACTGCTCTTTCGAAGAAGTAGCGTACCTTATGTACAATGGCGAGTTGCCAAACAAAACTCAACTTGCTGACTTCACTAAAAAAGAACGCGCAAACCGCGACATCACTGCGACTTGCTTGAACGTGATCAAATCACTTCCACAAAAATGCCACCCTATGGATTCTATCCGTACGGCTGTATCTTTCATGGGTTGTGAAGACGCTCGTATCTGGGATTCATCTCCAGCAACGAACATGGACAAAGCGATGATGTTGTTGGCGAAAATTCCAACGGCTGTTGCTGCTGACTACCGTTTCAAAAAAGGTTTGGATTTCATTCCTCCAAAAGCTGATTTGACGATGGCTGAAAACTTCTTCCACATGTGCTTTGGTAAAGTACCGCAAAAAGAAGTTGTTAAGGCATTCGACGTTTCTTTGATCCTTTACGCTGAACACAGCTTCAATGCTTCCACGTTCACAGCACGTGTTGTGACTTCAACTCAATCTGATATCTACTCTGCAACTGTTGCGGGTATCGGTGCGTTGAAAGGTCCTTTGCATGGTGGTGCGAATGAAATGGTTATGCATATGATGAAAGAAATCGCTGATCCGGCTAAGGCTGAACAGTGGATGATCGATGCATTGGCACAAAAGAAAAAAGTTATGGGCTTCGGTCACCGCGTTTACCGCTCTGGCGACTCTCGCGTTCCAACCATGAAAAAATACGCGCAAGTTATGGCTGACGTAACTGGCGAACAAAAATGGATGCAAATGTACACGGCTTTGGAAAAAGTTATGGTTGATAAGAAAAAGATCTACCCTAACCTGGATTTCCCAGCGGGTCCTGCATACTACATGATGGGCTTCGAGATCGACTTCTTTACTCCGATCTTCGTTATGGCTCGTACAACTGGTTGGTCTGCTCACATCATGGAGCAAACTGCTGACAACCGCATCATCCGTCCTCTTTCTGAGTACGTGGGTGCTGAACAACGTAAAGTTGTTCCTTTGTCTGAGAGAAATTAATTTTTCCAGTAAAAAAGCCCGCTCGCGAGAGTGGGCTTTTTTTTATTCAGAATAGAACAGGATCTCGCCCTCTCGGATGATCTTTCCGAGCTCCCCGGTCTCGTCGCTGCCCCGACAACCTTGAACATCCTTCACGGCCCCCGCTTTTTCCATCCGAATAGTGAATGGACTTTTACAGTCATCCTGGGTCGCTACCGAACCATTGTACTTTTCCGCAAAGTCATAAACACGATTGGCAAATGCAATATACTTTTCCCGGGAGACCGGGCGATTCTCTATCACCTTTTCATTCACTGTGCTTTTTGCGGTATAAACGCCAGCACCACCGGATTGCATCTGAAACAAGTAATAGTTATGCCGCAAATGATAGTTAATACTGATCCTGCTATCGGGCACCGCCGCCGCTGAAGGCGAAATAAATGAAGCTTCTTTTTTGGGATTGCTCGCACAAGCCCCCAGGAATAGAAATCCAATTGTTATTAGAGCACAATTAAACCAGCGACACCTGTCCATTAATTGCTGCCTTTCGAAGGAAGTGAATCAAATCGGCAATAGGGCTTTGCTTTGGAAGAAGCCGAACACTGCAATTCTTTGCGCAACAAAGTGTTGTTGGCAAAAATTCCACCTACACGCACAACATCGGTGGGATAATACTCCAAATTAACTTTCTCAAAACCCGATGAATCATCGCACAGGTCACGAACCGCATTTATCGCTGCGCGGGTTTTATCCTGTAAGCTGTAACTTGTCTGTTGGCGAATGGCCCGGGCCAGAATCTCCGTCCCCAGCCAATCCGCGAAAACCTCCGAGGACTTGTCCTTGTTGCCGCATTGAGCTTCGTCTTTGCTAATCCACTGACTGTCCACAAAGCACTGAACCAGTTCATCATACACCGCATGGTTCACGGAGTTGTGAGGGATCCCGCACGGATCAATGGCGTGCGCCAGTTCGTGAGCCATGGTAAAGATGATACTGTATTCCGAAGAGGTGT
The DNA here is from genome assembly GCF_037996765.1 of Bdellovibrio sp. GT3. Lineage (NCBI taxonomy): Bacteria > Pseudomonadati > Bdellovibrionota > Bdellovibrionia > Bdellovibrionales > Pseudobdellovibrionaceae > Bdellovibrio > Bdellovibrio sp. GT3. The sequence goes on along the minus strand of NZ_JBBNAD010000004.1, from coordinate 465,297 downwards.
TCAGGACGTAGGCGCCTCCCACCCGGACTCTATGCTCTTCTCCGGAAGAACTGCGCTCATAATAGATTTCACTTTTCGTGTATAGATCTGTCACGTCCGCATAGGTCGTGCGATCCACCGGCAGCTCCAGCTGCACCCGTTTGATACGATCAATCAAAAAGGCCTTATCGGCATCCCGCAAGACATTGGAATTTTGCCCTTCGATATAAGCAGTCATCTGCCCGCGAACATACTCGAAGATTCGCTGAAGTTTGGCCTTCCGCTCTGGAGTGTAAATGCGCTTCACTAATTCGTCTTCGACCTGATCCGTCGTCCAACCTGGATTGGTGCGAACTATTTTCCTGAGTACGCGCAGAGCCCGAATTTCTCCACGGTAGTCCAAAGAGGTTTCCCCCGTAGGATCAGCGTGTGCGCTTTCCTTGCAGATCGCTTCGTAACTGCTGCTGCAGAAATCGTCGCTGGGCTTCACTGTGGGAATGGGTTGTGGTTTGGGAGCTACAGGAACTGAGTATTTTTGATCTATCGTTGCCGCTGATATAGCAGGACCTTGCCTCAGAAAAAACCCTAAGGCCGCGGTACCCACGACAATCGTTATAGGGAGAAGATAGACCCTGATCCTCATATTATCAGGATATCAAAAAGCCCCCTGTCTTCCCATGAGAAAGGAGACTTCCTGATCAGATGCAAATTAAACTGATACTAAGTCCAATTAAATTAACCGATTCTATATTTCGACACACTCACTGGGAGAGACCGTTATTTTTGCGCCAGTTGAATACTTTTCGAGTCAAAACGCATACGAACTTTATTATAGGCATCAAGGGTTACTCTGAAATCAGCAGAGAACTTTTTAACTGACATACTCGCATCAATGGCCTGTTTGGAAACTGGCAAGGACAGGATATAGTCACTGCGGCGAACCAGATTTTGAAATTCAAATTCGTTCAAGCGATCAAACTTTTTGGATTTGCCGTGTTTTTCAAACAGAACCGCCATGATTTGCAGATGACTCTTCATGCCCTTGGCGAATTGCTTTTGCAAGGCCACTTCATCTATACCGCGTTTCCATTTTTGAAAATAAGAATATCCCGATGCATTCATCAAGGGTTCCAACTGGGAATCCAGATTCTCTGCTGAGGCCGTCGCAGCATACAAATCAGCGATAACTTCACGTTGCCAGCTTTTGCTCACAGCAGGGACCTTTTTGGGCTGTCCCATTTTGATAAGAGACTTCTTATTTGCCGCCTCAGCCGCTGAAAGACCCATTAAAAGCGTCAGAACCACCGCTACAACAACTTTGAACTTGGACACCTGCATCTATAGACCCTTTCGTTCGATCTTACAGATACTCAATACAAGAGCCATGCCCTGTTTCACCCTGAGACACTATTCACTAAAGGTATTCCAGGCAGCAAAGTCATGTCGACTCAATGGCGACATTTGACTGAATAGCGTGTTAATCCAAATCGCGGCATCCTCGCTGGCCAGCTCATAGCTGTAGTCCGTAATCCGCGTCGCAGGTACGTGCACTCGAGAAGGAAGGTCTGCAACCCCATCACGGTCCTCATCGATGATCACAAAACCTTTACAGATATCTGTATTCATCAGGGCTTGCGCCATGTACTCGGCGCCGGCGCTTAAACCAACTGCCACAATTTTTTCAGGATTAACCACATTGTTATCTTTTAAAAAATTCAAGGCGGCGACTATGTCCCCGACACGCTTACTGGGCGATTCCCAGGAATGCGGGGCTCTTTGATCTTCCAGGTAGAATGCGTGATCCACAACCAGACAGACAAACCCCTCCTGACAAAGTCGGCGGGCCACTTGGTCTGCGTATTTCGGGCCAGCTCCAGTCATGGCGCCCTCGATGATCACTGAGGCCAAGGGCTCTTCATCGCTATTGTTTTCAGGAATGAACAGGCCGGCTTCCAAAAGTCTATCCTGGGCATTGAAGGTGACGGTGACTTTCATAAAGACCTCCCCTTGAATCTGATTTTAAAACTCAGACTTCCTTCAGGTAAGTCCTATGTGGTTTTACATTGGACTACTTGGACTCCAGGCGGTTTTGTTGCAGTCTTTGCAGAACAAACTCGCGCAAGGTGTTAAGGCTGTTGGTCATGCGATCGGTTTCGTCATAGAACAATCCATGACGTCCTTCCTCACCCCGCATTTTTTCCAGCTCCACAAATGAAATTCGTAAATCCGGATACTCGTTATTGGCCACGTCCTTGCCGCGAAGAGCTTCAGAAAGATTCTGCAAAGTGGATTCGATGTCCTGAACGAATTTTGCGAATATACTTTGCTGATGGGAATCCAGAGCAAAGGGGGACGCGGACTCGATCGCAACCATCGCATGGGCAAATCGGTTCCCCGCAGCCGTAATACCCGCCAAAAACTCCCGGTCCTTGTCCGTGGATCCCCGCTCATACAAATAGCGATCCATGGAGGCCATATACTCCGCACGGGCCACTCTGGATTGCTGACGCAATCGATCCCGCTCTGCGATACTAACCGCCTGCCCAGAAAGACTTAATCCCGCCGTGGCTCTGAATGACTTGCGATAGGTATCAAGCATTCTGGCAACGACGTCTGACAGTTGGGTTTTCTCCCAGGTCGGCCATAACAAATAAGCCAGCATCGCCATCACACCGCCCAGCACGGTGTTGAATCCCCTGTCCCAGATAACATTCTTGGGAGGTACACCTGTCATCGCGACCAACAACACCACGACGGCACTTACTGAAATTGCAAATATTCCGTAATTTGCCCGCCCCACCCAACGCATCAAGAACGCAAAAAACACCATCAAGCCAAGGGTCCAAACAGGTTCCATGGGCAGAACCGTGACCAGAACCGTCGCAAGCAACAGTCCCACGATAGTTCCACCCATACGCAAAAGACCGCGGTGAAAGGTTGAGGAATAGTCCGACTTCAACACGATGGCGACCGTCATCGGCACCCAGTAACCTCTCTCGGTCGCCAGCAAGCGACCAACGATTTCGGCCACGGCCACACAGATTGCAAGTCGCAAAGCATGGCGAAAACCCGGAGAGTGGAAAGTGAAATTTGCCCTGATCGTCGCCCAAATCCCGCGAAAACGAAATCGCCATGGGCGTGCGTTTTCATTGCGTTCAGACTCAACCATTCCGGCTTCCGTTGTTCGCGCAGCAAGTTCAATCACCGCCCTTGACTGCCCCACCATGTTTTCCATTTGTCGAAGAGCATCGCTCAGTACAACTTTCATGAATACAGACTGATTGCTAAAGTCACTGTCACGAACTTTTGCCAAATCCACTTCGAGTGCCTTCAGGTATTCGCGGGCTTCCTGAACCTTTTGTTCGTGAGTGATAATGTAGGACACCTTTTGCAAAAGCATTTTTTCCATCGCCAAAAAATCGGCAATGATATCCACCGAAGGGTTGCCTTTGTTTTCGCGATCAATGCGATTCTTCAGTCGTCCCAATGATAAAATCCCCAAACGGAGTCGCTCCCCTTGAGTCAGAAGCGAGCGATATCTTCGACCTTCAGGACGCACATCCTGGGAGATGGCTCCAAGATTTATCTGCGTATCAATGCTTTGGGCACTTCCGCCAGGGATCTCGTCAGGTTTGAATTGCAGATCGCAGAGTGAGCTTAAGTCCATAAAGAACTTAGACAGTGCCCGTCGCTCCGGTCGATAGCGACGCAACGGCCACAGAGCCAACGCCAACACCATTTGAATACCGGCACCCAACAGCGCAAATAAACTTAAATGCAGGGCCTGCGCAGGATCCACCTTGTGCGCACTGAACACCACAAAGGTACTCATCGCAACGACACCCAGCTCACCCAATACGGTATCGAAAATAATCACATAGCCCGCCGCAAATGCAATCAACGTGATCAACACCAAAGAAAGGTAAAAGTTCGCAGAAGAAATCGACGCCAAAAAAACCAACAGAGCTGTGATCACCGCTGCCCGAGTCATACGTTTAGCCCTAAAAGCATAGGCATCGGAGTTATCAGAAAAACAGGCATTCAACACACCCATTACGATAATCAAACCGATCGTGGACGAGTTCAGCCACACGCCGATCATTAGTGCAATTCCCACCGCCATTGCGCTGCGTGACGCAACCCATAAGTCCAAACGAGATCGATCAAAAGTAAAAAGATTTGCCCAAAGCGAGCGCGATTTAGCAACAGCCATTCTTCCATGCTACTCCTCTGAGGGAGCGAAACAAGTACTCTGGCTAATTCCCATTAAATGTGAATCTTATTTCTGACAAAGTTCGATAGAATGACCATCAGGGTCCAATAGAATGGCCTTCATACCATCTGGCATTTCCGTTGGATCCAAAATTAACAAAGCCCCAGGGACTTTTACCAAATTTGATACTGCAGCTTCCAAGCCTGTAATTTGAAATCCAAGCTGAAGGCTGGGAATCTGAGACTTCTGAGCGGCTGGCAGGGAATACAATGAGAATTCAACCCCATCATGCACAGCGCGATGAACCTCACTGCCTTTGTCCACTTTAGTCTGTTGAAATTTAAAGCCTAAATGGCTGTAAAAATTCAGCATGTTCTGTAGCTGTGCAGTGTTAATTGTGATAGAAGTCAGGCTCAAACTCATTGTTCTATTATCAGAAGCGAGGACCCATGAAACAAGAGAAAATTTACCTTAAGGACTATAAAGCCCCTGCTTTTTCCGTGGAGTCCGTACACCTCGACTTCATTCTGAATGAGGACTTTTGTCGAGTTATCGCCAAATCAAAAATCAAGACTGTGACCGCGGGTGTTCCCCTGCAACTCAATGGCGAGGAACTTAAACTTGTCAGTGTCAAAATCAACGACAAGGTCCTGTCGACTGCCGACTACTCAGTCAATGCAGAGGAACTGACGATTCCAAATGTGCCTGCGGAATTTGTTCTGGAAATTGAAACTCAATTGGAGCCGCAAAACAACACATCCCTTGAAGGACTTTATAAATCCAACGGGATCTTCTGCACCCAATGTGAAGCGCAGGGATTCCGTAAAATCACATGGTTCCTGGATCGTCCGGATGTGATGACCTCTTATACGGTGACCATTGAAGCGGACAAAACCAAATACCCAGTTCTGCTTTCAAATGGCGATCGCGTAAAAATCGAAGACCTGGGCAATGGCCGTCACAAAGCTTACTGGAGCGATCCACATAAAAAACCTTGTTACCTGTTTGCACTGGTCGCCGGTGATCTGGGTGTGATTCGTGACACCTTCACAACGTCTTCCGGTCGTAAAGTTAACTTGGAAGTCTACGCTGCTCACGGCAAGCAGGATCGCTGCTGGCATGCCCTGGAGTCCCTGCAAAAATCAATGAAGTGGGACGAAGAGGTTTTCGGCCGCGAGTATGATTTGAATGAATACATGATTGTGGCTATTGATGATTTCAATGCCGGCGCCATGGAAAACAAAGGTCTGAATATCTTCAATTCCCGTCTGGTGTTGGCAGACTCAAACTCTGCAACAGATTCAGACTTCCACGCCATTGAATCAGTAGTTGCTCACGAATACTTCCATAACTGGACAGGAAACCGTGTGACTTTACGTGACTGGTTCCAGCTTTCTTTGAAAGAAGGCCTGACCGTATTCCGCGATCAGGAATTCTCTGCTGACATGACCGACCGAGGCGTGCAACGCATTGAAGACGTGGACTCTTTGCGTACGGGCCAATTTGCAGAAGATGCGGGTCCTAACTCCCATCCGGTTCGCCCTGAATCCTGCATGGCCGTGGATAATTTCTTTACGATGACGATCTACGAAAAAGGATCTGAGCTGATTCGCATGATGCAAACGATTGTGGGCCGCAAAGGTTTCCGCAAAGGGATGGACGAATACTTCAAACGTCATGACGGGCAAGCCGTAACGACGGAAGATTTTGCAGCGGCAATCTCTGAGCCCAATGGCAAAGACTTCACTCAGTTCAAACGCTGGTACAATCAATCAGGCACTCCGGTGGTTTCCATTCAGGAACGCTATGATGAAAAGGCTGGGGAATTCCATTTAAGCCTGGAGCAATCCTGCCCGCCAACTCCGGGTCAAACGATGAAAGAGCCTTTCCATATTCCACTGATGATGGGACTTCTGGATAAATCCGGACAGGAACTTCATTTGGATTGTGAAAAGATCGAGAAAAACAGCGATGGCCAACATGTCATCGAACTAAAATCACAAAAAGAAAATTATGTTTTCAAAGGCGTCAAAGCCCGCCCGGTGCTTTCAATTCTGCGCGAGTTTTCGGCTCCGGTGAATTTGAACTGGGAGGCTTCCGAGGAAGATCTTTATTTCCTGATGGAAAAAGACACCGACTCTTTCAACCGTCGTGAGATGGCGCAAAAACTGGCGCTGCGTTTGATGTCTGGATTGATCAAACAAGCTCGCAATGGCCAGGAGATGAAAGTGGATGCCCGCTTCCTGAAAGCGATGTCTGCTGTGATGAATGATGAGTCCATGGATGCTGCGTTCAAAGCCAAAATGTTACAGCTGCCAAGTCTTGCGGTACTGGCACAAATGGAGCCGGTTCTGGATCCAAAGGCCTTCGATCAGGCCCGCCAGACGATCCGTCGTGAAATCGCCAAGGGCAATAAAGAGACTCTTCTTGCGACTTACAAAAAGTATCACAACGTGGAGCCTAAGAGCCGTGACACCAAAGTCTTCGGCCAACGCCTGTTGAAAAACCAGGCTTTGCATTATCTGGCTGATTTGCATGATCCGGAAATTTACGAACTGGTGAACACGCAGTACTGGGAAGCCCAAAACATGACAGACCGTATGACGGCGCTGATGATTTTGGCGGATTCAGAAAGCGTTCATCGCGAAAAAGTTCTGGCGGACTTCCATACCAATTGGAAGAACGATTCAGTTGTGATCAACAAGTGGTTCACGGTTCAGGCCCTGGCTCACCGTCCGCAAATTTTGGACGAGATCAAAGCTTTGACGAAGAATCCAACGTTCAACATCAACAACCCGAACAACGTGTATTCTTTGCTACGTGCTTTCACGACGAACCTGGTCAGCTTCAATAACGAGAAAGCTTACGAGTTCATCGCGGATATGATTATTGAAATCGATCCAAAGAATCCACAAGTGGCAGCACGTCTGTGCTCGGCATTTAATTTTGTTGGGAAGCTTGAGCCTGAATTGAAAGCGCAAGCCATGAAGCAAATTAAACGCATGGTGGATGTTCCGGGAATGTCAAAAAACTCACGCGAACTTTTGCAGTCCGCTCTTTAAAAAACGACCACGGCCGATTGCCGTGGTTTTTTTTATTTAAATACAACTTGGCAGGAAATGATGCCGGAAGCCGCTTGGGCTAAAAGAGTCTTCTTGTAGTCTGAAGCCTTCTGGATGTTTTGTATGTGCACCAGGCGATCCGGATGATCTGCGGATAGGGCTGATTTTACGGCCAGCATTTCCACTTCCTGACGAATAAAAGAATCAACTTTACCAATTTCATTTGCAACGGCATTTGTGGCTTGTGAGGTCTTGGCAGCGGTTTCTGCTTTAGCAATACCCGTAGTTGGACTCAGGGATTTTTTATACTCAGAAGCTCTTTGGATATTCTGTAGGTGCATCAGGCGATCCGGGTGATCCGCGGAAAGGGCTGCTTTTACGGCCAACATTTCAACTTCCTGGCGAATAAAAGAATCCACATCGGCTTTGGCGCCCGCGGTCCACGTAAGAGCAATAATCGATAGAGCACACAATGCTTTTTTCATAAGCTATGATCCCACCTTGATGAATGAATCTTGATTTCAGCTGGGTAATAGCAAGAAAAAGGCCCCGTTTCCGGAGCCTTAAAGCGTATCTATTGCATTAGAATATGAAGCTTTCTCAAGCCCCTGTCTAAGTATCAAAAAATGTCAGGACAGCTCACCTATTTTAAGCGGCAGTGGTGAAGGAATTCTTCGCGGGTCTCTGGAAGAGTTTTAAAGTGCCCACGTACATCCGAAGTCGCCGTTGTACTGTGAGTATCCTCAATACCCCTCATCATCACGCAGTAATGTTTAGCGTTGATATGAACCGCAACGTGATCCGTATCCAACACATACTGCAAGCAATCCGCGATCTGTTTCGTCAGGCGTTCCTGCACCTGAGGACGACGTGCGAAGTATTGTACAATGCGGTTGATTTTGGATAGTCCGATCACCTTTTTGTAGGGAATGTAAGCCACGGTTGCAAATCCATCGATTGGCAAAAGATGATGTTCACAGAATGACAGGCATTCGATATTTTGCACCACGATCATTTGATCGTAGTTCATCTTGTTATCAATAACAGTCATCTTTGGAAATTTATGCGGATCCAATCCACCGAAGACTTCATTCACATACATCTTAGCCACACGTTTAGGCGTGTCAGCCAGGCTGTCATCCTCAAGATCCAACCCCAGTACTTCCAGAATTTCCGTGAATTTTTCAGTGATTTTTTCAATCTTCTGTTCGTTGGTAAGTCCGTTGTCGATCATCGGTGTTGGACGAACATTATCCAGGATATCTTTGGTGCTTAGGATCTGCTCGATCTCAGAATCCACAACTCTTTTAGGTGTGTTTTTACCTGCACCTTTTTTAGTGATTTTTTTAGCTTTTGCCTTTGCCACGATGACCTGCCTGTCGATTGGAATCCAAAGATGATTTCTTATGCCCTAAAATGGCCTTGCAAGGAAGAGAAAGCTTAAACACTTTGCAAATTTTGACTGCCTAACCACTGACGAATGAGCTCTTTTTCATGGTCAGAGGTATCCACGAAGTGGACTCGAATTTCACTATGCGAAACTGCAATAATTTTGCCCTGACAGAGAATATCGTCAATATCCGGGATCTCCACCGAGATCATCTGCCCGACCTTGAACTTTTCGCGGGCCTGGGGAAGCATGATGCGAGAGCCCGTATAGGATAAATCCAGGATACGGCAATTCTCTTTACCCATCAGTACGACAGGGATATCGACATAGTAGCGATGGGCCGTCTGCTCCATCCAGTGCTGGCGGCGATCCAAATCCGGCGATCGGGAAAAATAAAGCCAGGCAATCCCCGCCACCATGATGGTGCTGACGATTTTAAAAACCGCGACTTCGGTATCCAGAGGTGGCTCCTGAAAAAACACCAGATGTGACAGGTTGATCGCAATAAACAAGGCGCAGAAAACCAAACCCATTAACCACAAAAGCTTGTGACGAATTAAAAAACTGATACCGGCGCCAAAGGCCACCAACCACCCGATGGCTTCCAAGGTTCCAGTGGTGCCCGTGTGCATGGTGGTGAAATCCATCACCGGAATCACCATAAGTGTGAATGCTGCCGGGATGATCACCCAAGGACCGTGTGTAATACCGATAGTTTTTCTCATGATCTTCTTATCGGCATAGCAAATGTGGGAATTCAGTTTTTTGTTGCTTCCCCGCATCTTCTTAATAGACTGTTTAGTTGTGAGACAACTCAGTTTTTACCTCTATTTTATCGGTGTTTTTTTAGTTTCAAAACAAGCCATCGCCTATCCTGATTTCATCAGTTACGGTTATTCTTCTTGCATCACTTGCCATTATAGTGGTTTGGGTGGTGGCGCATTGAACGACTACGGAAGAGCGTTATTTGCACAAGAGATCACCTCTCGCGCCGTTTACCCGGATTCGATGGATGAGGAAGCCATTGCCAACACTTCCGGTTTCTTGGTGAACAAACCTTTGCCGTGGTTTTTCCGTCCCGGCATCAAATACCGCGGACTCTACTTTCAAAGAAATCCCAACGGCAGCAACGAAGTGAACAAATGGGTCAATATGCAAAATGACCTGAACTTGAATTTCTTCTTTGATAAAAAGCAACGCTTCACATTGGTCACGACGGCCTCCTATGCGGAGATGGACATTCCTGAAACCACCATCGACAAGTGGACGATGTACGCCAAGGAATTTTATCTGCGCTTCAAACAAAGTAATTATCTGTGGTGGTACGCCGGTCAGATGGACAAAGCCTACGGCATCAGAAACGTCGACCATACCGCAGTCAATCGCTTCCCTGCCACCAACGTGGGCCTGGATCAGTTCGGCCAATCTTTGGGGGCGATGGCACATATCACCTACCCAACCTGGGATATTGCCATCAATCCGTTTTTTGGCAGCGTTTACACTCAACCTGAAAAGCGCCAACAAGGTGTCTCTGTCACTGGTGAGTATCAAGTTTATGAAAAATTCAAAATTGGCGGCTCGGTGCTGGCTTCAGAATCCGACGAAACACGCTGGCGCCTGGCCGGTGTCACAGGCCGCATGGGACTTTCCAAAGGAACATCTCTGCTGGCGGAAGCGGGCTTGAAAGAACAGACCCGCAAAGGCATGGGACTTGATCCACAGCTTGGCTCTTATGCCTGGTTGCAATCCATGGTTTATCTGACCCGCGGATATAATCTGCTGGCAACACTGGAACACTCCAAAGACGATATTCAAAGCTCATCTGCCGAAAACTTGAAATACAGTTTCGGTCTGCTCGCGTTTCCTTTGCCACGAACCGAGTACCGTTTGGGGCTGACCAATGGAAAAACAAATCTGGACAACGCCGGGGTTGATGACACTTGGTTGTTACAAACCCAAGTGCATGTTTCTTACTAGGAGAGCGGAATGAAAAGAATCCTTATCACCCTCAGTCTTTTGCTTTCAGCCGTTTCCGTTTTCGCCCAGACTGAAAACACCGAGACCTTTGAAGACTCCGAGTTTCCGACAGAAGAAATCACTGACACCACCCTGCGCCCGCGCGGCATGCGATTGCCAACAGATCCCGGAGAGTTTTGGATTGTGGGACTGACCAGCCTTCAATGGAATGAAAAACTGTCAGTCACCCAAGGTGCGACAACTCAATCGTCCAACATGAGTCTTAACGGTGCCGGCATCGTGATTGAAAGAGAGTTCGAACGCGCGCAATGGGGCTGGAGCATTGGGGCAGTGTTGGGATCAGGACGCGCCAACAGCGGTCCTTTCGACAACGACATCAAAATGGAGCGAGAGTCATTCAAGATTTATGGTTTAACACCCAGAGCATTTTGGAAACTGACAGATCAAGTGAACCTGGGAGGTTCCGCGTTTATTTATCACCGCAATCTGGATTTACCTTCAGGCAGCGGAGTCAGCTCTTCTGCGGCCAAGGCCACAAATGTGGCAATTCTTGCTGACATGTCCTTGCGTCTATTTACGGATTGGGATTTTTATCAAGCGATAGGCCCCCTCGATGAAGGAGCCTATATGTGGAAAATCGGCGTCAATTACCGATTCTAATAGCTACTTTGCAGCTTTGGCTTTTGCTGGAGCTGCTGCACCCACCGGAACTTCAACGTGAAGTTTCACAATGTCTTCCGTGCCCACGCCCATGTAATTGATATCCTTGATACCAAAATCAGAAGCATTCACTTCAAACTCAGCCTTCAACAAACCGCCTTCAACTTTGTAAGTTCCTGCGATGTCTTTTTCGATACCTTTAACTTTGATTTTACCAACACCTTTGCCGCCCTTGCCTTTTGCTGAGATAAGGTAAGCGATTGGATGTTTGTCTGTTTCCAGATATTTTTGTGTATGCTTGTCGCGCAACTCGACACCCGTCTTCAAACTCTTCATATTGACCAGGATGTTTTGAGCGGAAACCTCGTCTCCGTTCACTTGCGCCGTTCCTTTAACTTGATTTGTTTTCGCCTTGAAATCCCCCATCGGATTCAAAGTCACGTCAATCACTACGGATTGGGCAAAGGCACCTGAAACACCGAACATCACCACTGCTGCTGCAATAACCGATTTCATTTATCCCCCATTTAACAATTGGAAATAAAATCATACACAGCTTACCGGGAAGTTGCACCCCTTGGAGTCAAAAAATCTGCTTAGGGCACCCCCGGACAAGAGGCCAGCTCCTTTGAAGGCCCGCTCCCATTCGAGGATTCTCAGAATGAGATGGAACACGGAGCTTCGTCCAGACATTAAGATAATCCCAAATTGTGTCGATAGAGCCCGTATGAAAACACTAGCAACCACCCTGATACTTCTATGCCTTTCACTCACCGCGAACGCAGCAAAGATTTTAAAAGTCTCTGGCGGCAAAGCCCTGATCGATCTTGAAGGTGACACAGCCCTCGTTGGCGATCAATTTTTCTCGATCGACAGCAGTGGTAAAAAGCGTGGGTTGATTCAAGTTTCAAAAGTTCAAGGTGGCCGCGCCATCGCAACGGTCTCCAAAGGCGCCGCTGCCGCAGGCCAGTCCCTGCAACGCTTTCAAGGTCGCATGAGTGCCGCTCCGAATGAAGTGAACAGCCGTGCAAGCTCCAGCTCTGGCAAAAGAGCCTGGGGTGTTATCGCTGGTATGGCCAATAGCTCCATGGATGTGAAGTCCTCAACTTCCGGTATGACCATGACGGGCACCAGTTTCAATGTGAATGGTTTTTATCAAACGTACCTGGACAAAAACATCAGCGTGAAAGCTTTGGTTGGTTATGAATCGTTGAATGTGTCTGGGAAAGCTCCCTCTGGATTTTCTGGTGGTACTTGTACTGCGGGTTCCAATTGTACGGCAGAACTTGGTTACTTGGGCCTTAATGCATTGATTCGCTACACGGTCTTCCGCACGTCCTCCATGGACTTCACAGTGGGCGGCGGTTTGGGCTTCCTGTTTGCAATGCAAAAATCCTCCAACGTATTGGACACTTCCAAAATCTCGACAAACCAGACGGTGGTAGGTTCTTTCGGAGTGGACTGGCATCTGGACAAGCGCACGTTCGTGCCGATTCAGTTCGACTATGCCATGTTCCCGGATAACAACACCTCTTCCGCTACTCAGATGATTCTCCGCGCGGGTTACGGCTGGAATTTCTAATTCACTAAAAGACGCAAAATCCAAAAAGCCCTGCACCTCGCGGGGCTTTTTCTTTTTTACCCACTCGTTCAGGCCTTTGTCAGTCTTTCGGGCGAAATCCCCGGGGAACTCCAACCTATTTCATTTGAGTCGGTACTGCCTTTGCAATGCCCAGGGCAGAACTTTCTACCCAAGGGGTCACGCGTGCTTCGTAAGTCATCAAAACTATTACTTCCGCTGCTCATGGGGGTCACCAGCCTTCAGGCCCAGGCCATGGATGCAGACCCGTACATGACCCAGGAGCACCTTCTGAACAACGCCGTTCAGTTGCATGTGACCAATCGTGGGATGAAACTTTTCGATACGAAGCTGTCAAAAATTCTGGGTAATTTGGGTGTCAAATTGGATGAGGGGTACTTCCCTGCTCTGTCCTATACTTTTGAAAAGCCCATCAATCCTGACGACTATGCCAAGGAAAATGGCGACGCAGTTAACATGTACAAGCAAGTGCGTGACTTGCTGACGAAGTGGCTGGTGGGGTTTTCTTTGAATGACCATCGCCCGACTATTGAAATCGGAGAATCCGGTTTCGTCGCAAATTTTTCGCGCTTCTCCCTGGTGACTGATCGCGCCTTGATGGAAAAACTGGGTAAGCGCGAAGGCGCAATCCTTGCCATCGAACTGGAAGTCAAACATCTGACTATTGGCACCAACTCCGTCAAAGTCTGGGATGTTGATAACGAGTTCCTGGGCAAAATCGGTGCGGAAGATGTCAGCCTTGCTGCTGGTGATGAGAAAAACCCGCTGAAAATCCGTCTGCCTTTTTATCTGCGCATGAACGCCTATGGACATCTGGAGTTTGAAGCCCTGGAAGTTGAAAACAATTTGAACTCGATCCCGGTTTCACTTGAGTATAAAAAACTATTGGTTCCAACATTCGCGATCGAAATTAACGGCAAAAAGTTTTTGCTGAACAACGCTGAAATCGACAAATTGTTCGTGGAGCAGGCTCCCGCGATCCTGACTTCAGTACGCGAGAACCTGGGTAACTTTGCGCGCAACCAATTGCCAGCGATGCTGAATGAAAAAGCCAAACAGCTTTTGACCGGCAATCTGGATCAGGTCCAAAACATGGTGCCTCCAGGCAAAGAACCCAACGACAACCGCCCTGATTTCAAATGGGGCCTGCGTTTACAAAATATCGGACTGAAAGAGTCCTTGAATGTTGATTTGGGAGCCTATGCAGAAGACCCGATCAATCCTCGCAGCACGCCACGCCCTATTGATAAATCCCGCGGCGCGGTCACTTGGGGACTTATCCCTCAAACCAACTATGACATCGGATTAAGCCTGGATCGCGGCCTCATTAACCGCATCATGCAACTTTCCTTTGAACGCCGTAATTTTGAACGCATCGCCATGTCTGATGGTTCCACTTTGAGAATGATGGCAGCCCCATTGATTGATTATGTAAAAGCGCCAGTAGCTATGCCGCTAAAGGGCAACGAAACCTTCGTTAAATTGCGCGTCTCGGTTGAAAACAAGCCGGATTCAATTTTCCTGAAAGAAAAGATCGTAGTGGATTTTGATATCATTGCAAAATTGCGCCAAATGGCGGATAAGAGCGGCATGCAGCTGGTGCTGTACTCCATTGACCCGGAAACCCTGGCGATGGACGACAAATACTTCTCACTTGCTGGCAAGCTTCTTAAAGGTAAAGTTCGCGAAGGAATCAAAGACAAACTTCGTGAACAATGCGCCGGCTGGAAGAATAAGGACGAGGCCATCCCAGGCGCGTTCCCACTTCCTCCAGAAATTTTAGGAATTAAACTCGACATTAACCGCGTCGTTATGGATCCAAAAGGTCACTTAGTCATGTACCTGGATTACGCGAAAGCAGGAGCACTTTAGTATGAAATCTTTTAAACTAGCCGCTATCAATGCACTGACTTTGATTATTGGCCTGGGCTTGATGACAGGTTCACTGTCCTCCAAATCCGCAAGAGCTGCGAAATTGGAAGCAGTGCCTTCGATTGAAGTCACGCAACTTGGAAACTACAAAGGTCAATACCTGACAGTTCTTTATGCTGTGGGCTCCAGACCTTTCATCTCCACAGATCCATCTCAGTTGAATATTTCCCAGGTCAAAGAATCCCGCACGGTTTACATCACCGGCGACAAAGTCACTCTGCCACAGGTGCAGGTTGAAAAAGAGGGCTTCCGCCCTTCATATAACATTGTAGTGTTCGTGGTATCCCCACAACAAAACTACTCGTGGGTAAATGCTGATGGCACATCTCCACAAGGGATGTCCAAGACTGCCAACCGCCTGCAAAACAAAGTCAGCGCGATTAACAAATCCGATGTCGACAGCTTCATCGCCTCCAAAGGTGAATCCGCTGTTTTAACAGTTAAGCTAAACTGATATCGAATTGGCTGCCAGGATTCCCGTCTCTAGGGCACCGTTCAAGGTGCCCGGGAATTTCAGGCTCGTGTGCTCCCCTGCAAATAAAAAGCGATTACCGTACTCAGGCTCCCCGGCCGCTCCTCTGAATTTCATGTACTGACCTTTTGAATAATACGCCATGGAGCCACCTGCCCACGGACGATTTTTCCAGTTCACCATCTGGTGAACTCGGACGTTTTCCGGTAAATCCCTGTAGAACAATTCCAGATCAGCAAGTGCTTGCTTCTCTGCTGCACTACCGGCCTGCAAACCGGATTTGCCGGCACGGGAATAACTTAACAGACCTCGTGTGCCACTTTGTTCCCGTCCACTATCCCAAAATTTTTGGGTCAGGTAATCGCCCGTGAAATTCCCCAAATTAGCTGCCATCGCGCCATGCTTTTTCGTCCAGAATGGGTTTTCGAAACCCAGCACACCTTTGCTGTGAGTGGCATAATTCAAATTAGTCAGCGCTGCCTTTTTGGGTTCAGAAAAATCCAGCGACTGAATGTTTCTGACTTCACGAAGTTTTGTGAACGGCAAAGTGCAGATGACATTGCGAGTTTGATATTGCTGACGTCCTTCGGGTGTTTGAAAACTCAAAGTGAAGACACCCTCTTTTTCCGAGATCTCCACCAAGGCATGATTCATTTTTACACTGCTATCCGGAATGACACCGGCCACACGCGCACCCATCAACTGCATGAAGTTGGTCAGACCGCCCTCAAGACGATAAGTGTTTCTGCCGCTCAGCAAGGAACTGCCCTCTGAATCCAGGGTATTTAGAAAATGCAAAGAAGACTGCTCGTCCGCATCCACTCCGAATCGCGCCACGGCCTGGCTCTCGATCAACTTCAAAATAACCGGATCGACCTCACCGGCCCACGAGTTCAAAAGATCCTTCAATGAAAGACTGTCATAATATTCCGCCCGGTCATACACATTGGCATTGCGGTATGTGAGCGTCACCTCGGAATTGCGGAAAAGATCCGCGCGGACACGGCGTATTGGTGCTGTCAGGGTTTTCAATTTTGGCAGAATATCCTGAACCCGATAGGTGCGACCGTCGAAGCGAAATACGTGAGCTTCCAAACCTTTGGTGGTTTTCAGTTGAACAGTGTTCAGGCTGAATTCCTTGGCCAGAGTGAAAACTGTGCGATGAGATTCCTCAAAGAACTCGGCGCCAAGTTCTGCCAATGGTTCCCCTTGAGGATAAACGGAAACCGTTTGCACACGGCCGCCCAGACGTGAGGAGCCTTCAAATAGGCGGAAGGGAACTTTGTTTTTCTTTAAAGTGTATGCCGCAGCAAGACCAGCGGCGCCCGCTCCTAAAATCACCACTTCACCGTCGAGATTGCGTTTGTCACCGGTAAAAAGGCGATCCAGGCTGGTACAACCTGATAATGCCCCCGAAACAAAGAAGCCGCTTGAACTCAGCGCAGAAATTTTTAAAAACTCGCGACGATTTAAAGAACTTTTTGCCATCAATCCCTCACCTGAATAGAATGGCAACACTTTGGAACAGAAGCAAATCAATCTCTCATCTTTAACTGATTCCTTCGAGAAATTGGCGGAAAATAACTGGGCCCTCTCCTCAGAGGTCTTTGCTTCTGATTTCTGCAAACAACTCGCCCAAGAGTGTCAAAAACTCTACAGCGACGGAGAGTTGACCAAGGCTTCCATCGGACCGACCGGCAACAAATTAACCGCCTCTGAAATTCGCGGTGACTATACGCTATGGCTCGATGCCGGCAACTCGCCAGTTCAGAAGCAGTTTTTACTGTGCCTGGAAACAATTCGTGAAGAGTTGAATCGTTTTTTCTTTATGGGACTAAAACGTGTGGAAAGTCATTTTGCTTTTTATCCACCGCAGGCGGGTTATGAAAAGCACATCGACAATCCCCGTGGCGCCAGCCACCGCAAAATTACTTTCGTGCTGTATCTCAATGAGGACTGGCAAAAAGAAAATGGCGGCGAGCTAAGCCTGTACAATCCAAATAACCCCGAGGAGCTTCTGGCCCGTGTCGAGCCCCGCTTGGGACAACTGATATTTTTTAGAAGCGATCTTTTCCCGCACCAGGTGGAAAAGAGCTTCACTCCCCGTCTGAGTTTAACAGGCTGGTTTAGGGATGATGCGTTATGAGATCTTTATTTTTTGAAGTCGTCTTCACACGACCCTATGCCCGTCTGATTATTCTGGCGTGTTCGTTGTTCGCAGCGGTTTTTGGAATCCTGGGACCTTTCTTTCAAAAAGAATTCATCGATCAACTGACGGGTGTCGAAACCAAACTTCATCTTTTCCAGGTCAGCTCTCCGCTGTGGTTTATTCTTTCAGCTTTCCTGTGTGTCCTGGGCTCCCTGGCTCTGAGTCAGCTGACGAACTATCTGAGCGCGAAGGAAGCTTTGCACATGCAGCGCGTGTTTGCGGAACGACTTTACGCAAAGACTCTGAATCTGCGTGTGGATACGATGAGCCATCGCCCTGTGGGGGAAATTGTCTCTCTTTACGCGACGGACGTTCAAGGCGCCACGGTTTTCCTGGATCAAACACTTCCCGCAGGAGCATCGACTTTATTCCCATTGTTGATTTCGCCTTTTGCGATCTCTTTGCTTTTTGATATTCCTTTGTGGCCGACGGTCACGGTCATGATCGGCATTACTTGCGTGAATTCTTTTTTGGCTTTTCGCCAATCGCGCTTTTTCTTCAACTTCAAGCAACTGGCAGCAGAACGTATCGGTCTGGTGAATGAGTGGATTCAAAACATCCGCACCATTCGTATTCTGGGCTGGATTCATCATTTTGAAG
The DNA here is from genome assembly GCF_037996765.1 of Bdellovibrio sp. GT3. NCBI lineage: Bacteria > Pseudomonadati > Bdellovibrionota > Bdellovibrionia > Bdellovibrionales > Pseudobdellovibrionaceae > Bdellovibrio > Bdellovibrio sp. GT3. Next base: position 447,203 of record NZ_JBBNAD010000004.1, on the reverse strand, counting down.
CCGGCATTTTTGCCAAAAGGGAAGTTGAAACCAGAAATCGCGTTTTGATGGTAACCAACGGTCAAATCATGAATGCCATCTCATCGTCCATCACCTTTATTCTGAACGTAGTGACTTTGGGTTCCCTGATTTTGTATTCCAAGCACACCATGACCAGTGGTGAGCTTTTGGCGCTGCTATGGATTGTGGGTATCTTCCTGACTCGCCCCTTCCGTCAGATGCCCTGGTTCTTCACCTTTGCATTCGATTCTTGGACTTCATTGAAACGTCTGGAAGAGTTCTTCTCCACCCAGAATAACCAAACGGCCGACACCGGTGAGGTTCCGTCTGAACAAGCGGCGCTGGATGAAAAGTTTGCTTTGCAGGTCCAAGGCTTGAATTTACGAATTGGCAGTCGCCATATTCTGAAAAATATGAATTTCAACATCAAGGATGGAGAATTCGTGGCCGTTGTCGGCGAAGTGGGCTCTGGTAAATCTTTGCTGTTGCTGTCCTTGCTTCGCGAAACTGGCGCTCATTTTCACAGCTACCGCATCGGTTCGCTGAATGCGCTTCAGCAAGAGCCCAACTCAGTTCGGGAGAACTTTGCCTACGTTCCCCAAGAGGGCTTTATCATGAGCGCCACTTTACGCGAAAACGTGGCCTTCCTTTATGACATCGATCCTGACCGTGACAACATGGTTGAGGAATCCTTGAAGCTTGCTCAATTTGAACTGAGCACCGAACGAGTTGAAAAAGGCCTGGGCACTGAAATTGGCGAGCGTGGTGTGAACCTGTCGGGCGGTCAACGCCAACGCGTCAGTTTGGCGCGGGTTCATTTTCACAATGCCCCGATCATGTTGCTGGATGACTGTCTTAGTGCTGTGGACGTCGATACCGAACATAAACTTTTTGAATCTCTTCTGATGGGGGCTTGGGCGAATCGCACCCGATTGCTGGTCACTCACCGTCTGTCGGCCTTAAATCGCGTTGATCGCATTCTGTTCCTGGAAGAAGGACGCATCATTGATCAGGGAACTTTCGAAGAGCTTCTGGCACGCAATGAGAAGTTCCGCGAGTACACAACCACGGTTGCCAAAGAAGCCACCGCCCAAAAAGAAAGTGAAGGCTCCCGTGGCTAATCGCAATCCCGTCAACAAGCCCAAATACTTTTCCGATGGCGAAGTTAAAAAAGAAGGTGGCTATAACAAAACCATTTTTGAAACTTTACACTTTGCTTATGCGCCCTTCCTGTATCGCATTGGCTTGTGCCTGGTCCTGGGCATTATCGGACGTGGATTGCTCTTGGCGAACACCAACGTCATCGGCTATTGGGTCGACAGCCTGGTTGGCAAAACCTCACCGGTTTCCAGTTTAAGCTCGACCCAAATCATCGCCTTGCTTTTAACAATGGCCATATCTGGTTTCTTTATGACGTTGATATTCCGAGTGGGATTTTCACGTTTATCGGCCAAGGCCATTTCCAGCTTCTACGACGAAGTGACCCTGCGTACGTCGCGCCTGCCGATGAGTTTTTACGACAACACTCCCGCGGGACGTATTATCACGCGCTTTTCAAGCGACTATGGCAACGTGTTTCGTCTATTCGGCGGCCCCTTGGCCGAGTTTCTATCCATCATTTTTGATCTGATCATGATGACGATCCTGATCACAGTGGCAAATCCGATCTTCCTGATCCTGGTCGCATTTATCGGGATATTGAATTTCTTCGTCTACAAACTGAATCAGGAAAAATTGCGCAAAGCCCGCCGTGAACTTTCGGCCAGCCGCTCGCCAAGCATCGCACACTTTGCTGAAACCACGCAGGGCGCCTCCACCATTCGCTCCTTCCGTCGGCAAAAGTCCTTCACTGAACGCTTTGAAAGTCTGGACAGCTATTTCCTGGAACAAAAGCTGTATACAACAAAACAGTTGATCAGCTTTTCATTTCAAATGAACAGCATGACCGCCGTGCTTTTACTTATCACCGGTGTGGCCTCTTATTTCATGATTGAAAAAGGCTGGGCCAGCATTGGTGCGGTCGGCGTGGCTTTTACATTCATCACCTTGTCCGGAAATACTGTTCAGATGTTCTTTGAGTGGTTGACACAATTCGAAGAGGCGATGATCGGTGTCGAACGCCTGGATCAATACATGCGCATGGAAATCGAGAAAGGCAATTACCTGCCGTCGACTGCAAACTTTGCCACGGGTCACCCCGTTTATGCTGCGAGTGTTGAAAAGTATTTGAGTCACCGACGACTGACGGAAAATCGCAGCGCTTCGGTTGAAGTCACTGATTTGTCCTTCCGGTATCGCGACGACCTCCCTTGGGTTTTGAAAAATCTGAATTTTGAAGTCAAAGCTGGCGAACGACTGGGCATCGTCGGTCGCACAGGCTCCGGCAAATCCAGCCTTATTCAGGCGTTGTTTCATCTGTATCCCATTTCCAAAGGACAGATCACTATCAATGGCAATGCTCCAAAAATTCATGAAACCGATCACGGTGTCGATTTGAATTTGTATCGCCAATCCATGGCCTTCATTTCCCAGGAACCTATTTTGTTTCAGGGCTCACTGCGTTTCAATCTGGACATCGAGGGTCATCACTCCGACTCTGCTTTGCAGGAAGTCCTGAAAAAAGTGGGTCTGCTGGAATGGGTGCAAGGACAGGCCTTGGGTCTGGAAATGAGAATCGAGGAACGGGGTAAAAATCTGTCCCTCGGTGAGCGCCAGTTATTGTGTATGGCTCGCTGCCTTTTACAACAAGCTCCCATAGTTATCATGGACGAAGCAACCAGCTCTGTGGATCCACAGTCCGAAGAGATCCTGGTTCGTGCCACCGAAGAGTTTTTCGCTGATCGTACACAGATCATCATTGCTCACCGTTTATCCACTTTAGCCAAGTGTGATAGAATTTTATGGTTACAGAGCGGGGAAATTGTTGAGCTGGGACCGACGCAGGAAATTCTGCCTCGATTTAAAAAGACCGAACTCGTGTAAATAAATCTGCGGCCCCCTCAATTAAAAGTTTGCCGCGTCCGATGTATTAGAGTACTCCTCTGTGGACACGACAAAAACAGACATCAGCAAATGAGGTGGGCATGGATAGCAACCAAACCCTCGATGAAACACTAGATGAAAACTCCGTGATCAGTCTAACCGATCAATGGTCCTCATTGACCCCGGATGAGCGTCGTGAAAAGTTCAAGGAGCTTCCAAGAACTGATGCCGAAGAGCTGTTTCTAAACCTCCCGACCCACGACCAGGCCGAATTGATTTCTGAAGCGTCTCATCTTGAGAAACGTTCCTGGGTGCGTTTGCTTGCTCCCGATGACGTTGCCGATTTAATTCAGGAAATGGGTGCCGAGCACAAAGAAGACCTGCTGTCTTTGCTGGACCCACAAACCAAACGTGAAGTGATCGCCCTGCTAGCCTATGCCGAGGACGCTGCCGGGGGCTTGATGAGCACCCGTTTCGTGCGTCTGCGCGCGGAGATGAGTGTCGATGAAGCCATTAGCTATCTGCGTATTCAGGCTAAAACTCACGTTGAGTCCATCTACTATGCCTATGTTCTTGATTCCGACCAAAAGCTTTTGGGCGTGATTTCTTTCCGTGAAATCTTCTCGGCCGCGGCCGGCACACGTATTTCTGAAATCATGCAAACCGAAGTTCTGAAGGTTCCACCAGATATGGACCAAGAGGAAATCGGTCGTATTTTCTCCCAGCATGATTTGATGGCCCTGCCCGTTGTCGACGAGCAAGGCATCATGAAAGGTATCGTTACGTTCGATGACGTGGCGACCGCCATTCAGGAAGAGACCACTGAAGACATCCACAAACTGGGTGGTGTGGAATCCCTGGATGCTCCGTACATGAAAATCTCGATGTTTGAGATGATTAAAAAACGTGCGGGTTGGTTGTTGGTTCTATTCCTGGGCGAGATGTTCACCGCGACTGCCATGGGTTACTTCCAAACCGAAATCGAACGCGCGGTGGTTTTGGCATTGTTCATTCCTTTGATTATCAGCTCCGGTGGTAACTCCGGCTCTCAGGCTTCGACGTTGATTATTCGTGCGATGGCCCTGGGCGAGGTGCGCCTGCGTGACTGGTGGCGTGTTCTGGGCCGCGAATTGATGGCCGGTCTTGCGCTGGGTGTGTGTTTGGGTCTTGTCGGTCTGTTCCGAATCTTGGTTTGGCCTACGCGCGAAGCCTTATACGGTCCTCACTATGTATTGGTTGCTGTAACGGTCATGATCAGTTTGATTGGTATTGTTCTGTGGGGAACTATCTCCGGCTCCATGCTTCCGTTCCTGCTTAAAAAGATTGGATTTGACCCGGCTTCAGCTTCTGCTCCAGCCGTGGCAACATTGGTGGACGTGACAGGATTAATTATTTACTTCTCGGTCGCTTCATTCGTCCTTGCGGGTGCTTTGCTATAAACTTCCCAAGGCCCAAAATTAAAAAGGCGTCTTTTGAAGACGCCTTTTTTTATTTTAAAATTAGCTCTGAAAACTAGCGAGTTGTATCCAAAGCCATTTTACCAGAAAGCTCCTGCTCTTCTTGTTGGTCTTTGGCTTTTTGCTGATCGCTTGTACCGATTGTAGATTTCGCAGCTCCTGATTTGATATCGCCACCCTTGCTGGAAATAACCAGAGTGCCGTCGCCAGACAATTCTTTAGTCACGTTAAACTCAATGGCCGCTGCAGGAACAACATTCGCAGCCGCATCCTGCCCGATTGTTTGAATCGTGCTTTCGCCAATCAATACCAGTTTGTTGGCTCCAATATCAACAACACCCGCTTGTGCTGTGCTGATGATTCTTGCATTATTCAAAACCAGTGTATCTGCTTTGATTGCCAAAGCCATTGCTGTAGTTTTCAAATCACCACAAACGAATACAACTTTTGCCGTTGTCGCAGTGGATACTTTATCCAAAGTGGAATCAGCAGATTTAGCTGCGCCGTCCTTCAATGTCAGACCGTTGGTAAAGGTCGCGTCGACCTGATCGTCTGCACAACCCAGAACAGCATAAGAAGTATCAGCCTCCACTTCTTTAAGGACTGATTCTGACTTGGTCAAATTCAACATGGGCTTGAAATCAGCATCCACTTCTGCAATTTTTCCGTCAGCAGAAATACCGGTAATATATGTTGTTTTGATTGAAGGATTTAAGCTTAGTTTATCGGAAGGCTCTTCATAATTTACTTTATCAGCGTCGTACTTAACGATCGCTCCCGTCACCATGATCTGACCTGGCTGACCACCGACCGTCAAGTCAGCCGAAACCTCACCTTTAGGCGTTGTATCACCACCACGAAGAGCGACTCGGCTGGCCTTATCATCTTTAACTGCACAAGCAGCAAGACTCATCAAAACGGCTGTAGCAAGTAGTTTAGATAGCTTCATAGTGGTCTCCTTTTAAAAGGCGAAAATTACTTCCACCCCTTACTAAGCAAGATCCACTCCATTGTTTTGATGGACTCAGCTGGAACTGTTTTGAACTGAGAATTTCTTTAGGTCACCCAACGTCACCCGGTGACGTTTCAGGGCACTCACAAGGATGGAGTGCGACCACCATCCACCGGCAGATTAATACCATTAATATAGGATGCAGCCGGACTCACCAAGAAGGCAATGCCCTCTGCCGCCTCCCTTGGGTCCCCGATTCTTCCAGCGGGAATAGTCTTAATCCATTGCTCTTCGACTTCCTCGATACTATTTCCGGTTTTTTGCGCCGCCGCCCCCATCAGAGATTCAATGCGCCCCGTACGGATATATCCCGGAAGCATATTATTGACGGTGATGCCAAAAGGCCCCAGCTCTCCCGCCAAAGTTTTGGACCAACTTGCCATGGCACCACGAACGGTATTGGAAACTCCCAAACCCGGAATCGGATTTTTAACCGAGGTCGAAATAATATTGACGATTCGACCGTAGTTTACGGATTTCATAAATGGCACCACTGCTTGTACCAGCAAATGCGCAGCATGCAGATGGGCCTTTATCGGCGCATCAAACTCCTCGATAGAGACTTCCAACAACGGCCCACCTTTGGGACCTCCCGAATTGTTTACCAGAATATGAATCTTTTCCTGCGAGATTTTTGGAATTAACTTTTTAAGCTCCGCCGTGTCTGCCAGATCCACGGCAAAATATTTGTGCCCCTCTCCTGGAATCGATGCCAACAGTGCCTTTAGCTTTTCTTCGTTGCGAGCCAAGGCAATTACGCGAGCTCCACGCTGGGCCAATAATTGCGCCGTCGCCGCGCCAATACCTTGTGAGGCCCCACAAACAACAGCCGTTTTTCCCTGCAGATCCCATGAGCTCATAACGCCCTCCAAATTTATGTCTTATTTCATCAAGGAACGTGAGCGCGCGCAAAATAAAAAAAAGGGCTCCTTATTCAGGAGCCCTTGAGGTTGATTCTATTTTTTAGAGCAGGTCTGGGCCTACGATCTTACCAGGTTCGAAGTCCACTGTTGGATCATAGCCAGAGTTCCCTGTTTCGCGTTGGCGAATTGCACCCCGTAGGATTGGTTCGCTTCGCTCCATACAACCTGACCCTGCACCTCGATGATTTCGTTTCCATCCGGGCTTGCGATTCGCATGGTGACGATACCGCCTTTTTCCAATGCCTGATCGGTGTTGAAAGACAAACCACCTTGAGAGATCGTATTCATCGAACCAACAAGCTCGCGATCGCCGACCATTACTTTGATTTGCGACTGCATTTTGAAGCGCTCGTGACGACGTTTGTTTCTTGGGTCACTTTCCATCGCACGCTGACGAAGGATGAACCAAACTGCCATCGGGATCATCATCAGACCCAGCACCACACCCGCAGTTGGATTGGCACCACCGGCACCAGGGCCATTGTTGATCGCTGTCGTGATAGTTCCGCAACCGCCGGCCGCACCTGCTGCCCCTTCAGAAGCTGGGAAGCGTGATACATCCAAAGCTGGCTGTGAAGCCTGTTCGCCATGGCTGGCCAGAACAGTTTGAATCAACTGACCTGAATCCACGCGAGCACTTGTTGCTACATAGTTCGCAAGGCCCGAGATCACGTCGGCACTTTGGAAAAGTTTTTGTTTAATTTGATAACCCGTCAACTGAGGCTCTTCACGCAATGCCAGAGCTGCTACGCCAGCAACCAAAGGTGCCGCCATCGATGTTCCTGACATGTATTTATAACCACCACCAGGAATCGTACTTAGAATATCCTCACCCGGCGAAGCAATGTGAACGGTATTGCGACCGAAGTTTGAAAAGTCAGATCGAACATCGTTGATATCCACAGATGCCACAGATACTGCACTTGGCAAATCATAGTTTGCCGGATACATCGGCAGGCTGTCGTTATTACTGTTATAGTTACCTGCTGCATTCACAATCAGAATGCCTTTGTTATAAGCAGCCGCTAATGAATCCAACAAAGCTCTGGAATAGTTTGCACCACCCCATGAGTTGTTGATCACTTGGGCACCGTTATCCACAGCGTAATCAATCGCTCTAATTGCATATGCCGTTGTACCCGAGCCATCCGCTTTCAGGGATTTCACTGGCATGATGATGATTTTGGATTCTGGCAAAGGACGTTGAAATATATTAAGTCCCGCACCAATTACAATCCCGGCAACGTGGGTACCGTGATTGTTGTCATCCATCACATTGGGAGAGTTATTAGTAAAGTTCCAGCCATTGATATCATCGACAAAGCCATTTCCGTCGTCATCAACGCCCGGAACACCATTAGCTTCAGCAGCATTCACCCAGAGTGCACCTGAACCACCGGTACCATCCGCTTTATAGGCTTTAAATACGGTGTGAGTGGTATCCAAACCTGAATCCACGACTGCAACGACAACTTTTCCTGAGTTGGAAGCCAAAGAACTGGATTGCGACCAAGCACTCGTCAATTGAATATTGGCCGAGATAATGGGTGCCGAAGACATATAAGTCTGGCTGTAGGCGTTTGCCCCCATCAAGATCGAATTCATATTGAAGAGCTGCTGCAGCGACCACCCTTGCGTAGCGGTTTCACTGGCCACAGTCCCGGATGTAGACCAAACGTAATTTGGCTCCACATATTCGATATCCGGGTCATTTTTAAGATCAGCAACCTCTTCGGCGGCTGAAGCTAAAGAACGGACTGAAACGTGATACATACCTAGCTTACTGTAGGCGCCTCTCATAGTGACTCTTTGCGCAAGTCGCGCACGAACACCCTGCTGGTTTACACCCGTAGAGCTGTTGCGCACCTTAACGATATATTCACCCGGAACGACGGTCGACATTTGTGCGAACGCTGTCCCTGCGAATGTAAGAGTCAAAGCTATGAAACCTATTACAATGCGTTTCACGGTTTCTCCTTAGAAATTGAACAATATCTATTCGGCTGCGGGTCCAGGAATAATGAGCAAAAAATAGTGACCTATTTTGAGACAAGCGTAAGACCTTGATGCCATTACACTAAGCTGATATTAATTTTTTACCGATACATTCGGAGACAAGGACACCATCCAGCTATGAAACAGCTTCAGAAAATTTTCTTGCAAGGTCTCGTAACCTTCCTTCCGATCGCGCTGACGATTTATATCATCTATGCCGGCGTTTCTATTGTGGACAGCATCCTGGGCGATACTCTCCGCCAGTTCATGCCGGTTTACATTCCAGGCCTGGGCTTTTTGCTGACGATTGTACTGATCTTCATCCTGGGCTTCCTGTTGAACAACCTCCTTGCTGCGGGGCTCTTCCATAAGCTTGAACAAAGACTTACTCAGGTTCCGTTAATCAAAGCGGTTTACAGCCCTCTGCGCGACCTGATGAATATGTTCTCCAAAGGTGCAGGTCCCGGTGGCGGCATGCAGACCGTGGTTTTGGTCGATATCAATGACAACGGCATTCGCGCCATGGGTTTGGTCACTCGTGAGCACTTCACGGATATTCCGGCGATCCACGCCCAAGCCAACGAAAAGGTTTCAGTTTATATTCCTATGAGCTACGGCTTGGGGGGCTTCACATTGCTGGTGCCTCGCAATCGCATCACACCAATTGATATTCCGATCGAAAAAGCCATGAGTCTTGCCATTACAGGCTGGGTAAAGGCTGAAAAGCATGAAGGAGATAAGTAATGACTGATGCTTCCTGCGCAACGACTGTCAGTAAAGCTTTGAAAATCAACAACGATCTAAGTCGTTATGGGGCCTTTGCTGAAATTGGTGCCGGCCAGGAAGTCGCCCGTCATTTCTTTCAGGCGGGAAAAGCCTCTCAGACCATCGCCAAAACCATTTCTGCCTATGACATGATTGTCAGCGATGAAATCTACGGCCGCGAAGCCAATGGCCGCTATGTCTGCGAACCTCGCCTTGAGAAAATGCTCGATCATGAATACAAACTCCTGATTGAGCGCCTGAGTGCTCCCCGCGGTGGCAGCACCTGTTTCTTTTCATTTGCTTCAACGGTCGCAACTGCATCAGTGAGCTCCAACAAGCAATCCCATGGCTGGATGGGCGTGCGCTTTCAGGCAACCCCAGGGGGCCCGGCAAACGAAATCATCCTGCATGTGCGCATGCTGGATCGTCACCGTCTGCAACAACAGGAGTCCTTGGGTATTCTGGGTGTGAATTTGCTGTTTTGCGCTTTCTATGGTTTGGCCGACACGGACTCCTTTGTCCCAAGTCTGGTTGAAAATCTGAAAGAAGGCCAAGTCGTTATCGATGTGATCAAATTCAACGGCCCGGCCGTTGCCCACTTCGACAATCGCCTGATGAACCTGGAGTTGGTACGCCGTGGTTTGGCTGAAGCGATTATGTTCTCACCAAAGAACGAAATCCTGAATGTCGCTGACGCGGTCTATGGCAAATCCCTGTTGATTCAACGAGGCACATTCCGCCCAGTCACAAGCACGCACATTGACGTCATCCAAAAAGGCATTACGCAAATGAAGGCGGACGTGAAAAACATGGAAGGCAAGGATTTGGAAGTCCTGCCCGTCATGGAATTGACAATGCACAATCTGACCACTGACGGCCATGTGAACGAGTCTGACTTTTTGGCGCGCGTGGAGGTTCTGACCAGCCTCGGTTACCATGTGATGATTTCAAATTTCCGTTTGTTCTATATGCTGAAAAGATTTATCCGCCGTTACAATCAAAACCTGATGGCTTTGATCATCGGCGCCAGTCATCTGGAAAAACTGTTTGAAGAGTCGCACTATAAGAACCTGGAGGGCGGCTTGCTTGAGGGCTTGGGTAAACTTTTGGAGCAAAAAACCAAAGTGTACGTTTATCCTCACAAGACTCCGGATCTATGCATGACCACCAAGAGCTTTTTTCCGAAGGCTCACCTGCGCCACATCTACGCTTACTTCGTGGAAAGCAAACAGATCGTAGATGTGTCAGGCTGTGATGAAACTGCAGACTACCTGCACTCCAGCGACGTGATAAAGATGATCGAATCCGGGGATTCACGCTGGGAGCAGTTCGTTCCGCAGAAAGTGGTTTCTGCAATCAAGTCACAAAAACTATTCGGGTTTAAGTAGAGCTTTAAAGAACACCAGGATTTATTTTACACGTGATAAGTGGGATTTATTTCTGGTGTTTTGAATCGGCGCGAAGTTTACCGTGCGCCAAATAAGAGATGTCTATTAGTGCAGATTTGCAAGACAAGATAAAAGCGTCGAATTTTCTTTTTCGTTCAAGTTCAAAGTCATTTTAGCTTTGATTGTTTCTAGTAGCTTAAGCATTCCTAATGCCTCCTTTCATTTGACCAATATACGGCATTCTTAGCCAATATCTCCAACGCATAATAAGAATCCGAATATGCGCAAAACGCATACACCAGACCTTTAGCGGGGCCTTTTCTCAGTCAGTTGTCGTTAGGTTCTCAATGGGCTTTCATAAACGAGAATGACTTTCAAAATCTTGGATATCTGCCGAAGAGCTTTCTAACCTATAAAAGTTGGAGGTGCCCGTGAGCCTAGTGCAGCTGATCTCTGGAACCGAATGCAAAATCTCTGTCGTCTCGATGGAGACTTTAAATCTTATTAACGGATTGCTATCGCCATCCGTGTCCCGCAAGGAAGTCTACCGCTTGTGCTGCAAGGCTGGTGTCTGTCCTGTCACCCTACTCCGCAATTTAAAGTGATATCGTAATTTCACTTCCTTCAAACAGGGTCACAATGGCCCTGTTTGAATTGGCATCCCTATTGCTTTAGAGGTTTTCACCTTCGCTGTTGAAGGCACTTTTAAACCACTGGGGGTTCTTATGTTTATGCGACGTACTTTTGCTGTTTTTGTTTCCATGGCGACTTTGTTGATCGCAATGCCCTCAGTCGCTCAATCTCGTGGAGACATGCGCGGCGATCAGGATTTGCAACGACGGGTTTATCAGTTGGAATCCAAAGTTTATCAACTTTCACAAAGATTAGAACGACTGGAATACGGAGCCCCCGAACAAAGCAGGGGTTGGGTTTGCGTCCTGAAAGATTCGACTTGGGGTAAAACATTCCAAGGAAAAGCCGAGAGCCGCGTTGAAGCCGCCGCGATTGCAAGCAACGCCTGTATTGAGGGCTCTTTCGCCTCCAGCTGCCGCGCCGAACCCACTTGCGAACGCCTCTAGCGCAGATTCTTAGTTCCTAGAAAGCTGTCCGACACTCCGTACAGCCCGTCTCTCAAATTCAATGTATAGCCGTAGAGCTAAAAAACCTATGGCCTGCTCCATGAAATAAGGGGTTCCTGCAAAGGAGCCCTTTATGTTTTTTAAGACCCTGCTGAAATATGTTTTAGCTTTTCAAATCTGCTTTTCTGGTGCCGCCCAAGCCAATCTTGATTTCGATTTTTCCGATGATCCACCTGATGTCGTCACTCCCGGCGAAGACTACGACGGCTATGATGATGGCAACTGCGTTGGTTCTGGTTGTGATGACAGCGGTGATGATGGCCGTGGGGACTATGATGACGATGGCCCTCCCGACCACGACCGTGGCGACCAACACGAAAATGGAGACTTTGACCGCTCTGACTGGGAAAGTCGCGACCATGGATTTCATGGTGCCGACAAACCCTCCTCTCAACATTTCGGCTTTGATACTGACAACTTCGTCAAAACACCGGAAGGCAAACTTCTGACAGTCAAAGGCCTGTTGGAATGTGCCGGCACATACACCTGCGCTGAAAAAGGCTACGGTCAGGAATTCTGGAAATTTCAAGGCGCACCCAATTGGACCTATGAAGAAGGCAGCACTTATGGGCAAGGTACGACTTTCGCAAAACTTCAGAATCAGCTCAACAAAAAAATGGCCGAGGCCCATGAGTCAATTAATGGTAGCGCAAAGCCCGAATCTCAAAGACTGCTTGCGGAAGCCAAAACTCTACAATCACTTTCCCACGAAACTGCACACCGTGGTGAGTTGAAAGAGGCGTTCAAACTAACTGCTGCATCCAAGGAGCTTGTAAAAGCGGCGTTAGACATTGCAGTTGGTTTTAGCCCAATTGGTTGGCCAAGGGATATTTACGAAGCTCTTACTGGAAAATCTTTATTGGAAAGCCGTCCTCTTTCCAATTCGGAAAGAACTTGGGCCGTTATTGGCGCCTTAACTCCGGCAATTGGTTCCTTCGCTATCGCCGGGGCTCGCCTTCTACAACGCGCAGAAAAGCTGGGGCATTTACCGGGGACTCTCAACAAAACACTGCACTCGGTAAAAGTCAGAACAGCAGAAGAAATCAACAGAGAGTTGGGCTACGCCCAAGACGCTTTCAAACCCGGCACAAAAGTTTATGAATTCACTACTAGCGATGTCATACCAGCTGGTACATTTTCACGAGCCTTCAATGAAACTGAAAAAAACTCTATGGGAAAGTGGATCACTGAAACAAGAGAAATCAAAGGCCTAACTGCCAAGGAAATACAAGATAAACTGGCACTCCCTTTTATTCCGACGCACACTTTAGAACTTAATAAATTACCGGCCGGCACAGTATTGTACAAAGGGCGAGTTGCCCCAAGTTTTAATTCGAGTAGTTCCCGATTCAGTAGTCAGTATTTAATAAAGGGAAACATCACACCAGAATACTTCGGGCGACCTTCGAAAATTGATGGGAGAGTAAGATAATGAAAATTTCCAAAAATTCGATTTCAGAAAACGATCTAACGATAACCTTTCTTCACGACATTGAAGAGATCATAGAGACCGAGGATGGAGCTATCGTACTCTTGAAATTTTGGGTGAAATCAGGCATGGGATACAACATTTGGAACAACGTTTACAAAATCAACAAGAGCCTCGAAATTCAATGGCAAATCCAAGGTGCCAAACAAAAGTGTTACACCTCTATCGTTCACAATAATGACGAATATCGAGCGGTAGATTGGGATGGTTTCAGCAATGTCATCGACATGAAAACGGGAAAAGTAGTTCGTGAGTACTTCGTCAAATAATGAAAATTAGACGCACTTGGAACGGAAGGCTGTAACCATGGAAACTAAAAACAATATGCTAACTGCAAACGGCAACTCTATTACATTTATTCACAGAATCAGAACGATCATGAAAACCCCAAATGGCTATCTGGTTCTTTTGGATCATTGGAAAAATCGAGGCACGGGGCATTGCTTGTACGACAATGTCTTTATGGTTAGTGAGAATTTGACAATCTTGTGGCAAATCAAGGGGCGCAAGCCCCGGGCATATGTCGACATATTTTTCTATGATAACGAATATCACGCAGTTGATGTTGAAGGTGCAAGCACAGTTCCTGATATGTCGAATGGAGATATGATTCGAGAGGATTTCGTAAAATAGCTAGATAAAAAAACCACGGTCGATGAGACCGGGGTTTTTTTTTGGAGAAGGTAAGTCCGTACCTCTGGAACGAAGCGGTGCGTCCGTAAGTAGGACCTGGCACCTAAACGCGGGATTCTAGGAATTCGATCAGGCATTGGACGGCTTGGCCGGAGCCGCCGCTGCTGCCGATGGCGCCGCTGGCGCGGTCTGCCCAGGCATAGATGTCCAAGTGAGCCCACTTCTTGCCGCCTACAAATTTTTGCAGGAACAACGCTGCCGTGATGGCTCCACCGAAACCGCCGCCAGAGTTTTTGCAGTCTGCAAATGGCGACGATAGATCACCCCAGTATTTGTCGAACAAAGGCATGCGCCAGTTCAAGTCACCGGCGCGTTGACCGGCTTTGGTCAATTCGTTCGCAAGATCATCGTCATTCGAGAACAGCCCTGCGATCTCGGCACCCAAACCGACTTTGATAGCGCCGGTTAAAGTCGCCACGTCGATCACGTATTCTGGATCGTCTGAACCTTTTTGTTTGCAAGCCACATCCAACACATCAGCCAAAACCAAACGGCCTTCGGCATCGGTGTTGTCGATTTCCACTTTCATACCGTTACGAGCTGTCACGATATCACTTGGACGGAAGGCATTTGCATCCACCGCATTTTCAGCCAGCGCCAGATAGAAATCCAATGGACCTGGATATTGGGACTCTGCCGCCCACAAAGCCAAGCCCATAACTGCAGCTGAGCCGCCCATATCTTTCTTCATCAAACGCATCGCAGAGGAAGGCTTAATATCCAAGCCACCAGTATCGAACGTGATCCCTTTACCAACAAAGGCCACAGGTTTCAGACCTGACTTTTTCGTTGGACGGTATTTCAAGTGAACCATGCGTGGACCGTGAGCTGCCCCCTGCCCTACAGACAGATGCAATCCCATTTTTTCGGATGAAAGCTTTTTTTCATCCCAAATCGTGATTTTTAGATTCTTGCCCCATGAAATTTTCTTGGCTGCAAGTTCAGAGTATGATTTCGGATTCAAATCGTTCGGAGGCAAGTTCACCAAGTGACGGGCCATAGTCACGGCACGCGCACGAGCCGCCGCTTCTTTCAACACTGATTTGTCAAAATCGTCCGAACTAATAAGTGAAACTTTAGGCAGATCCACTAGCTGTTTGCCGTCAACAAATTGGCGATAGTTGTATGGTGCCATATCCAAACCAACCAATGCACCCATCTCCTGAACCTTGGCAGTCCCAGCGAACTCGATACGCAATGCTTTTAGCTGATTTGCCTTAAAGTGAGGAACCAAAGAACCAAATTGATCGCGAGCCCATGTGTAGGCTGCCTCATCCAACAAGCCATCATGGCCCACGGAATTTTTACCTTTGGAACGAAGAATCCAAACCGGACCCTGCACCCCCACAAAAAAGACCAACTCTTTGTCGTTCTTTTTCAAGGTGTCCATTTGCCAAGCCAAGGCATGGTCATCAATCAAACCATTCAGCTTGCTGGAGTCCTCAGAACCCAGGAAATAGACAAAGCCCGTCATTTCGTTCTTTGTTTTAAGTTCTTTACCGATTTCAAATGTTTCGATCCATGAACGGATTTGCAGTTTTGCGGACGCTTTAGGCGCAGTTGCCTTCTTTTTCGCCACGATTTCCTCACTTTTCCTTTGAGCTTAAGACTAAAATCCCTAGAATATTAATATGACGTGGACCGAGACCACAAACCTTAAATTTTGCTTACTCAATGCAGAGAATCTGTTTCTGCTTTTTGATGAGCCGCCAACCGCCGAGGTACTTAAGTACAATGAGCGTCAATGGCAGGGTCAGTCCATTTCCATATATGAGAATAAATCCCTAAAAAAATGCGAAGACATCGCCAAAGCCCTTCAGGAAATCAATGCCGACGTCATTATGCTGTGCGAGGTGGGCGGTTTCGAGTCCCTGAAAAACTTCAACCAACTCTTTATGAACAGCGCGTACTCACCATGTTTGATTGAAGGAAACTCCGACCGCAATATTGACGTGGGCTTTTTGATTCGCAAAGAGCTTCCTTTCTATTTTGATCTTTTGTCCAACAAAGCCCGCCCCATCAACTACCTTTACCCCCACGAGCGTCAAAGCCTGGCGCAGGGCTATCAGGTCAAAGGCGGCAAAGTCACCTCCAGTCATAAATTTTCCCGGGATGTCGTGGAGCTAAGGCTCTTTAAGCAGGACAAGGAAAAGCCGTTCATGATCATCATGTTGACGCACCTTAAATCCCGCTTGGATCCTGAGCGCATAGACCCCAATGGTTTTGAGCGCCGCCAGGCCGAGCTGCGAACTCTATTGGAAATCTACCGCGAACTTGAGCAAAACAATCCGCAAATTCCTATTTTGGTTGCTGGTGATTTCAACGGCAATGCCGGCATTCTAAATACCGATGAGGAGTTTCGCGACATCTACTCCACCACGGGACTTAAAGATGTTTTTGAAGTGGCCAACCTAACTCCTGAACAGCGGGCCACTTTTTATCAAGTGAAAAGCAGCGCGCGCACTGAGGGTCGCCAGATTGACTTCGCGTTCCTGTCACCGCTGATGCAAGGCCTTTTAAAAGCGGACTCTGCAAAAGCGTTCCGTTACCGAGACGAATTGGGCAGTGAACGAGGCGTCCCACAAACGATGGAAGCCAAACAAAGAATCCCATCTGATCATTATCCTATCGTGTTCGAAATCGAGAATATCATTCTACGTTAATTTGCGTCTGCACAGTTTTCGTTGCCCGACCCTATGGAACACAGTAATATAGCAACCATGGCAATGCAGAAAACGATCGTCCCAGAATTTAAAATTACCGCGAAAGTGGTTTATGTTCCTTCCGAATCCAACCCGGAAAAGGGCTATCATTTCTTTGCTTATAAAATTGCGATCACGAACCAAGGCTCAACCCCGGCTCAATTGATGAGTCGCCACTGGGAGATCACTGACGCCACTGGAAAAAAAGAGGAAGTTCGCGGCCCCGGCGTTATCGGCATGCAACCGAAAATTCAGCCCGGCCAAACCTTTGAATATGATAGTGCCTGCCCCCTGAACACCCCGACGGGAAGCATGAAGGGCCGCTACCACATGATCACCGAAGATGGCCAAAGCTTCTCTGTAGATATTCCAGAGTTTTACTTAGTGGCTCCAAACGCCCTTCACTAAAAGCCCCTCAATTGCTTCTAAGCAAAAAAGGTCCAGTTTTTCAGAACCACTCTGGTAAACGCAAAGCGGCCTGTGTTAGACCGTGCCCATGTTTAAAACTCTACGTGATCTTTTAAAAGTTCCAAAAAAACCTGACCAGGAAATGGGCCTCTGTATGGTGGTGTCTGAACAAGAGGGTGCTGAAATTTGGGTCGACGACAAACTCACTCCGTTTATCACTCCCCGCATGGTGGCTGTTCCCATAAATGCAGATGTAAAAATTGAAGTGCGCCTGACGGGTCATCGCTCTCATTTAGCCATCGTGCGTGCCCCACAAAAGCTTAGCTATTACTATTGCAACCTGGAGCGCATTCCTCTTAGACTGGTACGCAATGAAATCGACAACTTTGCCTCTGTTTAAAAAAACGAAACGCCTCATCCTGCGTCCTTTGGAACTTCATGACTTTGAGAACTGGTCGCAAGCCTACAGCAGTATGCTTCCACCTCAAAATCAATTTGATGAAACCAATTGGGTTGATTCAGAACTTACCAAAGCAAAGTTCAAAGCACTTTTAAAGAAACAGTTGCACGGTCATGCCTTGGACCGAGTTTACTCCTTTGGTGTATTCTTGAAGGACGATGGTCTTTTAATTGGCGAAGTTTTTATTGGAAACATTCATCGTACATCTTCGCAAAATGGAATTCTTGGATACCGCATTTTCAACAACTATTGGAACCACGGTTTTGCCACAGAAGCCTGCTCCGCTGCTTTGCAAATTGCCTTCAAAGATCTAAGACTTCACCGCGTTGAAGCTAATATCGAACCCACGAATAAAGCCTCCCTAAAAGTAGCTAAAAAAATTGGACTAAAAAAAGAAGGCTTCAGCTCAAAACGTCTTTTCGAAAATAAAAAATGGCTTGATATGATTAACTTTGCGGCGACCTGCGAAGACTACGGCATTAAGTACAAATTCCCACCAAAACAGAAATAAATAAGACCGAAGGTCGAAGTCACCTTCGCGAAGATCGCGTGTGCGCTAACATTTTAGCCAAAGTTCACTGGCGAACCCCCTTGGAGAGGATCAGAATCTAAACAGGATCTGATCCTCTAACAAAGGAGTTAGTTATGGCTGGACCAGCATTAAACTCACAATCCCGATCAGCAGCTCGCGATGCGGCTTCTCTTTGGGAAAGCAGTTATAAAGAAATTCAAAACCGTGCTCGTCAAGCAGTAGATACATCCACGGAGTTGGTGAATAAACATCCAACTGCCACAGTCCTTGGCGCATGCGCCGTAGGCTTCGTGGCAGGTGCGATACTTCGCTCACGCCGTTGATTAAAACACGAGGGCTTTTCCACCGCACCCTCGGAAAAGCCCCCGTCCAAAACTTGAACTTATAACACAACTCAAAATTCAAAAGCACGGGAGTCATTCATGATGAAGATACTGAGCAGTTTAATTGCGATGTTTATTAGCTCCAAATCCATGGGATTTAGCGGTGGAGGCGGTGGTGGCGGATTCGATCTTAAAAAAATTCAATCCGGAATTATTGACGACATTGCTCTGCGACTGCGCAAACCCGTGACGCTTGTTTTACTGGGCGTCTGCGCCACATTCTTTTTCTGTGGCGGGCTTTTCATGGCACTGATCGATGCCACCCTTCAATATGATAAGTTGGGCACCGTCTACGGAACGGCCACTCTCTGGGCGGGTTTGATTCTGGCGGCAATCACCGCTGGTGGGTACACGTACATTTTCACTCAGCAATGGCCGGGAGTTAAAAAAGTAAACGCGCAGAAAAAAGCGGCCGAGGAAGCAGCTGAAAAAGAGGAGGAACGCATGCAACAACATGAGCATCCCCGACCTTCCAGCCTTGATGGCGCATTAGCTGAGTTTTTGATGGATTTTGTTGAGGGGCGCAGAACCCGACGTGAGCAACGTTTTTCAGAACGTGAACATCGCCGCGAGGAAAGAGACGCTCGTCGTGCGGCCCGCGAAGCCCGTCGTGAACAACGACGCCAATCGGAGTCGCATTCCGGTGAAAGCTTTCAAGACGACACCAGACACTAATTTAATGAGATTTTTTACGGAGAACGCATGAAGGTATTCCAACCCTCTTCCGTTTTTTCGTAGATGTAGCGTTCATGCAATCGACCATTTAAACCAAACCAGAATTCGATTTCGGTGGGGATGACTAACCATCCTCCCCAATGCGGTGGACGCGGGATCACCTGTCCTTCGAATTGCTTTTCGTATTCACGCACGCGACGTTCAAGATAATCGTAGTCAGGAATTTCTTCGCTTTGATTTGAAGCCCAGCCGCCGATTTGACTAAGGCGAGCACGGGTTTTCCAGTAGGCATCGCTTTCTTCAGGGCGCACTTTAACTGCCATCCCCGTGATGCGAATCTGTTGCCAGATAGCTGGCCAATGAAAATTCAAACAGATATTGGGATTTTCTTCCAGATCCAATCCCTTATGGCTGTGATAGTTGCCATAAAAAACAAAACCCTCTGGAGTTCTGTCTTTTAGATAGACAACTCTCACAGAGGGAATGCCCCTATCATCCACGGTGGCGACCGACATGGCGTTCGCCTCCGGGATTTGCTTTTCAGTCGCCTCTTTAAGGAGGCGATCGAAATGAAGATAAGGGTCAATAGTCAGATCAAACATTATTGCAGACTATTTTTTAGCTTTTGCAGCTGGCTTGTCAGCCTTAACGATATCCATCAATTCAACTTCGAATACTAGAACTGAATTTGGTGGGATACCTGGGCGACCTGATGGGCCGTAAGCAAGTTCTGGTGGGATGAAAAGTTTTGCTTTAGAGCCAACTTTCATCAACTGAAGAGCTTCTGTCCAACCTGGGATAACGCCACCAACTGGGAATTCAGCTGGTTGACCACGGTCATAAGAAGAATCGAATTGTTCGCCGTTCGTCAAAGTACCTTTGTAGTGAACTTTAACTACGTCTTCTTTTTTAGGCATCGCGCCGGTGCCTTCTTTTTCCATGATGTATTGAAGACCAGATGCAGTTGTTTTTACGTTAGCTGCAGATTTGTTCTTCTCAAGGAAGTCTTTACCTGATTTAGCATTTGTATCAGCTGCTTCTTGTTGTTTTTTCATCGCAAGCTCTTGAAGTTTCATCATCGCTGCTTGCATGTCTTCTTTGGTCATTTCGTTTTTACCAACAGAAGCATCTTTCAAAGCCTGCGCCAAAGCGTCAGAATCGAAATCGATGTTTTGTTGTTTCAAGTTGCCGCCAATTTGTTGGCCGATAGCATAGGACGCCTTTTTGATATCAGTGTCCAATTTAACTTTTCTGTTGCAAGCAGTTGTAAGAGCCATTGCAACAACAAGGCCTCCAAGTACTAACTTATTCATTCTTTCTCCCTATCAAGGTTGTTATCATTTTCTGAGACAATACATCTTGCGCCGATTTATTGGATTTTCAAATAGATAATGCGTGCTGACACGCGCGTTCTTTCCGGATTGTAAAGTTGGCATCAAGGATTCTTACGAGCAGAAACTAAAATAGCGGATTCAGGAAGTCTTCGGAAATAGCCCCGTATAAGGATTTGAAATTCAGCGGTTTGGAAATAAATCTCAAAGCCCCATGCTCTTCATTTCCCTTGCGGACATAGGGCGCATTCACGTCGGTACATATATAAATTTTTGCGCGTGGGTGCTTTCTTTGCACAACCTTCAAAAGTGCCAGTTCGTCCATTTCCGGCGTGGTTACTTTTGAAATCACAACAAGGACAGGGGCATTACCGAAACCATCCAACTGTTTCAGCACGTCATGAGCATTGGCGACAAGATGATAATGGAAGGACAGCGCGGGACTCTGCCGCGAAACTTCCTGCTTGAACAAAGATAGGAGTGTCGGTTCGTCATCAACGAACAACACATGCACCAATTCCACTACGCTCCAATTTTCCAAATGAGTCCATATCCAGACCCTTAACAAAAGTCTGCTCTGCGTTGCGCAAATCAGCAAGTGTTTCTTATTAAAAATTGAATTCAATCGGCTATTTAGAAGCTCTTAGCACCGCTCCCATCCCCCGTCTCAAAACAAGATAGGCCACAATGGAGAATGGACTTACGCTTCGAATTCCGTGCACAATAACCCTTAGAGGAACTCATATTATGCTCAGCTTGATAATTCTCCTTTTTCTATCGGATCCGGGCCATGCCCAAAGCAAGAAGGTCAATACCCGTATTTATGAGTCCGAGGCGACTCAGGAGAAGTCCGAGTCATTCACGGCCAAAGTGCGCGTGGTCCGTGATATTTCCGACGAAGTGGAAGTGTTCTTTGACTCCGACAAAGCCCGTGGCGCCTACACCCTGCCGCGCAAAATTTCGTCTTACGCCACTGTGTTAAAACAGTTGCAGGACTCCGGGGAACCCGGAGGTTCTCCTGTCTCTGTCACCGCCGATTCCGAAAAAAGAATACTCAGCGTCGAAAAATCCAGTTCCTCTGGATTTAAAAAAAAGCACGAGTATGACTTCGGTGAAATCCCTGACATCTAGCATTACCCTTGCCATCCCCGAGTGGAAGTGAGACGTTTTTTCCCACACAGTAGGGGAAACCATGCGGATACTCGTAGTTGAAGATCAGGCAAAAATGGCCAACTTCCTTAAAAAAGGCCTTAACGAAGTCGGCTACGCTGTTGATATTGCCGAAAGCGGTACATCTGCCGAGTCTTACATGGCTCAAGGCGACTACGACCTGGTCATTCTGGATGTTATGCTTCCGGATCAGAATGGCATCGATACGGCCCGGCACTTCCGCCGCGATGGATTTACTGGCCCGATTCTGATGGTTACAGCTCTTTCCACCACCAAAGACAAAGTGAACGGCCTTGATGCTGGCGCCGATGACTACCTGACCAAACCCTACTCTTTTGATGAACTTCATGCCCGAGTGCGCGCTTTGCTTCGCCGTAAAGGCTCGACAAGTGGCGCTATCACGAACGTTTTAAAATACGCCGACCTGGAACTTGATCTTTTACAACGCAAAGTCCGTCGTTCCGGCCAGGATATCTCGTTGACGACCAAGGAGTTTGCGCTGCTTGAGTACTTCATGCGCCACCCGGAACGCCCATTGGGTCGCGTTTCGATTGCAGAGCACGTCTGGGACATTCACTTTGATTCCGAATCCAATGTGATCGATGTCTATATCAATCTTTTGCGCAAAAAAATTGATGCCCCCTTCAACAAAAGACTTCTTCATACCGTAGTGGGGACCGGCTATGTTCTTAAAGAGTCTCCGTAACCTATTTGCGAAACTCAGCATTCGCGTTCGCCTGTCCCTGTTTTTTGTCGTGTTTTTTGGCGCCACGACGATTCTGTTCAACATGGTCATTTTTAAAATGTCGATCGATAACCTTCAGCAGGATTTCGACGACGCCCTTTTCAATTATTCCGTGGACGTTTCCGAGGGTGTGGAGATCGGGGTTAAAGGCGATCTGAACTTTCCACCGCTAAGACTGGATCATGGAAAAATCCTGCCGTTCCCACTGGGAACAGCATTGATTCAAGTACGTCACAGCTCGGGCGCGGTATTGGCTCGCGTGGGAAACTTTGGAGAATTCAATCCCCCGTACAAAAAAGATTTCGAACGAATCTGGGCCGGCGAAGAGGCCACTTATCGCACCATTGAACATATTCATGACATCCCATCGGCAGAGGCGGATTCTTATCGCCTGATCTCGTTTCCTCTGGATAACGTCACGAACCCACAACTTTTACTTCAAATTGCCGTCCCGATGACCTTGCTGGAAACCCAAATCAGCAAACGTCTGACACTTCTGGAAATCGGTATTCCCGTGGTGCTTTTGATTGCCACCTTGGGGGGATTGTTTTTGTCTTCCCGTGCTTTGGCGCCTGTGATTCACATGATTGATATCGCCAAGGAAATCAAAGCCAGCGAACTGACCCGCCGGGTTCCCGTGCCCGTCGCTGACGACGAAGTCAAAAAACTGGCTCTCACACTGAATGAAATGCTGGATCGGATCGAACAGGCCTTTCAATCCCAGGAACGCTTTATTGCAGATGCTTCTCATCAGCTTCTGACTCCTCTCACGATCATGCGCCAGGAAATCGAACTCTTGAAAACGCAAAACAAGATCGATCTGGAGCAATACACCAAAAGTGCGTTGCAGGAAGTGGACAGTCTTGCAAACATTGTTCAGGAAATGTTGCTGCTGGCGCGCGCAGATGCAGGCCTTGATGCCTTAAGTCTGCAGGAAATTTCCTTGGAAGAATTGGTTTTTGAAGCCCTCACCCGCTGCGAGAAGCTGGCCAGCTCAAAAGGCATCAAACTTAAATTTAATATCAACAACGAATCCGATGCAGATCGCAAAACCGTTCGTGGCGACAATGATCTTCTTGAGAATTTGGTTTTCAATATTATTGAGAATGCGATCAAGTATTCACCCAACAATGATGTCGTGACCATCACCCTGATTTGGAAGAACGCGAAAACAGAACTTGTGGTCGAAGACAATGGCGCGGGAATTCCTGACGAAAAATTGCCATTTATATTTGAAAGATTCTCGCGAGGCGCGTCCGTGGAAAACCGCGTAAAAGGCTTTGGTCTAGGTCTGGCCATCGCACAAAAGATCGCCAATTTACACGACGCCAAGCTAAGTGCCCGCAATCACCCAGAAAAAAATGGCGCGATATTTTCATTTGAAATTAAAAACTTTTAATATGCTTTTAATCACAGATTTAACTCTGTTTGCTAGTCTATTTTTGTTTCCAATATCGGAAAACAAAAAGAACCTTTGGAGGTTTCAATGAAATTCGCAACTATCTTGATGTCTGTTGTATTCGCTGGTGTTATCGCTCAAGCTAACCAAACTGCTCCTGCTGCTGCAGCTCCAGCTGCTCCTGCAGAAACTACTGCTGCTGCTCCAGCTGCTGAAACTAAAGCTGAAGTAAAAGCTGAGAAAAAAGCTGCTAAAAAACACGGCAAAAAAGCTGTAAAAACTGAAGAGAAAAAAGAAGAAGCTGCTCACTAGTCTGAGTACTTCGAGCTTTGCTCCAAGTAAAAAAGGAACCCCTCGGGGTTCCTTTTTTTTTGCCTAAATTCTAAAGCATCCAAAGACAGACTATCGCAACCGCCGTTGGAGCCAACGCTGCGATTAACAGATTCAATGGCTTGATGCCGCCTGGGAACTTGTGACTTAGCACCGAGTAACCTGCAGCATTCGGAGCATTCGCGATGATCGTCAAACCACCCCCGGCCAAAGCCCCCGCAACTAACGCATACTTACTGGCATCAGATAAATCCACTTGTGATCCCAGATAAGTTAACGCGGCATTATCGGTGATTGCTGTCAGCAATGTAGCGCCTTTGAAAAGCACAATGTCGTTCATTCTACCCAGGAGTGGCGCCAACCACCATTTTTGGAAAGCACCAAATTGAATGATCCCGCCAAGGAACAATGAAACCAAAAGACTTTCCTTCAAACGAAGTGAATCCTGATAACGAGTGGTCACTGCTGCGACCCCCAAGAACAAAAGGAAAATCCCAAGGAAGGCATTTTGATGATGTCCTGTCACCACGATGCCCGCAAGGAATGCCAAATGGATCAAAGTCACCTGCCAAGGAATTGACTTCTGCCCACCCGCCATTCTGTTTTCAACATCGCGCAGAGTGATACAATTCGCTTTAAAATCATTCTTGAAAATCAGAACCAAACCGATCGCATTGATCACCACAGCAATTGCCGACTTCCAGCCAAGGTGAGTGAATACATAATTAAAGTCCCAGCCCCATTTGGATGCGACCATCAAGATCGGAGGCGCCGCAAAAGGAGTCAAAGCCCCACCGATAGAAACGTTCACGAACAAAACTGCAATCAATGCATAGATCAATTTGCTGGATTCTTTTTGCAACATCGCATTTAGCATGAACGCTGTCACAGTCATCGCCGCAGGCTCGGTGATAAAGCTTCCCGCCAAAGGACCCATGATCAAGACCACTGCAAGATCCGTTGTCACGGCCGGTGTTTTCAGAATCTTTTGAATCCACGTGCTTAATTCAAGAATGGCCTGACGGGCAATTGTTAAAATCGGACGTGTTGAGCACACCACCATGATCGCAAAAATAAAGAACGGTTCGGTGAAATTCAGGGAATTCTGATAGGTGATCGCTGGCGTCCAACCTTCCATGGCAATATAAACCACCATGAACATACTGGCCCAAATCGCAAAAACCGCTTCAATCTCTCCCAGCAAATGCAAAACACCGCTGGTCATGGAGCCTTTGGGAAACTTGTGAGACCAATGCAATATTTTACCCACCATAAAGGTGTGAATCACTGCCAACGCAAAAAATATCGTTCCGATGAGTTCTAGATTTGTATATGTCATGAGTAGAATCCTACTCACAAAACCAGGGCGTGTCTAAAAAAAGCGGACACGCGTTGCCGATTTTCAGTGGCACAAATTGGCGTTATCCGCCATAAGTCGCTTTTGCGTCTGAAGCTCGCTGACTGTGTATTGAAATTGCTTTGGATCACAATGATTTTGTTGAACCAAATTTTCGACAATTTGCTTTTCCGGCGGCGTCAAACCCAGATCCCAGATCAATTTCACTTTCAACCACTGCGCCAGATACTGACAAGAGTACGCGCGATTGGGTGGCATGTATCTTTCTGGAGTGTTATCGCTTTTTCTCATGTTCTCAGGCCCGTCTGTTGCCAGAAGCTGAAAGTTATTACCCATGAAATTTGCATATAAACAGCGTTTTGAATAATTCCACTTATGTGCGCCGCTGACGTAGGCATTTTTCAACGGCACAAAGTGATCAATTTGAATCTCCGAAGCTTGCGTCACCGTTTTGCCAGTATAAGGCTCGGCCCATTGCCCGCTGACCACGGAACAACCACTGGAATTCATAGTCACCGGAATACTGGAATCCCGCGCTAAAACCAAGCCCCGTGTGTTTAAACACGAATTATCATGGCTTGGATAAATCCAACCACCAAAATGACTTTTACGATTGTAGGGCTGCCCCACATTTCCATAATCTTCATTGTGATGATCAAAGTGTAAAAGCGAAATGACAGCGGCCTTGATCTCTCCGATCACAGCAGAGGAATCAAACAGCTCCTGAGCCGCAACCCATGGATCTATTCTGTTTTCAGGTGCTTCGTGATGGTTCGTGGGTGATTGAGTGGAAACAGTGTAGTATTCGTCAAATCGTGGGTTATTTCCGTTTATATCTTCATAATCCGAAATCTCGGCATGAACATTTAACGCGCAGATCGATACAAGTGCTCCGGCAAGAAGCTTTCTGATCATCTAACGGCCCCCTCGAAAAGACATCCCTGTCTTGTATTATTTTGCTTATACAGATATTAAAGAAGGACCAAAGACCTAATGCAAGGATATAAGTGTTAGGATTCGGTCAGCCGTGGAAACTTAGAAAAGAAATTATGTTACGAGCAGGGCGATTTCGCCATCGTCTATTGGACGAAACATTTTTGCAAAACAACACACAGCAAGCGATCACTGCTCTTGCGCCGTTTATTTCGCTGTGGCGTAACAAACATCTCAGCGATGTTGAAATGGTGTGCACTTACCTTTTAGTTTTTTGCTTTTTACGACGTCCACAGGATTTTTTAGGCGGACTGCACAATCTCCCCTTACCCAACACTCCCCGTTCAGGTATTTCCGGTCACAAAGTGATCTCGGTGCTTCGCGACTCTTTGCCGGCTCACTTGGCAGGAGCCAAAAGTTTAAGCCACCTCGATACCGAAGCAAATTTTGTCGATGCATATTGTGCGCGCAGCTGGAGATCGATTCCTTTTTCAGTTCAAAGAACGGTAAACTCGTGGCAAACGGGCCACTATAATTTGAATTTAACCACGGAAATCCCTTCCGCGTTCGATGTTCTTAAAATGCAAGCCTTGGGACAGCGTTGTGTCAGCATGCTGATTCAGCCCCATGAAATCGACTCCTTCGTGGAAGACGGACGGGATGTTTTGGGGTTTATTGTTCATGATCTGATACATGCGGATCATTTCTTTCATGACCCGATCCGCGCCACGGCACAAGTGCATTTCTGCAAAAACCTTTTGCATGTTCTAAGCCTGCAGCAGATCAATGACATGCTCTCGGAAGATGATCTGTTCAAGAACGAATTTCATTATCTTATGTCCGACATGAATTCTGTGCCCTTGCACTTGTTAAAAACACTAAAAGCCGTGCTTTTGGGGTTCTACAAACGCAAAACCTCTGAGGACATGAAGCAAAATCTGCCACCCGGCCTGGAAGCAGATTTCAAAGACTGTTTCCAAAATGTTTTGACCAGCTGGAGTTTCACGGCAGAGGAATGGGCCGCCGCGGAACGACTGAATACCTCCGAATACCAACACCCCTCTGACAGCGTCCTGTTAGATAAGGCTTTAAGCAAAAATCATTCGCTAACTGAAAACTATTTGGTACGCTGTTAATCATGAAACTTCAGGATTTATTGGATAGAGCCGAGACACTTAGGCGTTACAAGGCTGGACAGACTATATTTGAAGCTGGCAGCGAGCCACTCGGGCTTTATAAAATCAACACCGGGCTTATCAAACTGGATTCATCCTCTTCCAGTGGTTCCGCTCATACCTTGCGATTGATCGGACCCGGTGGACTTGTCGGTTACCGCGCCCTGTTTGCTGGCGAAAACTACTATGCTTCGGCGATTGCGGTTGAAGACACTGTTCTTTCCTTTATTCCGAAGGTTGAAATTCTGGCACTTTTCCGCAATCACCCGGAAGCGGCCATGCAGTTTTTGGAATACCTCTCCCGTGACTTGCGTTTGGCTGAGGCCAAATGGACCGGTCAGATGGATAAAGACGCCGCCGCCCGAGTTGCCGATGCTATTTTGTTTTTACAAGACAATTTCCCGCAACAGAATTGGACCAGAAAAGAAATCGCACAATGGGCTGGGACCACTCCCGAAACAGTGATTCGCACTCTGGCGAATTTTGAAAAAGAAGGCATCGTGGATCAATCCACGGGCCGCTCCATTCAGATCAAAAACCGCCAACTACTTTTGGCAAAAGCCGAAGAAGAATAGTCCCTCTCTTTTCTTTTCTAAATTTCCACGACGCAATAATTACGCCCAAGGTTGTTAAGGTCCGGTGTCTATCGTCAGCTATTGACACTTTCAACCAGCTTTTTCTTGAAGACTCTAAAACAGGAGGTTTAGCCTGTTTGCAGGTTACAAGTCCCAATATCTATTACAGGAGGAATTATGTCGTCCCTTTGCACTAAGGTGATTATATCATCTGCCTTTGTTATCGGAATTATCGGATGTGCCAGCAAACCACCAAGTTACTCAGCTATACCTGATACCTCAGATCCAATGGTTGAAATTTCACAAACTGAACAACTTCTAAATGAAGCCCGTTCAAAGCAAATGGACGTCCTTTCCCCTGACAACTTCAAAAATGCGGAGAAAGCTCTAGCGAAAGCCAAAGAAGGCATCGCAGACAAAGACAAAGCTTCAGATATCCTGGAACAGGTTTCTTACTCCAGAGGCTGGCTGCAAGAAGGAACCACAAAGTCTGACATTGCACGCAAGTCCATCGGACCGATTGTGGATGCACGTTCAGGCGCCTTGGCTGCCAATGCACCTGAAATGTACCCAAAAGAATGGAAAAAACTGGAAAGCAAACTTGAAAACATGACTTCCGATATTGAAAAAGGAAGTTTGAAGGCCGCCGACAAACGAGGCTCTGATCTCGTGGCATCCTATCGTCAGTTGGAACGCGATTCTGTGGAAAAGCGTTACCTGGGCGGTGCGAAGAGCACAATTGAAGCTGCTGAAAAAGACAAGGCCTCTGAAAAGGCTCCCCGCTCATTGGGCCTGGCACGAGGACAATACAACGAGACCATGAAACTCATTGCAGCTGATCCTCGCAATACCACGGGCATTACGCGTTCAGCGTCCAATGCAACCAAAGCCTCAGATCACCTGGCTGAAGTGATGGTTAAAGTAAATGCCGGAAATACTGAGGCACTGGTGTTGCAAACTGAAAAACAACAACGTCAAATTTCCAGCTTGCGCACAGAGACGTCCACTCAATCCCGCGAACTCACAGCCGCTGAAAAACAATTGCAATCGGCACGCTCCACAGAAGCCGCAGCAGCAACAGCGACCAGAATCCGCAGTGAGTTGAACGCCAAGGATGCCGAAGTCTTCGCACAAGACGGCAAAGTCACAGTACGCCTGAAAGGCTTGAACTTCCCTTCCGGCAGCGCAAACCTTTCGGCCAGCAACAAAGCATTGCTAACCAAAGTTGAATCAGTTTTGGAGGAAATCCCAACATCCAAAATTGAAGTTCAAGGTCATACAGATTCCACAGGTAGCAACGACGTCAACATGCGCATCTCCGAGAAACGCGCTCAAGCCGTGCAAAAACAATTGATCGCCAACGGAACGCCAGCTACCGGAGTTGACGCTATTGGGTTGGGTGATGAAAAACCTATCGGCAGCAACAACACTGCTGCAGGTCGTGCACAAAACCGTCGTATCGACTTGGTTATCGAACCTAAAATTCAGGAGTAGACATCATGGTTACACCGGGAAATGCTTGGCAGGATTTAAAAAGAGAGCTCATGGAAAAATGGCATGAGCTTACTGAAAGTGAGTTGGAAAGCACTCGGGGTAACTCCAACAGGATTGTCGATCTTTTGGAGAAAAAGGTCGGAATGCGCATTGAGGATGCCAGCGAGAGATTTGCAGAAATTGCCTCGCGCTACCACCTTTATGATGAACCCGAAGAGACGACACCAACTCCCGATAAGGAAAAAGAGGAACGGATCATGGAGCTATCCCCTAAGGATCCGGACACTCGTCCCGACATAACTCCTAAACATTAAAGTCTACAGGGTCCCGTCTTGAAGGCGGGACTCGCCAGAGCGATTCACAGTGACAAACGAACAGGGAATGGAATTCAGAATCTGCATTTGCCCTTGAACCTTTTTGATCAATTGAAGCATGTCATTCTTTTTTTCCTGCTTTTTTACGAAAATCATCAATCCATCTTCTTTGAGTTGTTCAAATATACCCTGAGGTAACTCAAAGGAACCGGCTGTGAAGATCACGCGGTCATAAGGTGCCTCAGCTTGGTACCCTTCAAACCCATCACCCGTTAGGACTTTGACGTTGGTGATACGCATCTGATCCAAAATGCCACGAGCACGATCAGCCACCTCGGGAATAATTTCCGTGCTGACGACTTTACCTTCCGGTCCCACGATATAAGAAATCAAAGCGGTATTCCAACCGGAGCCTGCTCCCAGTTCAAAAACTTTTTGGCCAGGTGCCAGCTGAAGCATATCAAGAATTCGCATCACGAAGCTGGGTTGAGAAATCGTGGAAACGAAGGTTCCCTTTTTATACAGCAGCAAAGGAATATCCTCGTAAGCTTCTTGCAATGTATATTCTGGTACAAACAAGTGTCTTGGGTGTCGGTAGTAAGCCTCAACAACCTGTTCAGACAATGGCAGAGATCTTTTTAGCAGCAAATCCTGATATTGTTCCATCCTTAGATCCTTATTTCCCTTGCGCGCCCTATTGAGCAAGTGCACTCTTTACTCATGACACTTACACAACTTGAATACATTTTAGCTGTTGGTGATACCGGGAGTTTTAGCCAAGCGGCTGTTCAGTGTCACGTTACACAACCTACACTTAGCATGCAGATTCAAAAGCTAGAAGACGAACTCAATGTCATTTTGTTTGACCGCACAAAACAACCCGTGCGTCCTACTCAGGTGGGAGAGTTGGTACTGCAACAAGCAAGAATTGTAGTTCAAAGTTCGCAGCATCTTCGCGAGATCGTCGCTGAAAACAAAGGCGCTATCAGTGGAACTTTGCGCATCGGCATAATACCCACATTGGCTCCCTATTTACTGCCGCTGTTTCTGAATAAATTCATGAGTAAATTCCCAGATGTGCATCTGGTGATCGACGAGATGGAAACGCAGCTACTTGTGGAGAAAATTCGCAACAACTCCCTGGACATAGGAATCGCGGTAACGCCCATTGATGATATCAATATCGCCTCGAAAGTGCTTTTCTATGAACCGTTCACAGCGTACTTCTCTCCTCAGCATCCTTTGTTACAAAAAAAACATGTCGACGAATCAGATCTGTCCTTAAATGAAATGTTATTGCTCAGCGAAGGACATTGTTTTCGGGAACAAAGCCTGGGGCTTTGCAAAAACAGAAAAAATGAAAACGTGACCACGAATTTTTCCTTTGAAGGCGGCAGCCTGGAAACTTTGAAAAAGCTCGTTGACCAAGGCGACGGTTTTACCCTGCTTCCCTTGCTCGCGACTGATGATGTGCGTGACAAGAAGCGCTTAAAGCCATTCACTGCACCCATTCCCACTCGGGAAGTCAGCCTGCTGCATGGCCCTCACTTTCAGCGCAAAGCGCTTTTGAAGGCACTGATCGAAACCATCATCACAGCGTTGCCGAAAGATGTTCCTCTACAAAAATCAAAGCAGCAGTTCAAGGTCGACAATCCTTTAGGCCATCGCAGCTAGTGCCACACAACACATAGTTTTAGCCTATATACGCCATAGCAAAAGAAGATTTTTCATTTAGCTTTCAAAGGCCTATCCTATGGACGTCACCTGGTTTTGCCCTAGGAGGAAATTATGAAATACGGAGCACAAAAAGAAACTTCAGCCGGCACAGTTCATACCTTCAATAAAGCCACTGCGAAAGGCTCACAGAAGGATTCAGATAAAAGCACCCAAACCGGCACGGTGGGTGAATTGAAGAAAACTCTGGCTGATCTTTATCTACTACAACTAAAAACCCAAAACTTTCATTGGAATGTTGAGGGTCCTTTGTTCTTTTCACTGCATAAACTATTCGAAAAACAATACGAACAAATTGCCGAGTATGTGGATCGCTCCGCAGAAGTGTTGCGCGCCATGAAGTCGCCAGCGCCCGGCAGTTTTCAAGCCTTTAAAAAATTAGCTGATGTGGAAGAGTGCACTGATGAAAAACTCAGTGCTACAAAAATGATCGATATACTAACAGCCGATCACACCACACTTGCAGAGCTCTACAAAGCCCGCCTTGAAACAGCGGAGCAAGAAGAGGAAACCAGTGCTGTGACTCTGTACGAAGACTTGATCAGCTTCCACGAAAAAGCAGCTTGGATGATTCGCAGTCATCTCTCCTAGGTTTGCTGCTTTTAAAAACACAAAAGGCACCCATAAGGTGCCTTTTGTGTTTTTAAAACTTCCATTTTCGATTTTCGCCGATGCCGTCTTAATTAAGACTTAAACCACCAGCTCAATAATTGCGCGGAACCCATGATTCCCCGCCATCGCGCCCAGTATATTTCTTAAGGACGAAATATTCTTACCCTGAGCCCCAATCAACTTACCGCGATACTCTTGCGGAAGGTCGACTTTGTATATCGTAGTTTTCTCCCCGCAAGAAAAAGTGACTTCCACATTCTCTTTACAAGAAGTCATTTCTTTAACTACCGTTGCCATGATGGATCCAATACGTTGACGTGCTTCGTTCAATTGTTGCTCGACTGTCACAAATACTCCCTTAAGTCCCGATACAAAATGAATTGTACTTAAATTTTGTCACTCCGCAACTGGAAGAAAACTTTCCTAGCCCAGAACTTGTTTCACAACATTCGTTGTGTAAACGCGAGTCAAACTCGGGGATATACAAGAATTTGACTAGTCACAGTTTACCGCATTTCTGCCCTATTCAATTCAACAAAAAACACGAGTTCGTCTTTTCTTTTTACCGAATATTGTCTTGAATCGAGACTCCAACATAAATAGGAGGATTCAATTAATGAAAAAGCTTACTCAACTGGCTGTCATTGCAGCACTCGTGACTCCAGCCATTTCCATGGCGACTACACCTCAGGAACTTACAGTATCTATGGTGGATACAATCATCTACAAGAAGCCTGAAGCACCGGCCTCCTGTAAAGCCGTAAAGGCGACTGAAGAGCAACAGATGGCACTTCGTGACGCCTTCCTGGAGTTCAATGACCAACGCAAAGCCATGCGCACCGACCTTAGAAAGTCATTGTCAGATATGAAAAAGACATTCAGCAGCGCGACTTCAACTAAAGAAGACGGAGCCGCAGCACAGGCTGATGTGGGCTCAAAAGCCATCGCAATGGGTAAATTGATGGGTGACTTCCAGATGAAGGTCTTCTTTGACATTCTGAATCCAGAACAACGTGACCCGGCAATGAAATGCCTGGACGATTTGAGACCATAGACATTATCCAATCAAAAGAGGAGCCAAGGTCCGACTTGGTTTCTCTTTTCACAATTGTCTCGAAGTGAGACAAAGGTCCAGCTCCACACTCACTCCATAATCCTGCTGCAAAATGGAACTTAATGGTACGGGTATATTTTGATACCTTAGAGAGTGATTATGGCTGTACAAATTTTTCTTCTTGAAGATGACCCTATACTGGGCAAAGCAATTCAAATGCAGCTTGAGCTTGATCAATTTCAAGTTCATTGGGCCAAATCATTGGCAGCTGGTCGTGAGATTTTCAAAACTCAACCGGGCATCGATTTATTTTTGCTGGACGTAAATCTTCCGGATGGAAATGGCTATGAGTTCTGTGAATGGTTGCGTAGTGAAGGCATTCAAACTCCGATCATGTTCCTTACTGCTCGCACGGACGAGGAAAGTGTCGTTCGTGGATTTGAGCATGGTGCCAACGATTACATCCGTAAACCATTCGGCCAAAAAGAAATCATGGTACGGATCAAGAATCAACTCAATGACCGCAAGCCCACTTTGGATTTGTTGCGTTTTGCTGGCTTAACCCTGATTAAAAATCAGCAGGTTCTAAAAACCGAAGACGGCCTGGTGAATCTAAATCGTCGTGAGTTTGAGATCCTGCGCGTATTCTTTGAAAATCCCGAAACAATTATCTCCCGGGAAAAGCTGATCGCCAGTTTGTCATCGGGAGAGGAACTCTTTGACCGTACCGTTGACTCCCATATCAGCCACATTCGTTCCAAACTTACCAAGAACGGTATTCAGAATGTGAAAATCAACTCCGTCTATGGACAAGGTTACCGTCTGGAGAAATTGGCATGATCACCCGCTCCTTGTTTGGTAGAAACTATTTTATCTTTGTTTCAATCATCATCGTTTTTATCTTTATGGCATTTGGCTCCACATGGCTGGTTTCCTATTTGGACAAACCCTCCCAGGTCCAATTTGTGCGACCTCCCAACCATTTGTTCCGCAACGTTTATCAACAACTGGATAACGACCCCCTGGTTGCTTTTAGAAAGCTTCAGGATAGCAACACTTCGGATAACTTTTTGCGTTTTGATATCGTCGATAGAACTGGAAAAAGCCTGGTCAACGGAGAAGTTGTTTTACCCCGAGCTTTGAATGATTCAGATCTTAAGACCATGTCCCAGGATAAATCCGTTCGCTTCGGCGAGTCCAATTTTGGACCTCCCAAAATTGAAGTCGCAAAAACGAAGTTTGCCGATGTCTACTTCGTCCATCGTTTTCGTCCGCCGCCTGGTTTCGGTGCTCCTATGGGCGACCAACCACCTCCTCCGGGTGGACCGGGCGGTCCTGGTGACTTTAGAGGACCACATCCTGGTGAAATGGGACCTCCTCCACCGCACAAAGGTGCTCCTCCTCCGCCACCAAACATGGGTCGGAAAAATCCCCTCTTCATCACAATTGGCTTTTTGATTGTGTTTACTTTGATCTCGGTGGGTGTGGCTTTGCTTTACCAATTCTCCCGCTATCGCGATCGCGCCAACGAAGCCTTCCATGTTCTGAATGAACTTCGTCATGGCAATCTGTCAGCACGTATGCCCACAAAAAAATTGGAGGAATTGGGACCACTGGTTCAAGCCTTCAATCAAATGGCCGGCGATGTGGAAAGCATGGTTGAAAGTTTACGCAAGGCCGATCAGGCCCGCCGTCAACTTCTGCAGGATCTCGCACACGACTTGCGCACTCCCCTGGCCTCTTTGCAGACCTTTCTGGAAACGCTGGAGGTCGGCGAAGGTCGACTTGCGCCTGAGAAACGTCAGGAAATTGTTTCCTTGTGTTTTTCGGAAGTGGAATACTTTGGAAAACTGGTTGAGGATTTGTTGTTCCTGGCACAAATCACCGAACCAAAATATTCAGCAGGCACCGAGGAGATCAACTTACTGGAACGCGTACAGGACCAGGTGACGGTCTTTAAGAACCGTTATCCAAATTTGAAATTCAAAATCGAAAGCACCTTGGATGCCTCCAAGGCAAACGTCATGGGTTCATCAAAGCTGGTGGACCGCCTGCTAAGAAATGCGTTTGAAAACTCCTCCTCCTTTGCCAAGGGAGAGGTGCATATTAGTATCACCAACGGTGGCCCCAAACTGAATCTTTCCATCACGGATGACGGACCTGGATTTTCGGAGTCTTCACTCAAAGAATTTGGTCACAAAAAAGCCAGCCGCAGTTTATCAGATGGTTCGTCAGGCAAACGAATCTCTGTCGGCATTGGCTCCGTGATCATGCGAGAAATCATTCAGCTTCACGGTGGCGAACTGAAAGCGGAAAACCTTGTCCTGTCCCCGAATGAGAGTCACATTTCGGGTGGACGTGTTTCATTTTGGTTTCCTAAATCCTAGTCCACAGTCTTTAAACACTTGCCCGCTACCTTAGTGATATACAAAGGCGGGCATTATGTTCTTCAGGATCCTCATTGCAACTCTCTCTCTTACAGCAATCCCCTCGTGGGCACAAATGATGAGTCCCACGATGATGGGCACAGGCTACTGGGGTGCTAATCAGGGCTGTTCCTACCAACAACGTCCGGCCCAGGCGATGAGTTCCGAATCGGATGAGATTCAGGAATTGCGTCTTGAGATCAGCGAACTAAAACAAGAGATCAGCGAGAAAAAGTCCGAAAAGAAGAAATTTGACCGTGAATTAAAACGCGCGAAGTCTGATATCACGAACAACCTCTCTGAGGAATATGCTGAAGTTCTGATGGCCCACATGGATAGCTCCCGCCGCTGTTCTGAATATGTCAGTGAACCCCAAAATGATAACCAGGAGCCCGCGGTCACTGGCGATATTGATGAATCCGGTTTGGAATTTTCAGATGATGAATCATCAGAAATGGCCGAGTCTGATCGTCCGGCGCCCCCCCAAGGAAAAGGAATGCGTCCTCCCCGTCGTCAACGATCGGAATCCCGCGGAGCCAATGACAATATGCTGCCCGTGCAGGTGTTCACTTCAGCGGAGTGGAAAAAGTACTGCGATGCCGGTCGCGCCGGAGCGGTGTTGACTTCTGTTTGTGATAATTCCACATATCGCGCCAACGGTTCCCGCGCCAGAACCTCCACATGTAAATCGGCCATTGCCAGCTATAGAACCAACTCAATTCAATCGACCAAAATTCAATCAGACATCGAAGATTTGAATCACCAGATTGAACGCCTGCAAGAGGATATTCAGGATGCCCGCCAAGACGAATCCACAGAGGGCACTGTTTGCACGGAGTGTATGGCAAAGAATAACAACTACAACTATCAACAACCTCAATCAAACACAGCAAGTCTGGTTGCGAATGTGGTGACAGGTGCTGCATCCATGTATGCGGGATACAAGACCAATCAAATGGTCACAGATGCCAACGCAAATCTCGGTTACCCCACTCAGGCAAGCTTCGGATATCCCTATATGATGCAGGGAATGTACGGCGCTTTAAGCAGCGGTTCCGGCCAAGGCGGGTTTGGTTGCGGGAACTCGATGATGGGCGGCCAGGGCATGATGGGTGCGATGAATGGGATGACCGGCATGAACTCCATGTACGGAATGATGAGTGGTGGAATTTACACCGGCATGGGTTCTCCGTACGGGATGAATGGCATGTCTGGGATGAATTCGATGATGGGCCTGAATCCATCAATGATGTATGGAATGAACGGTATGAATGGCATGAACAGTATGTACGGTATGAGTGGGATGAACTCGCAATATTCTGCGATGGCATCAATGCAACAACAGATGGCGATGCTGAACTATCAAATGAGCATGATGCAATCCTACAGCGGTGTTTATGGAAACACCGGTCTTTACAACACGGGCTCAACTTATATTTCCCCGACCGGTCTTACCACAGCCACCACCACTTTGCCCGGCGGGGTCATTATGGGATCCACATCCAGTGGTTACACTTTACCCAGCAGCTATTTAAACACCTATACTTCGCCGTATACAAACACCTACAACAGCGGCATCACCATCCCCGGAGTAGTACCCGCCCCGACAAGCTCGACAACACTGACCGGAACATCGGTCATAATGGGAACCGGCAGATAGAAACGAAAAAAGCCCTCTTACGAGGGCTTTTTTGCATTTTGAATATAACAAAAGAAATTAGAAAGACTGAGTTCGGGCGACACCGCAACGATTGTAGGCCTGAACCGTAAACGTGGACGATGTCCAGTTGCTTGGCCACGATGATGGCGCAAGGCAGTTATAAGCCACGCCACCAATGCTGCAAGATGTATTACCAACACCCGCCCCGTTATCAAAGATGTAAAGAGCTGACGAAGACGCTGCGGCCTTGTTCAAAGAGAATGTAGGTGCAGAGTTCTGCTTCAAACTGCAAACCTCTGTGACGTAGTCTGAAGAATAGGGATTGCTTACAGAAGGACGAAGGCTGATTTTAACGCCGTTGCCGTCAAGATAAGATTTCGTGGTTGGATTATACAAATAGATGCGCAAATCCTTTTGAGAGCTCAAATCAGACTTAACCTGCAAAGACACATAGAAGTAACTTCCACTTTGCGTGATTGTTCCGATGTACGCAGCCGTAACCGACGTATCATAGATTACCCAATAATAGCTGCTAAGATCGCTTAAATTGGCAGGCTTGGAAATTTTAAGAGTGATGTTTTGACCGGCCGTCAACACAATCGGACTGCCACTGGATGGATAATAGATATCTCCAGAATAGCCGTCCGCTGCAACTGTATTGCTTGCTCCATCTTCAGAAGCACCCGGAGCACAGTTTTGAAAGCTTACCGCGACAGCAGCCAATGCCACCACAGTACCACTTGCTACCAGAATTTTTTTAATAGATTTCATACGTTCTTCCCCCCGGGCTGCACTAACGTCATCGGCTAATTTTGGGAATTTCCTAAATAGAATTCGCTATTTCTTGCAATATCCCAGGAAATTCCACGTCTCATTTTGAGACCCGTTAGTCGAGCAAATCAAAAATAATGATGATCTCCACGGTCCTTCAACAATCCCCCCCTAGCATTAACATATGGGGCCCGAGTTGAGGGACTCGCAAAGCCCCCTAATTTCAAAATCCAAAAAGGGAGATATTATGAAAATTTCCAAAAAGATCCTCATGACCGCTGCATCCATTATCACACTGCACTCGACATCCTTTGCCCTGGCTCAACAATCCGAAAGACCTCGCGGCGGCGGCCCCAGCGCCGAACAAAGAGCCGCGTTTCAAGCCTGCGCCGAAGCTGCGGGTATGGAACGCCCCGAGCCCGGCCAAAGACCGACAGCCCCCACTGAAGAGCAAAGAACTGCCATGGATGCTTGTTTAAAGGAAAAAGGCATTGAACCACCGACTCGCTTTGGTGGTCCTGGTAGAGGAGAAAGACCTCCACGCGAATCAGCAGGAGTTCAATAAAGCGAAAGGCCCCATCCGGGGCCTTTTTTTTTACTTCACGCCGGTGAATCTGATTCCCCAGCTTGTCAGTGTACCGGTTCCACTGGCATTAACCAGTTTGATCGTCCACAATCCAGAGGAACGCTCTTGATAAAAGGCATTCGACAGAAAGACTTCATTATTATAGTTCGCAACAGTCGTCAGAGTGTTGTGCATGTTTACGATGATACTACGCATGCCCGACGGAGAAGTTAACTCAATAGCCACTTTTGATAAATCCGTGTGCGTGACCTGAAGACGAATTTGTACGCTTTCAATTTTTACATCCTGATCGGTGCCCACTGTAATGCTTCGGGTATCGGTCACACCAGCAGCACTCCCCGCAGGAATATCCAAACTCAACCCCATAAATGACAACCAAGGACTCTCGAAGTAAGTGCCCAGTGAAGTGCTATAGGATCTTGCCATGGCAACAGCTGCATCCACGTTTACTTTGCCGAAACCATACCAGTTGTGAAACTTAAATCCGGCACTATTGGTCTTCCAAGGCAACTCCCAAGAATAGCCCGACGGAACCGACGTCCCCAATGGATGAGAAATTGAACCCGTTGTCACGTAGTCCATAGGCACGGCCGTTTTTGCCAAAATGTATTTCACATCCCGCCAAGTCAGGTTGGGGTTGGCTTCCAACAACAACGCTGCGACACCAGATACCGTCGGCGCAGCCGAAGATGTTCCGTTGAAAGTCGCCGTATAATTACAATTTGTATTTGGCGAACTTCCATTCTGAAAAGGAACTGTCGTCGAGCTTCCAGTGTAGGAAAATCCATTACTGCAACCGGAGCGATCTGTCGTCACCATCGCGGGATTCGTATAACCGAACTCCCCACCAAAGCCCGAAATCCAAATGTTCGCACCGGGCGAAGAATAGCTGGAAGCATAACCTTTGGCGTTCAAAGCCGCCACCAGGATTTGGTATGGGTTTGTATTGTCCCCGTCCAAATTCGAATTACCAACACAAGTACTGCTTGAATTGTCATCGGATGCCGTATGATGGCATTCAGTCGTAAAGAAATTTCCCGCCGCCTTCACCAGAATCGCACCTTTGCCGCTGCGATAGCTGGTCACAGCTGTCTCCAATTGAGTTTCATAAGCAGCATATACTTCTGGCAACGAGTTCTGATCCACGCCCCAACTCATATTCAGAACATCGAAGTCCGTGCCAGTGGCCTGATCAAGAATCATCGCATTGTCTTGAGTCACGGCACAGCTTAAAAGATTTGCAATACTTAATTGCGCTTTTGGAGCCACTCCGCGCGACCCCACCCCATTGCCACCGGCTGCGGCAATAAGCCCGGAAACTGCAGTTCCGTGATCATCATAAGCAGATAAAGCTGGATC
The DNA here is from genome assembly GCF_037996765.1 of Bdellovibrio sp. GT3. Classification (NCBI taxonomy): domain Bacteria; kingdom Pseudomonadati; phylum Bdellovibrionota; class Bdellovibrionia; order Bdellovibrionales; family Pseudobdellovibrionaceae; genus Bdellovibrio; species Bdellovibrio sp. GT3. The sequence continues at coordinate 407,175 of NZ_JBBNAD010000004.1, read as the reverse complement.
GGCATTCGGACAATCATGTGGCGCAGCTGTCGCGAAATCATAGGGACTCCCCGTGGTATAGTCCCGAGATCTAAGTTGTACAGTTTGAAAATTTGGGCTGAGGTCCTCATGAATATGCTGAAGACCATCATCTGACACACGAACCTTTACGCCATTCCCCAATATCCCCGCAGACCACGTCGCACGCAAATTTAAATCCACGCCACTGGTTCCACCATTTTTGGACAGGCCTTTTTGCCCACAGTTAGCCAAGTGCCACGCATAAGAAAACAACGGGTCACCGCCATCATTAAAGCACGAGTCGGCCAGCTCAAAACCGCTGCCATTGCAGTTCACCAGCAACGTACTCAAAGTCACGCTGCTTAAAGCCAGAAGGAAAGCTGATAGAATCTTTTTAGTTCTTAACACGGTTGCCACTCACAATCTCTAAATCAGCTTTTTCAACACGCTTGTCTTTTTTTAAAAAAGTAACCAGTTTGCTTAAATCGAAATTCTGTAATGACGATGTAACAAAAAACAGGCGGAGATGGGGGAATCGGTTTACAACATTCAGTCCGTATTCCTTTTCAATCTGACCAATCTGTCTTGCATCCTTCAACTTCACTTCAACCCGGCCAGGAATGACGCCCACTTTTCCGGCGTTTTCGTTAAAGACCACCATAGGAGCTGCCAGCGAAAAGTTTCTCTCGTCACCGAGCATTGCAGAATCCCTGATTATCGCATAACCCGCAGCCAGCCCCACAACCTCATCACCTGGCTCCACATTTACTTTTGGAACCGCACGAACCCCCGTCCATACTTTCCAAGAGGAACTTCTAAAAAGATAATTTCCTTTTAAATCCCCGGAATCAGGTTTTGCGAATTTAGGATGAGCTTGAGGACGTGCCAGTTCACGCGGAACAATTTCCCGAGACTGCATCTGAGCCGGGTCTTCTTCGGCGACAGTTTGTGATGGCGACGGCTGCACTGCCACCGCCTGTTGAGATGGACTGCTCACGTTCGTATTATTGTCGAGATTCGAAAGCTTCTCCGTTTGAACATCCAGAGACTTGCCAGTGTTTTTAGCCAGGGTCGATACGCCTTCACGCTGACCTTCCCGAAACAGAAAGGCCGCCACAAGTGCGATTCCTAAAACAATAAGACCCTTTTTCATAGGTATCTTATCGGTATAACCATTTGATAACTCGAGTTAATTGTTCTTGCTCATGACCCCGACCAGCTGACTGACTCGAGTCATTAAGTTCCCTAAATTCCGTTTCTCATCGCTACTGAACTGGGACCACATTTGACTGATGTTTTGATTATAAACTGGCAGGACTTTATTCATTAGTTCCAGACCTGAGTCTGACAAAACAATGCTGTATGAACGACTGTCCCCCAACTTTTGACGGGAATCAATCCATCCGACCTGTTTCAAATTCGAGATGATGGCTGAAATCGTCGCATTGGTAACCCCCACCGCCTTGGCTGTCTCTGTTGGAGTCATCCCATCGGGACTATTATAAAGAAGGTTCAGAATGATGAATCTAGTGGTGGTTAGTTTGTACTCCTGAAAGAACTCTTCCAGAGCCGTTTCAAAATCAATCGTCAGCTTGCTCAGTAATATATGTAATTGCATATCCTCTGTCATAAATTCCTCTCCAGTGCTTATAAAGAAATTCTAGACCCTAAATGTTGCAGGATTGTGGAATTCGGGAACTAACGACTGTCTAACATTTTTCGTCCGACTTGGCCGATGTTCCAAATCGAGACACTCAGATCAAAATAAACGCAGGCATTGGGTGGCCCCGGATGGCACGGACCTTGAGTATTACCCAAGTGAGACGTTTTTTTAACAAAGAGGGATGATATGAAAACGAAAACAATTCTTACGGTTCTTTTGATGGGTATGACATTATTCTTGGCCAATTGCTCTAAGAGCAATTCTTCCGGTTCATCTAATACTGCAGCTAACTCCTGCGGAACTGGATACGCTTACGTAACTAATAAAGGCTGCTTGCCAACAGCTCAATGTACTAGCATGGGTTACGCTGCAAACTTTGGTTATGACTACTCTACTAATATGTGTGTGGCTGGTACTTACAGCACAACAACTACGACTGGCACTCCAACTTGTAACGGTCAATCAGGTTATGTTCTGGTGAATGGAACTTGCTTGCCGGAGGCTGGTTGTACTCAATACCGCGGTCAAAACGGTGTGGCTTTCTTCGGGTATAAAATCAATTCTTACGGTCAATGGGCATGTTATCCACAAAACTACCAAGGTCAGTGGTTTAACTAAGACCTCGCTGACACAAACAAGGTCAGCGGTTCCCCTCAAACCAAATACTTTGGGCCGACCCTCATAAGGTCGGCCGTGTCATTTTAAAAGCCGGTCCCGGCGAATTTTAAAATAAATCAAGTAAGCGACAATCAGGACATTCACTACCGTGATGCCCACTTTCCACCAGGCAAAACCCTCGATGAGCTTCAAGATCTCAAATGGCAGATAAATGCCCCCGGAAACAATTGCCAACCACTCAGCCCAACTGCGTTCATTCCACAATCCATAGGCCTCGACAAATCGCAATGCTGAATACGCCAATGCCAACAGAGCCAGCTGCCGGAGTATTTGACTGTGTTCCTTCAGCGCAGTGAATATCGACTTATAAAAATGATTGTGCTCCACTCCGAGGTAATGGGAGACCTGCACACCCACTCTTTGAATGTCCTGTCCCATCAAACTTAGAATTCCGATACTGACAAAAAGCACCGCGATGCCCTTGACGGCCTCGATGGAAGCAATCAATTTAATTCCACTCATAGCATCACGCTGCCTGTATCCGCGTATTTTGACAAGGAAGAAGCTACACAAGTGCGAACTGATTTTAAAATTTGTACTATCAATCCATGGATGCAGAAGCTTCACGCGTTCTCAATTTCTGGTTTGAAGAGCTAAATCCCGAACTCTGGTTTGCTAAAAAGCCTGACCTGGACCGGGAGATTCTTCAAAAGTTTTTGGGAACCTACAGAAAAGTAGAACGATGCGAGACATTTCGCTGGCGAGCAACGCCTCGCGGGCGTCTGGCTGAAGTTATTGTTCTGGACCAATTCTCTCGTAACATTTTCAGAGATACCCCGGAGGCCTTTAAAAACGACGGCCTCGCTTTGGCCCTCTCACAGGAGGCGATTGCAACCGGGGACGATCAAAAACTGGATCGTGACGAACGAGTCTTCCTGTATATGCCATTCATGCACAGTGAATCAGATCTGATACACCAAGAGGCTGTACGTTTATTCTCTCAACAGGGCCTTGAAAACTCCCTGGAGTATGAACTGGAACACAAGATCCTTATCGACAGGTTCGGCCGCTACCCCTATCGCAATGAAATATTGGGACGGCCTTCAACCAAAGAAGAGCTGGCTTACTTGAAAATGCCGGGCTCGGCCACCTTTTAGGCGGCCTTTTTACCCACGACTTCCACAGCGATATTATTGACCATCAACTCAAGGTTGCTGGCTTGGGCAGACATTTCTTCTGAAGTCGCAGCCGTTTCCTCTGCCGCAGCCGAGAACGCCTGAGTTTGTCTTTCCAACCCCTCCATCGATTTGTAGATGGATTGAATTCCTTCTGTTTGGTCACGAGTGGTATCTGCGATTTCCTTGTTCAGGATGCTGACTTTTTTCACAGAACTGACGATCTCATTTAAGACTTCATCACTCTTTTGTGCCAGATCCAGAGAAATCCTTGTTTGATTCACGTTGCTGGTCACAACCGCTTTTACTTCCTTGGCCGCTTCCGCAGATTTTAACGAAAGTGTACGAACTGCATCCGCCACCACGGCGAAACCACGACCCTGCTCCCCGGCCCGGGCAGCTTCCACCGCTGCATTCAAGGCCAGTAGATTTGTCTGAAATGCGATGTCATCAATGATGTCCATCGCCGAAGTGATTTCCTCAGAGATCTTGGACATGGCCGTAATGGATTCCATCAGACGACGAATCTCATCAGCGCCCGTGGCAGCCCCTTGCTCCGAACTTTGCGCAAGACTCGCAGCCTGGTTTGCGCGCTCCTGATTGGCACCAACCACTTCGCTCAGCGTACGCACCGCACCCAGCGTGTCTTCAATTTTTGCAGCCGACTCAACGGATCCTTGCGCCACGTTCTGACCGGCACTGGAAAGCATGTTTGATGCTTCCTTCACTTGCTTGCTGGCATCGCTGGTATCAACAACCGTACGAGTTAAGAACTTCATCAATTTATTTGAAAACATCGCAAAAACCGCAAAGGCGATGAACGAAGCCAGACCGAATCCGATCATGACTTTCAAGCGCACTGCCGCGACCATTTTTTCAACGTCATCCACATAGACGCCAGTTCCAACCACCCATTTCCAAGGTTTGAATTGTCTGACGAAACTTATTTTAGGAACCGGATGAGGCGAGCCTGGTTTCGGCCACATATAATTCACGAAACCTTCCGCCGCAGGTGTTTGCGCCATCAACGCAAACTCTTTGAACAAATGCACTCCGTTAGGATCCTTGATCCCGCCGGCATCTTTACCATCCAACTCTGGCTTAATTGGATGCATCAACACATTCGGGCCAAAATCGTTGATCCAAAAATATTCACTGCCGGCATAGCGATACTCAGAGATCGCCGCAAGCGCCAGCTTTTGCGCCTCTTCTTCGGTGATCTTCTTATCCTCGAACTGCTTGTAGTATCGTTGGATTGTATTGGAGGCGAGATCAACGGTATTGTGTAACATGACCTTGCGATCCTCGTACATGTTGTCGCGAACCATCGGCATCAAATAAAACAACACAATCGCCCATAGGGGAACCAGCGCTGCAATTAACAATGCCAGTGTTTTATAGCGATAACTTCGCCCATTCCATATACGTACACTCATTTCAGCCTCCAAATTAACGCTAAAATGATCGGGTGTTTCCACCCGGGGCTTAACAAGCTTGATTCGAAACTGAGTTTGTTCCATATTTTCTATTCAGGAGATCATACATATGCCACATATACGTTTTCGCGGAATGAAAGCTGAGCAAGTTGCGAATTTAAGCCAGACCTTACCACAGCAACTGGCACCTTCGATGGAAACAAGTGAGGACAATTTCTCATTTGAACTCATCAACACTCAATATTTCATTAAAGGCCAAAGCGGTGGTGAGTATCCCTTCGTTGAGGTTCTTTGGTTTCAAAGGTCCCAAGAGGTGCAAGATAAAAGTGCAATGATCATCACTGAAAAAGTAAAAGCACTATGTCCTCAAGATGATATCGCCGTTATCTTTATTCCTCTCGAAAAAAAGAATTACTACGAAAACGGCAGTCATTTCTAATTGCTAATGAATCTTTCTTAATTTGATAATTCTTACCGCTCTTCAATAAAGTCAGGTCTTTAAAACTTACGTAATAAAGGTCGGATTATGAGCGTTAAGATTCCTCTTTCGCCCATTCCTGTTTTGAATTTTGTCTCTGGAAAATTCAAAGCTGGAACGGGTTCTAAAATTTCTATTCACTCCCCGCACAATGGGGCCTTGATTGGCGAAGTTCACCAATCTTCCTCTGAAGAGGTTCAAACTGCCATCGCAGACGCACGCAGAGCTCAGAAAGAATGGGCCGCGACACCTATTAAAGAGCGTACGAAAGTTCTATTCCAGCTTCGTCAAATTCTATTGCGCGACATCGATGAAATTTCTCATTTAAAAAGTTCAGAGTCTGGCAAAACTTTTGCGGAAGGAAAAGCCGGTTTGATGAAAGGCATCGAGGTTCTGGAATTTGCAACATCTTTGCAAAATCTGGATGTCGGCGGAAAGCTGGAAGTTTCCCGGGGTGTAAGCTGTGAGTATCGCAGAATGCCTGTGGGAGTTGTGGCCAGTATCACGCCTTTCAACTTCCCAGCGATGGTTCCCTTCTGGACAATTCCAACGGCACTCGCCCTGGGCAATGCCTATATTTGGAAGCCCTCTGAAAAGACACCGCTGACTTCGATGAAGATTGCCCAATCACTGCAGGAAGCCGGTCTTCCGGATGGCATCTTTCAAGTTCTGCAAGGCGGTGCCGAAGTGGCGCAGTCCCTTCTGGATCACCCGGATGTCCAGGCTCTTTCTTTTGTCGGTTCAACACCAGTGGCCCGCGCGGTCTACGAGCGTGGCACTAAAGCCGGCAAACGCATTCTCGCCCTTGGCGGAGCAAAAAATCATATTGTCTTGCTTCCAGATGCAAATCCAGAAATTGCTGGCATCGGGATCAGTGACTCCTTCACCGGATGCGCAGGTCAACGCTGCATGGCCGCGGCTGTTGTGCTCGCGGTTGGTGAGGTTCGTCACCACATTCAAAAAATTATCGACCGTGCAAGCTCCCTGGAACTTGGCAAAGACATGGGAGCGATCATCAGCAAGGCGCAAGTCAAATTCCTGCATGATCAAATTGCAAACGCAGTCGCCGAGGGTGCAAAAATTCTTCTCGATGGCAGAAAGGCCTCCCCGCCCCCAGGTATGGAGCAAGGCAACTGGATTGGCCCTACAATTCTGGATTACGTGTCGCCACATCAGGAAATTTCCAAACTTGAACTCTTTGGACCGGTTCTTTGTATCGTTCGCTGCAAAGATATTTCAGAAGCCATGAGAATCGAGAACTCTTCACTGATGGGCAATGCCTGTTCGGTTTTCACTTCTTCCGGCGCATTGGCCGAAAAAGTGATTTCTATGGCAAGCACCGGAATGGTCGGAGTGAATGTGGGCGTCCCCGTCCCACGGGAACCATTCTCTTTCGGCGGTATCAATCAATCCAAATTCGGTCATGGCGACATAACCGGAACTTCTTCTTTGGATTTTTGGTCAAACTTAAAAAAAGTCACAGTCAAATGGGACCAACAACACGACAATAATTGGATGTCATAATGAATGAACTGAAAAGATCACCTCACGTTGTTTTAACTTCTCACTCCAGCCATGTGTTTAAAGAAAGCCTGCCGATCAAATGGGGCGCCAAATCCTCCAAGGAACGCGGTCCCGTCGTGGGCTCTTTGACGGATTCGAAAAAACGCAATGCCATCGGCACACATAGCGGCAGCTACACGGTCTACCGGGCTTTATCTGTGGCCCAAGGTCGCTACTCTACCAATCATCGTCCAGACTTGCACAACACTGAAAGCCCTGTGAAGATCGGACCTTTTCCTTCTTGGTATGACCCTGACAAAATCGTGTCACTGGATCCGTGGGGTTTTGACATCCCGGCACATTTTCAGGAAGCATACGGTTGTGGCTACGATGTGCGCCCAACTATTGCCGTCACTCAGGCTCGCCTGCAAATTCCCGAGATCACAGAAGCCTTGGAAAAAGGTCGTCTGAAAATTGACGGCAAAATAATCACAGAAAACAAAGACGTCAAAGTAACCAAGGTCGCCATTGAACCGGTATGGTACCTGCCCGGTATTGCCAAACGCCTGAACGTCGATGAAGGTGATTTGCGCAAAATTCTGTTTCAGGAAACTGGCGGCATGTTCCCAGAGTTGGTGACACGCCCGGATTTGAAAGTGATGCTGCCACCTATCGGATCCACGACTGTCTATATTTTTGGTGATCCCAAGGATCTGGCAAATCCCGAAATCGAACTGACTTGCCGGGTGCATGATGAATGCAATGGTTCCGATGTTTTTGGATCTGATATTTGCACATGCCGTCCCTATTTGATTTACGGCATCGAGGATGCGGCCCGTACCGCTCAACGAGGTGGAGTTGGTATCATCGCCTACTACCGCAAGGAAGGTCGTGCCCTTGGCGAAGTGACCAAGTTCCTGGTTTACAATGCCCGAAAACGCCAAGTTGGCGGAGACTCTGCTGCCACTTACTTCCATCGCACAGAATGTGTCGCGGGAGTTGAGGATGCCCGTTTCCAGGAGTTGATGCCGGATATTTTAAACTTCTTTGGAATTACAAAAATTCACAATCTGCATTCGATGAGCAACATGAAATACGATGCCATTGTTAAAAGTGGTATCTCGGTCGTGAATCGAATTTCAATTCCCGACTACCTAATTCCTGCCGATGCCCAGGTCGAAATTGAAGCCAAGAAAGCCGCCGGATACTTTAGTCAGGGCATGCAGAAATCCGTTCACGAACTGGCCATGGTGCAAGGAAGAGGTATCGATGAGCAACGTTAGTTATGCAATGGAGGGCGTGGATTTTCTTCTCTCTCCACAAGCCGTTCGCCACAGTGCTGAGCAAATCCTGGAGCTGACGCAAAAAGGTCAGACTCACTTCAACTATCATCCGGAAAAGATGAACGGTGTGGTCAACTACGTCCTACAGGTCATTCGTGAAAACTATCCGGAACTTGATATCCCCTTCCATTCACGTTGGGGGCACTTCAAGGCTGGGCACGTTGATCGTGCCTCTTGGTTGCGTAAGCGCATTCAACATTTGGATCCGATGGAGCAGGCCCGTATTAAATTGGACCTGGTCATTCCTTCTGTTCTCCTTGATGCCGGAGCCGGCAATATCTGGTCATTCAAAGAAGAAAGCACCGGCAAAATCTTTCAGCGCTCCGAGGGCTTGGGGATTGCCAGCTATTACTTATTTATTATTGGTTATCTTTCTGATGATCTGGATGAACCGCTTCAGGCGACCGATCTGGGCCTTAGAACCTTAAGCCGCGAAGCTCTGTGCAAGATATTTCAAGTATCCTCTCGGAATCCACTGGTTGGCGTCGAGGGACGTCTGCAGCTTTTGCACAACTTAGGCAAGGCCGTCTCAGAGAAAAAAGACATTTTCCCGTTGGGACGACCTGGCAGCATGGTCGACTACCTGGATGCAAAATATGGCAAAACCGTCACCGGGCCGCAGCTTTTGCGCGCAGTCCTTGATGGACTTGGTGATATCTGGCCGGGTCGCATGCAAATGAATGGCGTCAACCTTGGGGATACCTGGAAGTATCCAAAGATTTCCGGAGGAATGGCTTCGTTCCATAAACTATCCCAGTGGATGACCTATTCCTTGATGGAACCTTTGATGGAGGCTGGTTTTAAATTGACGGACATCGATCAACTGACCGGTCTTGCGGAGTATCGCAATGGCGGCCTGCTGTTGGATCTGGGGCTGATCACTTTGAAAGATCCCTCAATGGCTGAAGAAATCCACACTCCTGACTCTGAAATCGTCATCGAGTGGCGTGGTTTGACAGTGAGTTTGCTGGATCGAATTGGCCAGGCTGTGCAACGAGAACTTAAAAAAGACTCCACCGAATTTCCATTGGCAAAAGTTCTTGAAGGGGGCACCTGGTGGGCGGGTCGCAAAGCGGCCAAAGACAAACGCGCCGACGGATCCCCTCCCCTGCGCATTCAAAGTGATGGAACTGTTTTTTAATTTATTCTGAGGTTTTTTAAATGCAAACACGTATGAAAGTTATCAATCACCCGCTATTACGACACAAATTGGGTTACCTGAGAGATCGTAACACCTACTCCCATGACTTCCGTGAGCTCGTTAAAGAGGTTACGAAAATTCTGGTTTACGAAGCCATGAAGGATTGGTCCCAAATGGAAAAGGTCAACATCGAGACACCGATGGCCCAAGCCACGGCTTATCGCATCAGCAACCCACCTATCGTGGTGTCAGTGATGCGCGCCGGAAACGGAATGCTGGATGCGGCCCTTTCAATGCTTCCTTTCGCCAGCACAGGTTTCATCGGAATTTACCGGGACAAATTTATCAACAACACGGTGGAGTACTATTTCAAAATGCCCCCTGATGTATTGGGCAAAGAAGTGTTTTTGTGCGATCCCTTGATTGCCACAGCTGACACCATTATGGCCTGCATCGACCGCTTGAAAAGCTATGGCGTGGGTAAAATCAAGGTTCTTAGTATTCTGGTCAGCGAAAAAGGCCTTCAAAAAATCCAACATTTTCATCCTGATGTCGAAATATTGACTTTGGATATTGAAACCGAGATGAATGATATGGGATATTTGATTCCGGGCCTGGGCGATGCCGGAGACAGACTTTTTCAAACTAAGTAGGTGCGCATGAACTCACAACGACCTCACATCATTGGCGTGGCTGGCGGCAGCGGCTCCGGGAAAACATTTTTCGCCCGGGAGCTGCAAAACCTGCTGGGCAAGGACCACTGTAGTATCCTGTATCAGGATAACTACTACCACGATCAATCAGCACGTTTTGACGGCGATGGAGGTTCTGTTAATTTCGATCACCCGGACAGCCTGGATTTCCCTCTACTGGCGCAGGGCCTTCGCACTTTGAAAGATGGCAAAGCCCTGTCTGTACCAATTTATGATTTCGTCACACACACTCGCAAAATTGAAACAGAAAGTAAACACCCCACCCGCATTGTCCTCGTGGATGGAATTCTGATTTTACACTCCCCCGAAGTTCGGGCCGAATTGGATGAAGCCATCTATTTTGACACTCCTGAGTTCATTCGGTTTGAACGCCGTCTGCAACGCGATGTTCAAGAACGAGGCCGCACTCCTGAGGGAGTTCAGAAACAATTCGACCTCCAAGTCCGCCCCATGCACAATATGTTTGTAGAGCCTTCCAAGGCCCACGCTCATAGGATTATAAAGGACCATGAAGACTATCACCGGGCCCTGGCACAGGTTCGCCTGCACTTGGCAACGAAGTTTAACATCTAGAGAAAGCGGTTTATGACACCACAAAATGAAATGCATCGAACTTTAGGATTTATTCCCGTATTTTCCTTGGTGGTGGGAACCATCCTGGGCACGGGGGTCTTTTTAAAGGCAGCGATCATGTCTCAGTACCTGGGTTCTGCTACCTGGGTTCTGATAGCTTATGTTGTGGCTGGATTGCTTTCCTTGGCCGGAGCCTTGACCTACGCAGAAATCGGAATTCTTTTTCCCCGCGCTGGCGGTGAATACGTTTATTTAAAAGAAGCCTTTGGCGAGATGCCTGCGTATCTTTATGGTTGGATGCGCTTTTGGGTGGGAGCACCTGGGACCATCGCAGCCTATGCAGTGGGAACAGCAACATTTGCAGCTCCCATTATGAATCTGGAGTGGATGGGCGGATTGAAGGGATTTGCGATCGTGCTGATTGTTTTCTTTTCTGGCCTTAACTGCATGAACGTCAAACTGAATGGACGCTTGGCGAGCTTCATGACCTTCCTAAAAATCGCCATGTTGTTATTTATTATTGGCGGCGTTCTGATTTCCTCCACCACTGGCAGCAACGAAAACATTATGGCTTCGGGTTCCGTATTCCCAGGATTCAGTGCATTTGGGGCAGCCCTGCTGGCAGCTCTGTGGGCTTATGATGGTTGGAACAATATGCCCATGGTCGCAGGAGAAATTAAGAATCCTTCCCGCAACATTCCCTTGGCTTTGGGGTTGGGCGTATTGGTGATTCTGGGCCTATACGGCGCCATTCACTATTGCTATTTCTATGCACTGCCGTTTAATGAAGTCCTGACTTCCAGCTCTAAGACTCATCCTAATGCATTGCCAGTGGCAGCCAAAGTTGCTGAAACTTTCATGGGGCCTTCTGGTATTTTATTTTTGGGAATCGCCATGATGTTTTCAGCCATCGGAGCAATGAATGGTTCTATTCTGACCAACGCCCGCGTGCCTTACGCAATGGCTAAGGACGGATTGTTCCTGCCGGCATTGGCCAAGCTTCATCCAAAATCTGAATCTCCATATATCGCCATTTTGGTTCAAGCAGCTTTGTCCATCGCCCTTGCACTGACGGGATCCTTTGATCAGCTGACAGACTACGTGATCTTTGCTTCCTGGATTTTCTATGCGCTGGTAACTTCATCTGTATTCAAATTCAGAAAGACCATGCCGAACGCACCCCGCCCTTACAAAGCCCTGGGATATCCGGTGGTGCCGGTGGTGTTTTTAATAGTGGCAGTTTTGTTACTGATTAATACACTGATGACAAGCCCACAAGAAAGTCTTTGGGGTCTGTTTATTATCGTGCTGGGTGTTCCGGTTTACTACTTCCAAAAGAAAAGATCCCTGCGCCTGCCAAAGACTGTCACTTTGTAAAGTTCGGTTTTAGGCCTCGGGTTTGTTTCTCATATGATCAGCCAAATTCAAAAGCGAGTGTAACAGCTCGCTGCGAATGGGCTCTTGAATGCCCACATCTTCAAATGCCATAACCATGCAAAGCATCCATTGATCGCGCTCTGATTTTCCGATTGAAAAAGGCAGGTGTCGCGCACGCAGACGTGGATGTCCGAAGCGCTCCTGGAATAGGTTAGGGCCCCCCAACCAGCCAGACAGAAACATAAAGAGTTTTTCTTCTGAACCCCGCAGATTTTCTGGATGCATTTCCAGAATCCCTTTGGCTTCAGGCAAGGTCGCCATAATTTCGTAAAAACGTTGGCAGACTTTTCTAAGGACCGGCTCACCGCCGATCATTTCGTACATTTTCTGTTCTTGAGACATAGCTTCACCGCACTCCCATTAGAGGAACTCGGCGGTGAAACTACTATTTTAACGCATTGGACGCAACTAGTTCATCACTTCAATTTCAGCTGTGGCTTCCACAGTTTGCCCATCGCTCATATGACCGTAAACAGTCAGATAGCCTGGTTTCGCCATTTGCCCAAAAGGAACGGCTCCACACTTCATGTTGCAGAATGTCTGCGCTCTCTGCCCCGGTTGGATATTTTTCGCAAGGCCCAAATCAGCCAAAACTTGCCCCGTGTACGAACAAACGTAGCCCGTGTCGCCCGTTGTGAAAGTCAAACGAGTTGGATAGAAGTTTTGTGAAGTTTTGTTGGTCACATAAAGTTCAGAAATGCTCACATGAGGTGCTGACAGATCCTGTTCACGCCCGGCATTCATCGCCGTACAACTCGTACCACGACCTGGAATCGGATAAAGGTGATTGTTTGTTTCAAGAACGATCTCGCCCGCATTCACTTGAGCCGTTACACTTAAAGTAGCCAATAGAATCAAAAACGCTTTCATATAATCTCCTTTAAAATCACTTAACCGCTCATCATGTTAAACTGCAAGCTTCGATCAATGCGCCAATTTTACAATCCTGAAAGATTAATAGCTTGCCCATCAACTCGTAATGTTTAACATTGCTTTTATGAGTACTGAAAACAAATGCCCGCAATGTGGTTCCGAAAATATCTATGAAGATGGCAATCTTTGGATTTGCCCTGAGTGCTCCAATGAGTGGACGGCGCAATCTGCAGCCGCCGAAATCAGCGAAGACAATGCAGCCCATGTTATTAAAGACGCCAATGGAAATGTTCTTCAAGATGGCGACACTGTTGTTGTCGTAAAAGATTTGAAAATCAAAGGTTCCTCTTCCGTAGTTAAAGTGGGAACCAAAGTAAAAAACATTCGCCTGCAAGATGGCGGCGATGGTCATGATATTTCCTGCAAAATCGACGGCTTCGGCGCGATGAACTTAAAATCAGAATTCGTAAAAAAAGCCTAGCTAAAACAAATAGCCCCCCCGGAACTCAACCGGGGGCATTTCTTTTAGGCCATCTTTTCCAGATCACCACCGCAGCGGGTGTGAACGATTCGACGGCGCACTTCTTTTTGCGCCAAATAAGTCAAAGCCTCACTCCAGTCTTTAGCCGGCACGGCATGAGCAATTAAATCCTGAGCCCGCTTTAAGACCGCCATTTGCTCTTTGCTAAATGTGATCGTCAGCGTGACGGATTCGTCTCCGTGGATTTTCTGTTTATTCTCTACAATGATGGGCAAGGACAAAGCCTGACATAAAATCACTTCGGTTTGCTGTTGAGTGGTGCTCTCAATGCGGCTCAAAAGTTCTATCTTTTCTTGAACATCTAATTTTCGATCTTCTATTTTTTGAACAGTTCGCACGGCCTGCTGGAATTTCGACAGCTGTGATAAGTTCAAAGAACCACTTTCGATCTTTTGCGCCACCTCCGGAACTTCACGCAAAAGGCGCGCTGCTTCGATTCGTCTGATGGCGGCCGAGGGGCTATATCCAAATGCTTCGATCAAAAACTCATAAAGACTTGGATAGGCCTTCTCCAAGTATAACTTTCGCGCATCTATTTCTGCGATGCACTCCAATACCAGGTGCATGATCTTTCGCTCGGTCTGCACCAGCTTTCCGAAGCGCGCAAGCAAATCGACATTCGACAAGTAACCAATTTTAAAAGCAGTGTCCTTCATTTCTTACCTCCGTAGCGGGTATGGAATTGAAGGAACCATATCACGACTTTTTGGGACCAGAATTTGGGTCTTTTATAAGACCAGAACACAATGGAAGAACGCTTGTGAATCGGATTTAAAACACTCTAAAAGACCCACGGCTGCGTGATTTTACAACCAACATCAACGGTCGCGATGTGGAAATTTTATTTGAATGTTAGCTCTGTGGTGCACGCTGAAAACACCCGCAAATGAAATTTTATTACAAATAATTGCTGGTTCGTTCGCCGCGTATTTTACTCAGACGAAGCCCCCACCACCGCAGCGGGTGTGAAACGAATCCCGGCTTCCCATTTTATTCTTTTTTAGTAAGGCCATTCATATTGAATTGGCCTTTTTCGTTAAACGGCAATCTGATTCCTGAAACTTTAGCTTCACCCAGAATTTCATAACCCACATCCTGCCCGCTTAAAACTTTAGTGATGCCATCAATCGCTTTTAGGAAGCTCACCGGCAATGGTAGTTCCACTTGAGAAGTCTGCCCCGCTGGAATCGTGATCAGTTTATCTGTCGTGGCTTTGGCAAATTCTTTTTGATCCAGCTGAACCTCATAGGTCAACTCTTCGACTTTAAGATCAATTTTATTGGGATTCTTAACACTCAAAACAAAGACCATGGTTGTCGATAGAGGTGTGGTGTTTTGGAAGTAAATGTTTGCCAGATCAATTTCCGGTTTTTGCCCATAACGATCCTTAAAGTAACTGCAACCACTCAATGAAATCGCCATAATCAAGATCACGAAATACTTCATACGCACCTCTGCTGGATCCACCCTGTCAGCTGATTTCTCTTTAGTCAAGATGCACCAAGGGAGCCCAAGTCCTTCAGTTCTGGAATCGGCTCCCTTGGTCGGGACTGCATGGCGCTTCCCAATGGGAAGCTGGTTCGCGGCCCCTAGAAAACATCTTCATCTTCACTCATACGGCTCCCAGATTTTCTGGAAGAGTGTAAGTTATCTGTTCCTTTTTTCGTAACATCAGTGCGCGCTTCGCGTTCCACTTTTTCGCTGCCAGCTTTTTTATCAGCCCGGAAAGAGCTATCCCGTTCACGGTTGACTGATTCACGACTACTGCTTGCTTGTTTATTCTCGCGTGTTGCCATAACTGCCTCCTCTATCGTGCAGCTTTATTTTATGCCTGTTTAAGGCGTGTGAACCACCGACCGGACGATGGTGGGTGCAATTCACTTACTTTGCCCAGTCACATCGGAGACAACTCGCAATAGATATGAGGAAATACAGACACTCCATGAGCCCCAAAAAGAGTAGAATAAGAACGAGGTGGTTATGGACAAATCAAGAGAAAGCCAAGATTCAAACTGGGATGCTGTGACGTCAGCGGTTCATCGCCGCTGGGACAGAATTACGGACGAGGAGCTCAACTCACTGAATGAGAGTGCAGAAGCCGTCATTGATCTTCTGGCCGAGAAATATCACATCTCTCCGAAAGATGCCGAAGGACGCCTGCATGCCGCTGTTATGGAAGAAGAAGACCGCAGCCACTCTTTAAGTGAGATACGTGCGGCTGAAATGCGGTTTGAATCAGATGGGGGACGCGTGGTTCCGAGCTACACTGAATTTCACGAAACCCACGACATGAACAGAATGCGGGTCCATCCTGAGAACCCGCACTAGGTAAAACTAGCCGAACAGCTTTTTGCCGCCGCTGACTTTCAGGCCTTTTTCTTTGGCAATTTCACGAAGAAGTTTTTCTTCTTCTTTACCAAGCTTATCCGGGAACTCAACGCTGACATGATAGTAAATATCACCGCGACGGTTGCCGCGCAGTGAAGGCAGGCCTTCACCTGAAAGTTTCACGTTATCGCCATTTTCACAGCCCTTGGGGATTTCCACGTTTGCTTTGCCGGTTACCGTTGGCACTTCGACCTCGCCACCCAAAAGCATCTGGATGTAAGGAACAGAAATTTCGCCAATCAAGTCATCACCGCGACGTTCGAATTTGTTGTGAGGCTTTACGCGAATCTCAACATAAAGGTCACCCGGCTGGCCACCCATGTAACCGCCCTCACCTTCAGTCGCCACACGCAAACGAGTTCCTGTGTCGACACCTGGAGGAATGTTCAAGCGGATCTTTTTATGAACGCTGGTGCGCCCTTTGCCTTTGCAGGGTTTGCATGGATTCTTTACGACAGTGCCTTGACCATGGCAGGTTGGGCATGTCGAAGCCATGGCAAAGAAACCTTGCGAGCGCACAACCTGACCTGAACCACCACAAGTGTGGCAGGTTTCCGGGTGAGAACCCTTCTCTGCCCCAGAGCCGTTGCAGACTTTGCAATTTTCATCGGTATCGAATTCAATTTCTTTTTCAAGGCCCGAGATCACATCCTTTAGATTGATCTCAGTGACGTAGCGAAGATCAGAACCGCGGCGCGGTTCATTGCGATTGCGACGCTGCTGACGTTGACCACCGCCACCGAACAAATCACCGAAAATATCACCGAAGTGCGAGAAAATGTCTTCCGTATCCTGGAATCCACCGCCACCACCGCGGCCAGTGAATGCATCGTGGCCGAAGCGATCATATTGCGCGCGTTTTTGTGTATCACTTAGAACTTCGTAGGCACCGGCAGCTTCTTTGAATTTTTCCTCTGCCTCTTTGTTGCCGGGATTTTTATCCGGATGGTACTGCATCGCCATCTTACGATACGCTTTTTTGATTGTGTCCTGATCGGCGCCTTTTTCGACACCTAGAATTTCGTAAAAATCTCGTTTGGCCATGACTCGTCCATTTTCAACAATATGCGCTATGAATTAACGATTAAAAATATGGTGCTTTGTTAGGATTCGTCAAACGCGGAATGCAAAAAAGAGGAATTATTGATTTAAAATGGGCACTTAGAGGCCCTGCGGACGACTTGCGTTAAGCGAGAGCTATTTAAACTGAGGATCCATGCTGCGGATCTTGTCTTCGAGGCGTTTGATGAGGTGCTCGTCTTGGTTTGTGTCCTTCATGTTTTGAAGGAGGCTTTTTGCAAGATCAAGGTTGCCGGAGTCAGAGTACAACCGTCCCGCCAGAGTCCGAGTCCATGGAGGTGCTCCATGATCTGCTGCCTGGATCAGAAGTTCTGCTGCACGTTTGTTGTCTTTCACTTCGTACATATAGTGATAGGCCGCGCGGTAGAGAATAGGCCAATCTGTTGGAAACTCTTTCACTGCTTTTTCAAAAATTTTTGTCGCACCGTCAACATCGGTGATCAAGATCGTCAGCGCTAATGAACCCACTGCATAGGGCGCGCGAAATTTTGGCGACAGGTTCGTGATTGTATCGATCATCTTGTACAGCCAGGAATCATTGGCACAAATTGAGACTTCGCCAACTTTTCCGGAAACCTCATCACAGTAGTCCATGTCTTGAACTGCTCGAATCCAGATTGTGTCTGCCATTACTTCAGCGTAGCCGAAGGCAAATCTCTCCAACATTTGTGGAGGGGCGATGTACTTTGCTTGTACATTTTTTACAGGAATAACTGCTGTTTGCTGAGTTCCAACAACTAATACAAACGCAAAAATCCCAAGCAGGATGCTTGGGATTTTTGACTTTAAACATGACGAATATAAACTCACCACGCTCATGATTTCTTCAAACTATGGAATACCATTTACTGTATTTGAAAGCACTTTCATATCAGTCATAGTCCACTGATCAATTGGAGCACCGCTGCTACTATGAATAACTGCTGCCGCTGCTGCTCGAAACGTATTGCCAGTTCCGGCAGTTGCAGGCAATGCGGAAATTGTTGCCGTACCATTCGCTGGAGCTAGCATTTTGCAGCCAGGGCCCGTACCATTCGTTGGCATTGCAACCGCAATACCTAAACAAAATGTACCAGTATTTGTTGCTGCAACTGTTACAGGTGTTGCAAAACCGTTCGCTGCTGCTGTCGCAATTGTGTGTGCTGCTGAAAAGCCAACATTGTAACGAAGTTGACCTTCAGGAGAATAGCCAATCGCTTGGAAACGAGAATCGTAAGTCGTATACTCGGAGAAGAATGCTTTCTCTGAAGTATACAACGAAGCCAAGTTTGTCTTTGCTTCTGACTGACGCGCTTTCGCGATGTACTTATTAACTGCTGGCACTGCGATTGATGCCAACACCCCGATAATCGCCACGACGACCATCAACTCCACTAGGGAGAAACCCGCCTGTGACGTTCTAGTAGTTCTTTTCACTGAAGACCTCCATTTAGTCTTTTAAAAAATTCCGTTTACTTAAACTGACCTAATGCTTATCGACATAAGTGTGTCAAAACTGAATAATGAAATCAAGGGATCTTCACCAAAGTGACTACAAGGAAACGAAGTTTTGTTTTGGGATTCAACATGAGCTATACCTGCAAATGAGACACGACCAATCTCCAGCTTTTTTAAATCCACTAGACTTGCCTCCATCAAATTCGTGCTCAATGTGAGACAAGGAGTAGAATAAACCCATGGCTGATGAAAACGGTAATCGGAACAACAACTATCCATATGGATCTCCCGACGGCGAAGCCGGGGTCCAGCTCGTCCCAAAACTAGACACTCCGAAGATGTACAAGGTCATTCTTCTTAATGACGACTATACCCCTATGGACTTCGTCGTTCTTGTATTGCGTCGGTTCTTCGCGAAATCAGAAGAAGAAGCCACGAAAATAATGTTAGATGTACATAAGAAAGGTGCCGGTGTTGCAGGAGTCTTCAGTCTGGAAATAGCTGAGATGAAAGTGATGCAGGTCAACCAATTCGCACAACTTAATCAGAATCCCCTTAAGAGCACACTGGAGGAGGAACCATGATGAGCCGCGAGCTAGAACGAAAGTTAGCAGAAGCCACCGAGCTGGCAAAACGTCATCGCCACGAGTTCGTAACCCTGGAGCACATCCTGCTGGTTCTTTCAGAATCTCCGGTGATGGTTGAAATCCTGGAAGCCTGCGCGGTCAACGTGCAACGACTTCGCACGGACTTGCGCGAACACCTGAAGGTCGGCATCCCACAAATCACAGATGAACAATTAGGTTCCTATGGTGGTTTTGATTCCTGGAATCCGGAATTCACGCTGGCCTGTCACCGCTTGATTCAACGGGCCGCCATTCAGATGAAAAGTGCTGGCCGCAATCAAATCAGCGAAGGCAGTCTTTTAATTTCTTTGTTCTACGAACAAGATTCCCATGCGACATTTGCACTGGCCCGTCAGGGACTGACCCAGTTCGACATCATCAATTATGTTTCACATGGAATTACCAAAGACGGAAAAGAGCACGACTCCCCTCCGTCAGCAGCTCCACGTTCAACGGACTTCAATCAGGAATCCTTCGAGGAAGGTCGCGGATCTCCCCTTGAAAGTTTCTGCGTGAACTTGAACGAAAAAGCCAAATCCGGAAAACTCGATCCACTTATTGGCCGCGAGGATGTGATCGAAAGAACGATTCAGGTCCTGTGTCGTCGCACTAAGAACAATCCTCTTTTGATCGGCGAACCCGGTGTTGGTAAAACAGCGGTGGCAGAAGGCCTTGCTCAGAAAATAGTCAACGGCGATGTTCCTGAAAAATTAAAATCCGCCGTGATTTATTCCTTGGATTTGGGCGGCTTGCTTGCTGGCACCAAATTCAGGGGTGATTTTGAAGGACGCCTAAAAGCCGTCGTCAAAGAAATCGCCAAACGTCCCCACACGATCTTGTTCATTGACGAAATCCACACAATCGTCGGCGCCGGAGCTACCAGCGGTGGCTCGATGGATGCTTCGAATTTATTAAAACCCGCCTTGGCGAATGGTGAAATCAGCTGTATCGGCTCCACCACTCACCAGGAATACCGTCAGTACTTCGAAAAGGATCGTGCCTTGAATCGTCGTTTCCAAAAGATCGACATCAACGAGCCGACCAACGAAGACTGCATCAAGATTCTGACTGGATTGCGCAAGGCTTACGAGGACTTTCATCATGTGAAATACACAGATGCGGCCTTACGATCTGCCGTCGAATTGTCGCAAAAGCATATTCACGGAAAACTTCTGCCCGACAAAGCTATCGACGTCCTGGACGAAGCAGGATCGCATTTCCGTTTAAAAGATAACACAGACAAAGAACTGACTATCGATATCGGCGAAATCGAAGAGACTATTGCCAAAATGACCAACCTTCCAATCGCGACCATTTCTTCGACTGAAAAAACTCAGTTACGCGATTTGGATAAGAAACTCAAAGCACTGATCTTTGGTCAGGACGAGGCCATCGACCGCCTCGTTGCGAGCATCAAATTCGCACGCAGTGGTTTGGGCCGTCCCAATAAACCGATTGGCAGCTTCCTGTTCACTGGCCCGACCGGTGTCGGTAAAACTGAAGTATGCCGTCAGCTGGCGCAGATCATGGGCGTTCACTTTGAACGCTTCGACATGAGTGAGTACATGGAGAAACACGCGGTTTCAAGACTGGTCGGTGCGCCTCCGGGATACGTGGGCTATGAAGAAGGTGGTTTGTTGACGGAAGCCGTCTCCAAACACCCTTACTGTGTACTACTACTGGATGAGATCGAAAAAGCGCATCCGGATATCAACAACATCCTTCTGCAAGTGATGGATGCGGGTCGCTTGACGGACAGCAACGGTCGCGTTGCTGACTTCAAGAATGCCGTCATCGTCATGACCTCCAACGCTGGTGCCGCAGAAACTGCACGAGGAACAATCGGTTTCGTGGAAGAAAGCCGCAGCGGCCTTTCCATGGATGCGATCAAAAAAGCCTTTGCGCCAGAGTTCATTAACCGATTGGATGCCGTTGTTTCCTTCCGCGATCTTTCTGATGACATGATTTTAAAAATCACTCAGAAATTTGTCGACGAACTGAAAATGGTATTGCTGCAGAAAAAAGTGGAACTCAATGTTTCTCAGGATGTCATCAAGTGGTTGATGAGAAAAGGATTCGACAAGGTTTATGGTGCCCGTCCGTTGGCAAGAACTGTGGACGAACACTTGAAGAAAGCTCTGGTTGATGAACTTTTATTCGGTCGCCTTATGGATGGTGGACGTGTCAATGTGGATCTGGATAAGGACGTTTTGCGGTTCCAATTTAGCACCACACCGAATGGCGGCACGGGCCAAAAAAATCAAAAACAGCCAGTTACAACCTAGTCGTTTTTAGCACCTCTTCTTAACAGATTTGAAGAGGTGCCCCTATTGACAATTCCTGGAGAGACATCAAAATTAACATGTCTCTTAAAGGAGTTATAAAAATGGCATTTTTCAAAAGAATCGGATTATTTGTACTGACGAACGTTATGGTTATCGTGACCATCGGTATCGTCTGGTCGATCGTAAGCCGCGTATTGGGCTTGACCGGTTTGAACAGTTACCTTCCATTCATGATGGCATTCTGTCTTGTTTGGGGTATGGGCGGCGCTTTCATTTCTTTGCTGATGTCCAAATGGATGGCAAAGATGTTCCATGGTGTAAAAATCATTGAACCAAACAACTCAAATCCAGAGCTTCGTCACCTTGTGAACACAGTTCACGATCTGGCTCGTCGCGCGCAACTTCCAAAAATGCCGGAAGTCGGGATTTATGAATCTCCAGACATCAACG
The DNA here is from genome assembly GCF_037996765.1 of Bdellovibrio sp. GT3. Classification (NCBI taxonomy): domain Bacteria; kingdom Pseudomonadati; phylum Bdellovibrionota; class Bdellovibrionia; order Bdellovibrionales; family Pseudobdellovibrionaceae; genus Bdellovibrio; species Bdellovibrio sp. GT3. The sequence continues at coordinate 385,415 of NZ_JBBNAD010000004.1, read as the reverse complement.
CATTCGCAACAGGTCCTTCGAAAAGTAAATCTTTGGTAGCGGTTTCCACAGGATTGCTGCAAAGAATGAACGAAAAAGAGCTTGAAGGCGTGCTTGGTCACGAAGTGGCACATATCGCGAATGGTGACATGGTTACCATGACCTTGATCCAAGGTATCGTAAATGCCTTTGCGATGTTCTTCTCCCGTATCCTGGCAAATTTGATTGCGCAAAACGTGGACGAGAAAATGCGCGGCATCGTGCACTTTGCCTGCGTTATCATTGGTGATATCGCATTCACATTCCTGGGATCATTTGTGGTGAACTACTATTCTCGCAAAAGAGAATTCCGTGCTGACGCTGGTGGCGCAAAATACTCCTCTCGCGAAAACATGATCGCAGCTTTGCAAAAGCTTCGTTCCGTTTATGACCTGCCAATTCCACCAGAAGAAGGTCAGACAGCAACGCTGATGATCTCCAACCGCGACAAAGGCGGCATCGCTGGACTTATGATGACTCATCCACCGCTTGAGGTTCGCATCGAAGCGCTTCAACGCGGTGGTCGTCTGTAATTTTCTAATCCTTTGCACACGAGGCATGAACGGCTTAAGCTTAATTCATGCCTCGTTTTTTTATTACCCTCTCATTTTTATCAGTTCTTATGGGTTGCGCGACCACTTCGCGCCAAGACACTCGCTTTGAAAAAAGATTGATCCCCCAGGATAATCCTGAATGGGTTCGACTTTACCTGGAAGCAAACACCAAAAAGAAATCAGACCCCAAAGTGGCATGCGATAACTATAAACAGTTATCAAGCCTTCACGAGCTGCCTATTCATGATCTGGCACTACTACGCGCTTATGAAGTCTGCGCGTCTGAGGTAAAACTAAATCCGCTGCCTGAGACTATCAATCCGTGGTACGCGGAACTTTTTGCTGATATCAAACTAAAAGCTTCTGCCGCAACGACCGACCTAAAGGATGATGCCGAGGCCTATCTGGCCAAAGCGGCCGTTGAAACCAATAAAAAGAAAAAAGAGGACTACCTCTTAAAGGCTTTGGAGAACGCTCAGAAACTACAATCTCCAGAGCTTATCACGGAAGCTCAAGAGCAGCTGTATGCGAACTCTCCCCGTTTAAATCCTGCTCCGGAGTTTAAGGATTTAAGTGCGGTTGCCATGGATCAACGCTTTAATCGTGAATTTGACCCGGCATTGGCGACTTATCGTAAAATCCTATCCAACAAAGAAGCCAGCAACGAAGACAAGTTTCAAGCAACCAAAAATGTTCGCATGACCTACAAGGTGGCCCAGCGCAAGCAGGACTACGTCAATGCTACGACGGAGCTTTCGAACACCACAAAGAAACAATATCTGGCAAACAAAAAGGACCGCAAAGCTCTGGCACGATACCACGACGCTCAAGTTTTGTTGGCCAAGACATTGTGGACTGAAGATCAAACCACGCTCGCTTATAAAACTTTGACAGCAACCAACCGCGAACTTCGTGGCTTGTATCCGATGGATGAAGTTTATTTTATCAAAGGTCGCATCGAAGAGGAAAAAGGGAACTTCGAAAAAGCTCTGGAGTTCTACGAGGAAAGTTACAAGCAACCGGTCAGTCAGGCTGGCTTGCGCGATAAGCTCGCATGGATGAAATCCTGGAACTACTACAAGCTGCAACGCTTTGACGAGGCCTCTAAAAACCTTGAGCAAATGCGTGATACTGTCAAAGATTCATCTGACAAGATGAAAGCGAAGTTCTGGTTGGGCCGGTCACTCAAGAACCAAGGTAAAGCTACTGAATCCACAACCGAGCTGGAAAGCCTGATTAAAGAAGATCCTTTGGGTTATTATGGCATGATGGCCTATCGTGAGTTGAATCGCGAATATCCAGCCATCAAAGCCAGCTCTCAAAATTCAGCCAATGCCACAGTGTTAGGTATAAATGAATTGCAAGGCCGCCTGCGCCTGCAAATTGAGTGGCTGATCACAGTGAACGAAAAGAAATTTGCAGAAAAAGCCCTGAACCAGGCTTCTGATGATCTTAAAAAAGAAAATGTCACTGACGAAACAACATGGCTGACAATGTTCTCGGGTTACGCTCGTGCGGGACTTTATCTCCCGCTTTTCTCGACACTGGGTTCCCTGCAACCAGAGGTTAAAGATCGCCTGCTTAACGACCATCCGGAACTTTTATTCCCTCAGCCCTACGGCGATATCGTGGCTGCAGCTTCCACGAAGAGTGGTATTCCTCAGGAGTTCATTTACGGAATCATTCGTCAGGAATCAGCGTTCGACCCGGAAGCCCGCAGCCCTGTGGATGCCTTTGGATTGATGCAACTCTTGCCAAGCGTTTCTAAGAATCTGGCCAGCACCTATGGCCTTCAGTACAAAGAAGCCTTAGACCTGTACAAACCAGAGATCAATATCCCCTTGGGGGCCTTTGAACTTAAAAATCTGATGAAGAAGTACGACAATCAGTACATTCTGGCAGTTTCAGGCTACAACGCCAATGACTCCGCTATCCGTGGCTGGTTGAAGACTCGCTTCCGCTCTGATGCCGTGGAGTTTATCGAGGAAGTGCCTTACGAGGAAACCCGCGCGTATATCAAGCTTACGATGCGCAATTATGTGTTCTACAATCGCCTGCTGCATCCTTCCCAAACCACTCGTTTTCCTGAAGAACTATTGAATTTCAAAAAGTGACCCCGACCAAGCGCCTGTCTCAGAGTGAGACAGCGCGGTTTTAGCTTCACCTCGACGTAAATCTGCCGATAAGCCCCTTGGAGAAAGGGGAACTCTTCATGTTTTCTCGCAAGTGGTTGTTAGCATCCGGTGCCGTCGGCGTGATCTTCTTTGGTGGATTGGGCACTTACCTGTATATTTCAGACTCCTCCCCGTCTCGTTCGCAGAGCTCCAGCAAGTTCAGCAAAAAAGACGGACGTCTTTTTGAGAATTCCAAGATCACTTCACAGACTGACAAGGTTGAAGACGAACCCAGTGCTTTGTTTAATGACCCTGCCATCAGCCAGGCTTGGGGTTTGAAAAAATCCGATGCGGCACGTGCGTGGTCCGTCACTCGTGGTGACAAGGATATCGTGGTCGCAGTTATTGATACGGGTATTGATGTTAATCACGAAGACTTAAGCAAAAATCTTTGGATGAACCCAGGTGAAACTGGCAAAGATGCTTTGGGGCGCGACAAGGCGACCAACGGCATCGACGACGATGGCAACGGTTTCGTGGATGACGTTCACGGTTGGAACTTTGTTTCCAACAACAACAAGCTGGATGACAATCACGGACATGGCACACATATCGCCGGTATCATTGGTGCTGAAGCTGGCAATGGCAAGGGCATCGCCGGTGTTTCCCCTGAAGTCAGCCTGATGGTTCTTAAGTACTACGATCCTAAAGTTCCAAATACCGACAACTTGAAAAACACGGTTGCGGCAATTAACTACGCTGTGAAAATGGGTGCAAAGATCATCAACTATTCAGGTGGCGGCACCGAGTTCTCTCAAGAAGAGCACGACGCTGTTAAGGAAGCCGAAAAGAAAGGTATTCTTTTCGTTGCAGCTGCTGGTAATGAGCGTTCCAACTCGGACGAGCATCATTACTACCCTGCAGACTATAAGCTTAAAAATATCATCTCAGTGACAGCCTTGGACCCGACAGTTCAGGTTCTAAGCTCGTCCAACTATGGTGTCGAAACCGTGGATATCGCAGCTCCCGGCCAAAACATTCGTTCGTGCTTGCCTGGCAACTCTTACGGCTACATGACCGGTACCTCTCAAGCGACAGCCTTTGTTTCAGGTGCAGCAGTATTGGTTATGGCCAATAAGCAGGCCTTCACGGCGGCTGATGTTAAGAAGTACATCCTGGCAACAGGTGATGCGCAAACTCAGCTTGCAACCAAAACACGCACTTCCCGTCAGTTGAATCTATATAAAGCTTTGACGATTTTGGATCAGGGCGTGTCGGCTTCAGGCGTGGTCACAGTAAATGTGGATAGCATGCAAAAGTTGGGTGCTGATCCGAATGAAGCTCCTGCGGGCCATGCCGCCAGCGAGGTCAGCCGCTTTGGTCGCTCTTTAATCAATGCGATTGGCAACGGCAAACCCAAGCCAACTCGTCTGGGCACCAAAGCCACAGACGACGAAAGCTTCTAAAACTAAAAAAGGCAGTCTCACCGACTGCCTTTTTGCTTTTTAATCCATGAAATCTGAAAGTGATAAGCGTCCGCGGATCATTACGATCATACCGGTCGCCATACAGGCTAATGCCACGCCCACGCCGACCAAATTGCGGTTTCCAAGATTTAGCAATCCCCAAAGAATCAACACAGCACTGACGGCGAATGGACCGATGTAGACCCACTTCATCCACTTGGGACGATTTGCGTGCGCTGGGTTGGCAACTCTGGTTGTTGGCTTTTGAGAAATACCCACCATCATCATGCTGTTGATACGCGCGATCATTTGATCGCAAAGTGCATCCCCACCCTGAGCCGATTTAATTTCTTCGTATTTCAAAATCGCAAAACGATGAGCATCAAGTTCCGCACAACTTTTGATGAAGGCCTCGTGAAGGCTCTCATCTTCAAAATTATCCAAAACGTTTTTCCATTTGCGCACCAGACTTGGCTGCGCGCGGAGGCTGGCATCCTGAGGCAGCCCTACCAAACGCTCAAACAAAACGTGGCAAGAATAGCACTCATGAGCGCGACGACCATTCAAAGCGCCGCATTTCGGGCATGACTTCATTTCCTGGCTTTGCACTTGCTCCACTGTTGGCTCAACCGCGGGCTTTGTGATGGATTCCAGGATTTCCTCTGTCGTGACTTGTTTTTGCTGCGCATCAGAAGTTGGCGCCATACCAGTCACAGGTACCAAGAACGTAAGCACACTCGCAGGATCCATCGGAGGATATTCGAAACCAAAACGGTTGTCGCAAGAAATGCACTGAAATACCGGAGTTTCCGAATGAATATCATCACTCGCAACTTCGTATAATTTAGCACAACCTGGGCATCGGACTTTTAATTTCACGTGGACTCACTCATTCTTTGTGTTACTAATACCATGATGAAGAAAGCCGTTCAATTATTCAAGCACAAAGCCATCGATTTACGTTGGGCATTACTCTCGGGAATTTTGGTGGGAACAAGCTACATCCCGCTTCCACCATGGGCTTTGCTGTTTTGCTATGCTCCTCTGTGGATTTCAGTCTCTGGAAATAATTCCTCCGCCCCTCTGAAAAAGGCCTTCTGGAGCGGCTGGTGCACGCAATTCACTCTGACAGCAATTGGTTTTCACTGGATTGCCTACACAGCGCATGAATTCGGCGCAATGCCTTGGGTGATTTCCTTCGCAGCACTGCTGCTTTTTTGTGCTTTCATGCATCTCTACATTCCTGCGGCGACCACTTTGGGAGTATTTCTAAAAAAGAAATTCAATCTCTCGCAAACTCAGACTTTATTCACGATCGCCTTGTCCCATGCTCTTTTGGAGCGCATCTGGCCGGTCATTTTTGATTGGAATTTGGGCTACACACTTCTTGCGGCCCATATTCCGGCCTATCAATGGGCCGACGTGATTGGCTTTGCCGGCTTGTCAGCAGTAGTCTTGCTACTAAATGCCTGGGTGGCTTCAATTTGGGTCGGCTTCAAAAAGTCTTTTCACAGTTTTGGCCAGATCACCGCACTGCTTGTACTTTTGATTGCCTTGGTCGCAGGTGGCCATTTCCATAAGAGCACATGGGATCATTTCGATCGCGAATTCAAAGCCACAATCATTCAAGCCAACATCGGGAACTCCGACAAGATTCAGGCCGAGCAAGGCCGTGGCGCCCAGGACTTCATCACGCGCAAATTCACGGCGATGACTCTGGAAGCTGCACAAAAGTTCCCTGACACTGAATTGTTTGTCTGGCCGGAAACGGCTTTCCCCGATTACCTGGATCAACGCCTCTTAAATCGCAAGCACTCGCAAACTCTGGCTCGCGAACTGGTAAACCTGCAGCAGCCAATTCTGGCCGGGGCCTACTCGCGCAGCCCGGTTGTTGATCCGCATCGCGATGAAGCCACTTTCAATGCCCTGTTCCTGATTGATGGACGTGGAAACAACCTCGATTCTCCTTATTTGAAGACGAACCTTCTGGCGTTTGGAGAGTATCTTCCGTTAAGCGAAAAATTCCCGATCATGCTTAAATGGCTGCCTTTCATTTCAAACTTTGGACGCGGCACAGGTCCGCGGGCCCTGAATTGGAATCACAAAGACGACACCATTCGCCTGGGTGGTCAGATTTGCTATGAAGGATTGGATCCCGCCTTTTCCCGCGGCTTGGCGGCAGCGAATTCTGACATTCTGGTGAATGTTACAAATGACTCTTGGTTCGGGCGCACCTTTGAGCCCTTACAACACATGTACATGACGCTGGCGAGAGGGATTGAAGTCCGTCGCCCACTGATTCGTTCAACCAACACCGGGATTAGCACGGTGATGCTGGCAAACGGTGACCTTCAACAAACTTCCCCACTTCATGAAGAGTGGACAGGACAGTTTACGGTAAAGTATTTGAAAAATGCACCAGCCACCGCCTATGTTAAATGGGGCCACTATGATTGGTTCGTTTTACTGCTCGCGCTTTTCGGCATTGTTCTAATTGGAGCCCTGAATGCAAGATCTCGTCGTCCTTGATTGGATTGAAATTTTAGAAAAAATAAAATCCCACGCCACAAGTGATGTGGGCCGTGAAGCTGTACTCGACATCAAGCCGCTGTCTTCCGCCGAAGAAGCATATGTCAGCTTCCAGGAAATTGCCGATGCCACTGAAGTTCTGAATCAAGGACTCCGCCCCTACATGCAGAGCCTGGATCTGTATTCAACATGGATCGCTCGTCTGAAAAAGAAAGCCGTCCTTAAAACTCTGGAAATTAAAGACGTTCGCAGCTTCTGCATGGAAGCCCTGGCCTTGAAGGAAGCGCTTGAACCCATTGAAAACTCTTGGGCAAAAAGAATGCATGACAGCCTGATGGATGCGGAAGAACCTCTTTCAGCCATCGATCAGATCCTGACTCCCGGCGGAGAAATCCGTTCTGACGCGAGCGAGACTTTGTACAACTTGTTCAAAGAGAAAGAACGCCTGGCCCGCGAAGTCCAGAACACCCTGGATCGCCTGGTGCGCGACCATCAGATGGAAACCGTCATTCAGGATAAATTCGTCACAACCCGCGAAGGACGTTGGGTTCTACCCGTTCGCGCAGGCATGCAAAGCAAACTTCCTGGCGTGATTCACGGTTCTTCACAAAGTAAGCAAACCGTTTTCATTGAGCCCGAAAAAGTCATTCCGACCAACAACCGCCTCAGACAGGTTGAAGCGGAAATCGAGGACGAGATCGAAAGACTGTTAACCCAGCTTTCTCACTATCTTTCATCACAGGTGATAGACATTGAAAGCTCGCGTGTCTTGATGGAGGAAGGCGATATTCGCTTTTCCCAGGCCCAGTTCACAAACCAAATCAACGGACATCCGATTGAGTTCGCCACAGACACAATGGAACTTATCGAAGTGCGCCATCCGCTGCTACAACTGAGTGGCAAAAAAGTTATTTCAAACACGGTCCTTTTGGATGGCAAAAAAAGCATCCTGCTTTTAAGCGGTCCCAATGCCGGCGGTAAAACCGTATTGCTAAAATCAATTGGGCTTGCTGCCCAGATGGCTCGCTGCGGACTTCCTATTTGCGCCAGCGAAACTTCGCGCATTCCGTTTTTTAAAGATGTCCTGATCGGGATCGGCGACAGCCAAAGTGTTGACGAGGAACTCTCCACATTTGCAGCCCACTTGAAAATTCTGGGCAAGGCCGCTTCCGTCAAAGGCCATCAAAATCTGATCTTAATCGACGAAATCTGTGGCTCCACAGATCCCGAAGAAGGAAGTGCCCTGGCGCGTGCCTTCATCGAGGAATTCTCTGCGAACGATGTCTTTGCCATCGTAACGTCGCATTTGGGCCCTTTGAAATCCGGCTGGGATGAAAACTCCCGCGTCCTTAACGGCAGCATGGAATACGATCCTAAAACCGGCCGCCCTACATATGGATTTTTGGCAGGGATACCTGGTGACTCCTTGGCGATTCAAACTGCAAAACGTGTTGGCGTCGCCCAATCCATCGTTCAAAGAGCCATGGATGTATTGGCACCAGCCACGCGCGCACGCCTGGAAGGCCTTGAACAGATTGAACAGTTGAAAAGTGATATCTCAATTCTTCAGGATCATTTGCGCAAAGAAACCAAAAAGGCTGTCGAAACCAAAAACAAGTACGATGGATTGCTTGCGCAATTCAACAAAGACAAAGATGAGTGGCTGCAACGCACTTTGAAGAAAGCTGAACGCAAAGTGGAGGACGCTATTGCACAAGCCAAAGTGGCAGAAACTTTCAAGCGGCACGCGGCTCTTCAGGAAATCAAGTATCAGCTTCCTGAAATCGTCAAAGCCAAACCGGTCGTGCAAGCCGGAGCTCCACAGACAGCGGATGAGTTTGCAAAAAAATTCCCTCCAGGTTCGAAAGTGTTCGTACCTACTTTGAATCAGGACGGCATCGTGCAAAGTGCACCGAACAACAAAGGGGATCTGTTGATTTTGTCAGGCTCAGTGCGCCTGCAGGTAAACTGGCAGGATTTAAGACTGCCTGGTAAACCACAGAACCCCACTTCCCAACTGGTAAGAAAAAATTCAGGTGGCTTCTCAGCCTCGATGGCCGACGAGGATCGCACATTGGATTTACGCGGCAAAACCGTCGAAGAAGCACTACAGGAATTGGAGATTGCTTTGGACAAGGCTGCCACCACCCGCGAAGATCGCCTGAAGATCATTCATGGGCATGGCACGGAGGCGTTGAAAAAGGCCGTCCGCACATACCTGTCTCGTTCTGTTTATGTAAAAAAATGGAAAGCGGGATCTCCTGAACACGGTGGCGATGGCATCACGTGGGCGGAGATTGGCGAAGCTTGATTTTTTAGGAGGGTCTATTGGAATCCTATCTCTTTGGTAGTTGGGTAATCTCCAAGGCCCTCGCTCTGTCATATTTCATCGCATTCTTGTCTCTTTCCACACAGGTGCTGGGTCTTTTTGGATCCCGTGGAATTCTGTCCATTGATCATCTGCTTAATCTTCTGGATAAGGAATTGGGCGTCTCACGAATCCGGCACTTTCCTTCGGTGTTTTGGCTTGCCTCCGGAGATTTTACTTTAAAGGCCGCATGCCTTATTGGAATGCTGGCTTCGTCCTTGGCTTTGTTGGGGTTCAGCCAAAGCTGGATGTTGCTGCTATGTTGGCTTTTGTATTTGTCTTTTTGCTCCTGTGGGCAGGTTTTCCTTTCCTATCAATGGGACAATTTGCTATTGGAACTGGGGCTCATAGGACTGTTCTTTGCGCCTTTCGCCATCGAGTGGATTCCCTATGCAAGTTATGCCATCCACCCCATGATATTCGCACTGGTTTGGCTGCTTCTGTTTAAACTGATGTTTTCATCAGGCCTCGTTAAACTAACCAACAAGGATCCTGACTGGAAAAACCTTACCGCTCTCCGCTACCACTATTGGACTCAACCCCTGCCAACTCCCCTGGCCTGGTTTGCTGACAAACTTCCTTTGCCTTTGCAAAAGCTTAGCTGCGCACTCATGTTTGTGATTGAAATTGCCGTGCCATTTTTAATCTTCATTCCGGGCCTGGCAAGCTTCAGTGGTGCGTTGGCTTTGATCCTGTTGCAGGTACTGATTATCCTCAGTGGTAACTTTGCATTCTTTAACCTCATCACATTGGGCATGTGCCTGTCAGTGATTCCTGACCGGTTCTGGATCTTCACTGACACATCCTGGATATTGCCGGTAGGTGTCTCCACAGAAATAGCTGTGGCAGTGCTGGTCATTTTGCTTCCAGGAAATTTGTTTTGGATATTTAAAACGGCTTTTGAAAAAAGTCAGTCCTTGGACTTCATGCTGCCGTGGATGCGAGCCCTCTATCCATTCCGTATCACCAATCCTTACGGGTTATTTGCAGTCATGACCAAAACCCGCCCTGAAATCGTGCTTGAAGGCAGTAACGATAACAATACCTGGCTCGAGTACGAATTCAAACACAAGCCGACAAAGCTCTCTCATCGTCCGACTTTGATCGCCCCCTTTCAGCCCCGCCTGGATTGGCAAATGTGGTTCGCGGCTCTCGAGGGATTCAACGAAAATCTCTGGCTGCAGAATCTTGCGACTCGTCTGCTTGATGAATGCCCTGAGGTACAGGAGTTATTTAAACATGATCCTTTCGAGGGAAAATCCCCCAAATTCATGCGCTTCGTGAAGTACCAGTACCATTTCAGCAACTGGGAAGAGCTAAAAAACACCGGACATTGGTGGAAGCGCGATCATTTTTCCATGTACTCGCCTGTGTTTGAACGTGATGAAGAGCCCTAAGTATCCAAAACTACTGCCTGAAGTTTTGACACCTGTCTAAGTGAAAACGCGCTAATTTCTCTCTGAAAAAAGTTAGACAGTGAAATTTCAGACCGCGTCTCAAGAGTAGCCAGAATAAAAAATAAATTGGAGATTTTTCGCGGAATCTCGCAAACTTGTTTTTAGGGGAAATTCAAACCAAAGGCTAGGTAGTCATGCACAACTATCGGGACTTTATTTTACGCGAACTCGAAAAACGTCAGAAAAAGAATCCGTCTTACTCGCTAAGAGCATTCGCCAGAGATCTGGAAATGCCCAGCTCACGACTCAGTGAAATTCTGAATCGTAAAATGGGACTTTCAGAGGCACGGGCGATCAATCTTGCCGAGCGACTGAATCTGACTCAACCAGAGAAAGAGTACTTTATCGACTTGGCACTCTCAGAACACGCACGCAGTGCGGTTATGAAAGAGATGGCTCTACGTCGAGTCAAGGCTCGAACGGAGTTGATCGAAACGATCGACAGCCGGGATCTCAGCGGTTTATCAGATGGGGCGCATATCGCCATCCAGGTAAAACGCGAACAGTACGCTCATGCACTGGAAAAGATCAAAACTTTCCAGGAGCAATTAGCAAAGGACCTCGAAGCACCCTCGGAGAGTGATTCGGTGTACAACCTGACTGTTCGCTTGCTGGAACCGACAAGTACAAATGAATAAATAACTAGACCCCCTCAAAACTCTTTTGAGGGGGCTTTTTACTTAAAAATCGATCAAAATGAACCGATAAGTGTTTCAAATCGGGAGACTTTGATCGTGATCGTAAGTAAAGCCAGATATACAGCTGCAAGTATTGGTATCGCTCTTTTTATTGGATACTTTTCCGGACTTCAATACTCAGATCTAACCACCAGAAAAGTGGAAACCCAGGACCTGTCCTCCACGAACAAAGTGGAATTTGAAACCTTAAAGCTTAAGCCCTTCCCGAAGGCTGAAGTACTTGCCGCAAAAAAGTTTTCTTCCTTGCGCGCGGCGGATGAATTCGTGGAGCCATTCCATGAACGCCATGATTTTAAGTGGTCACCATCATATGCTGTGTCCGCGCCCTCTTTCGACTCCAAAAACAGACCTTACTTTCGTTACAACGACCGCGAGCAAACTGTCCCCGTAGCCAATGGTTTCCAAACATTGCGCCAAAACTCATGGACTCACTACCCGTTTATGGCCGAGCAACTGCTTCCATTTTACGACAGCAAAGCTGCTGATTTGATTATGCAATCAAAACAGGACATCTTGTGGGATCCCAAGATGGCGGTCTTTGATAAAAACGATCGCATGTACACGGTGCTTCGCATGAAAACCACTGTTTTCAACAAAGACACTTCGTATGTGATGATGTACTCCGACGACAAGGGACTGAACTGGCAGGGACTGCCTTTGGTGGGAACCAAAGACACCGCTTGCATCTTCAGAGTCCTTGGCACGAATGACTGTCCACTTCCACAGTTGTATGATTTGGAACGCCCGCACAGCCGCGCTCCTCTTCAAGGTCCTCCAGCAATGCTTTACTATTTAAGCGACGGAAAACTTCCGGGCTTTGAAAAAGACTACTCCTGGTTGGGAACTGTCGGAAAACTTTACCTGCAACCAATCTCCAGGAATTCCAAAGGACAACTTGAGGCTGAAAAGCCCGTACTCCTAAGCCTTAGCGCCCAGGAGATTGGCTACCGCAGCGGATCTTCGCCCAAGATCATTCGCTCCGGCAACAAGTACTTCGTTGTCTGGCTTGAGGCGAATCGTGAATTCAAACCGAAAATGAACTCCGCGGGACGTGCGATCATCCCTAAGCCCGACGCCAACAATCAGCCCTATTCTGAAATCTGGATTGCTGAATACGACCTTAAAACAAAAAAGGTCAGTAAAAAGCCGATTCTTAAATCCTGGCCGGTCAACGACACTCACAATCAGCCGGGCATCGTTCGCACCTGGAATGGCAACTTGATTGTTGTTTCCGGAGGCCATGGATCTCACTTCATGTCCACTTACTCCCTGAAGCCTGATTCCATTGCAGATTGGAGCAAGGAAGTCCCGATGAACACCGTGGACACAGGATATAAGAGCAACTACAGCTCACCTGTATGGGGTGGAGGCAGTCAAACGTATATCTCCATGATGATTGATGCGAACGACACAGTTCACACCATTTATCGCCAGTGGATGCATGACAAAAAGGTTTTCGATTTCGAATATTTCGGCGCCCTGGTTTATCAGAACGGAAACTTCGACAGAAAAACGAAAACCTTCCGCTGGAATCCTGCTCGCGTTCTTGTGTATCCTAACGCTCCAGAGTACACACACTGGTATCAGGTGATGACTGTGGATCGCAAAGACAATATATATGTTGAATACAGCAACATGAGACCGTACCCACCATATCAGGTGAAGGATGCAAAGGGACAACCGTCATTTGTGTCCCCGTATCTTAACAACGCTCTTCTGCGTTCTGAGAACAATGGCAAGACCTGGTCTCTGGTGTCAGACGATGACCTGAAAAAAGCGCAAATAAAGTAAACAGAAAATTTTAAATAACTTCGCTTCCAAAAATTTGAAGTAAAGAAAAAATGCGATGATGATCCAAATCGAGACAGGATCCATCGCATTTTTCATTCTTATGTTAATCGTTCGACGGTTCCCTGTTGAATTCCTTGGGGAAATTTCGCTCACTGTCTCATTCGAGAATGTTTCATTGACTCCAAAAGATGAGAATTTTCCTGATTGTTAACTACTCTTTTTACAGTGTTACTCAGCTTTACAGCGGCGACGATTTTAAGCCCTTTCCGGTTGGCACAACCGATGCATTAACGTCTGGCATAGGGGTAATTATGAAAAAGACAAATGCATACATCTCGATTCTCTCTCTAGCTGCTTTATCTGCTTGTGCTCCACAGGACATGAGTTTCACACAATCCACGCTGGCTTCCTCAAGTCCAGGTCAGTCGGATACAGTTATTCCTTCACGCGGACTGTCTCAGGATTTCAGGATCCAGGAGAATTCCAAAATTGATATTCTTTTCGTAGTCGACAACTCCGGTTCGATGGCGGAAGAACAAGCTAACATGTCATCCAGAATCAATGGCTTCATGGGCTTGGTGGATCATTTGGACTGGAGAGTCGCTTTAACGACGACAGACCCTCGTATCAATACTGCCGACTCCAGTGGCATGAATGCCGCTTGGGGTGACGGACAAATGAGATTAATGAATGGCAAACGCTTTTTAAGCAATGCCGATGGCTCTTCACAAGCACAGGCTGCTTTGGCTGACGCTATTAAATTGGGTGATAAAGGTAATGGTGACGAACGCCCTATCTATAGTATCTACCGTGCTATCGAGCGTGACGTTGCCTTGCCAGCAGCAGACAGATTCTTCCGTACTGATTCCAACCTTGTCGTGGTTATTATCTCGGATGAGGATGAGTGCAGTAATGGTCAATGTACCACTGGTTTTGATGTATCAAAATCTCAACCTTCAAACCTTGTAAGCCTTGTCCGCTCCAGACTGGGCTCTGAAAAAGTCATGATGGTTGATACGATTGTTAAGTCTCCAGGCGACAACTCCTGCACGACTTCCAATCAGCCTGCTCCAGTACTGATTTCCCTGGCTCAGATGACTGGTGGTATCGTAGGTTCAGTTTGCGCAACAGACTATACTGCGATCTTGAAAAATGCCGGTGACGCTGCGGTATCATTGACAAGATCTGTGTCCTTAAGCTGTAAGCCGATTGATGCAGACAACGATGGTAAAGTTGATTTAGTAATCAAAGACTCTGCTGGCAACGTGATCTCTTCCGGTTACTCTGTAAGCGGTAATATCGTAACGTTCCAGGCTTCCTTGGTAAACGGTAACTATAAAGCAGACTACCGTTGCGCGATGTAATCTTGAATTAATCTAATAAACCTCGGTTGAAAAAACCGGAGTTTCCCTAAAAGCCCAACCATGGTGGTTGGGCTTTGTTTTTTTCTGAGACACCACTCAAAACTGTCAGCCCTATTTTGTCAGCTTCGTCGTATGCAAATGAGACCTGAGCAAACCCCACCTTACTCCCCTTCTAACTCTCTGAAAATGCTGTGCTAAATGGCGTGTTTCTAAATGAAATATGGCATCCCAGTTGCTTAATAGATCTGTAGAACAGGTGCACGGGGGCTTTATGAAAATGTCTAATTTGAAAAATGGTTTAATGACGGTTCTTTTGATTGCAGGTGCGGCGGCTCTAACAGGTTGCGGATCATCTGGTGCACAATCAACTGATTTTGCAAGTCGTGAAGTCATCACTTCAACTACTGACGCCGACAAAAAAGCCCTTGCTGTTTGTAACTCCACTTCCACTGCAGGCCTTGCTGCCCGCCAAATGGCTTACACAGAAGGCAGCAGCTACCGTATGGATTTGGTTTGGGTCAAACTCACAACTCTTCCTACAGGTTTTGCTGCAGGCTCCTCTTATATCTCGATGTGGAAATGGTATGCGAACTCCAACGGCACCACTTACTTGAATTCCTCAGCAGTGCCTTTGGCTCTTTATGATACTCAAGCGAAAAAATTTATCACTTCCTGGGGCACATCCATCAATTGGACTTCGATCTCTGCATTGGCTCTGTCAATGGGTTACGGTGAACCGGCGTCTTTCTTTGGCCGCGTGATCATACTTGCGAATCTTCAGGATTATAATGGTGATTATGATGTTTTGAAAATCACGGCCTATAGCTCATCCACAAACAAAGCCATCACTGAAATCAACGGCTTGTTGCCAATGTTCACGGCCAATCCAAATGCATATGCTACTGAAAGCTCCGGTGCCGCTCGCGCTTCGGTTCTGCAAAAGCTTCATCCATTTTACTCTTATAAAAGCTCTGGTTACACAACGACTCAGTACCAGGACATGGCTAAAAATTATTGCTTCTAATTTTAACCTTATTTGAACAACCCCCTAAGACGCCAGCTGTCCCCCACGGTTGGCGTTTTTCTTTTAGGCGATGTTTGAATCCTCTTGAGGTTTGTGTCGCTCAAAGAAGTACTCGTAGCTGTTGATAAGAAGAAAAGACAGCAGACAATAAAATGGTCCCAGCAACATGGCAAAGGCAATGCCTTTAAGATCCGTCAAGTACCCCACTAGCAAATGCATTCCAACCAGCATCATCGAGTCTGTTGCCATCATATAGGAAACCGCCGAATCCAAGTCTGTGGGAAATTTAGAAGAGATCCAAGTGATGGCCAGCGGATAAAATGGAGCCACCGTAAACCCCGTGATCGGAAGAAAAATCGGATTCCAGTGAACTCCGGCATAAATACAGATTGAACTCAGCACTACTGCTCCCGAAAGCTGCACACGTAAACTAAATGGAAGTTTAATCAATGCAAACAACGTTCGGCCGATCAACATACCAACAAAAAAGTAAGTGACGTACAAGGCCGACATCTCCATGTCATAGTTCATCACCCGTCTCATAAACAAAGCCAATCGCGACGAAACCATGATTTCCGCACACACGCAGAAGCTGACCATAAACGCCAAAAACATCTGGGGCTTGAAATTGCGTGCTTTGTTTAGTTTATGATTTTCCGGAACAAACTCGGCCTTTTTATGAAGATTTTCATGACTGCCGTGGAATGTATAAAGCAACAATCCCAACGGCACCACCGTGATAATCCCGAATGTCCAGCGCCAGCTGCCGGTCACATGCTCCACAGAAGCTGCAATCAAGGGCGAGCAGAAACTTGCCACCCCATACATCGCGTGCAGGCCCGAAAGCAGCTGTTGCTTGCGATTTTCGCTTGAGCCCAACGGCACCAATACGTTGGGAATCAATCCCACAATCCCAAGACTCATCCCGAATGTCAGAGAGAAAAACAGAAAAACATAAAAGTGCGGAGCCGTCGCCAGACCTATCAAAGAAAAAATCAATGCAATCGCCCCGCTGCGCAAAACACTAAGGCGATCAAAGCGGCGAAGCAGAAAGCGCGCCAGATAGCTGGCAAGAAACCCTGAAATAGAACTCAGGGCGAACATCCATGATCCCATGGAGTCGTTCACCGCAAACTCTTTCATAATTTCAGGAAATAGTGGCCCGCGCACATTGTCGCTCAGGCCAAAAACGAACAGACTGATATAGGACAGAATAATGTAAGGCCAGATCATCGGATTAGTGCGAAGATTCCTGGCTTACTTCCTCGGCCTGTAGGTTTTCACCTTGTCGGTAACGATCCACCAAAGCCTCATCCGTCGTCGGGAACGAGAACAGCAATGAGTGAACATTGGTTTCGTCGTCTTCCTGGGTGATGGCCACATAAACCAGATCCTTCGTCTCGTGATCCGGGAACTCCTTGATGAAGCTCACCAGCACGTGGCCTTCGGTATCGGTTTTTCTCCAGATTTCATCTGCGGACTCGATCGTTTCCTCACGTAATTCTGCGTAGTCCTGGAATTGCTCCTGCGCAATGTCCTTGTCTGTGCGCACCTTCATCATCGCTTGATAAAGACCCACAGCCAAAGGATCACCTTCAAGCATTGCATCACCTTCGATGGCGCCTGCGGAAGCTTCGGCATAATTTCTGTCGTAAACCATCTCACCTTTTTGGTAATGATGCCAAACGTTGGAGTCACGGGTTGGGAAATGCATGAAAACGAAAGTGGGATACTCTTCTTCTTCAACCATGTACGCGATCGCAATGTACTTAAAGGCCGTTGCACCCTCTTCATACTCACGAATGAAATAGTAAACTGCGTAATCTTCTATGGACTCGCTATCCATCCAAACTTCATCCGGATCATCCAATGTGGACTCCAAATAATTTTCCCGGGCCATTTGCTCTTCGTCAGTAAAATCATCCGGTGTGCGGTAGGATTGATACTCATCCTGAAACTTTTTAATCGCTGTTTCAAAGTAGCCATAAAGGTCCTTTTCGGTTTCGAAAATCAGACCGGCTTTTTCATCGACGACGATATATTCTTTTTCAGTGATAGATTTTGACTTAACAGGACGAGTTTTAGCTTTGGCCATCGTGGCTCCTTATTGCCTATTATGGAGAGAAATCCACCCTGCCAACAACAGGAAAAAAATCTGACACGACAAGCCCCGTCATGACCATGCGTTTTCCTCTTGCAACTCTCCATTTTCTTCCCCAACATTCAAATTATGTTGTGCCATTAAATGGTTTTTCCAAGGTGCAAGGAGGCGATCTTGGTGAATATTGAAGAGACAAGTCTTGAACGAATGGAAGCACTTCTCTCACACTCCGCAATGGGTGTTCATGTTCTGTTTGATAACACAACCATCGCGAAGGCTCTGAAGGAAGTCACAGACGACAAGGACTTCTACAGCTTTGATAAGATGAAGAAGGTCCAAGACGTGATGACCGAGCTCATTGCGCGCAAAACCTATTTTGAAAAAATGGCGTATTTGCAGGCTTTGGACTCAGACTCCCATCAAATGCTGATCCGCGCCTATTTTCACATTGTGGAAAATACGGTTCGCGCGAATCACGAGCACTCTCACTAAAAGCCGCTTCCAGTTAAGCGGTTTTTTTATGACACTTTCTCGAGGGAAAGTGTTTAATTCCTATTCAATTTACCCAACATTTCAGGACAAATCCGGGATCTTGATTTTTGTGTCGATCTCTTAGAGTCCTAAATCGACATCAACACCGAAAAATAATGCAACGCGGAATTCCGATGATATCCTGATTTCATGTTTTCCCACCGCAAAGCCGATAGGGGATATTGTGAAATATCGACGTCTCTTATCGGCTTTCTTTTTTTCCCTGATCCCGATGCTTGCACAAGCTGAGTATCGAGTCTTCGTATTGAAGATCTCCACCTCCGCCAAGCCTTCGGAAGGACAAGACGCTTCCGAGAACACCGAACCCGCCTTTCGTCTGGTTGAAAGCACCTTGGATCCTGAACAGTATCGCGCCTTCTACCCGGTCGCAGCCGATGAAACCATCACCTACATCGATACCTGGCGCTGCTATGGCCGCACTGGCGGCATGAAACCCTTGTGCCCCAACCCTAAGGGCCAGATTCCCTCCGAAGAAAACCCAGGACCCTAGTACCACTGCCTCTTTTTGATACACTAGTGGATATGTCATCTATCGACAATTCCACACGCAAATCCAATCAAGCCGAACTGTCTGAACTTCAGACCGAGCACAATCGTAAGAAGAAACAGATCACCAAGGAAAATGAAGGTCAGCTTGAAGACCTGCGTGGATACTACGCCGATAAAAAGGAATCCGTTCGCGAATCCAATGAGGCTGCGATCAATCACATCCGCGACCGCCAAAAGGAAATGGTTGAGGATTCCGCCCAGAAGCGCGCTGCCCTTTCAGATAACTACAACGCGCGCACAGCAACTCTGCAAAAAGACTACGACCAAAAAGTCACTGACACTCGCAACAAGCGTCGTGAACAATTGGAAACGGTTCAAGTGGAATCCAATCAAAAAATCAAAGACACTCAGGATCACGCTCAAAAACAAATAGCCGGCATCAGTGAGCGTTCGGCCAGCGAAATCCAAAAATCCAAAGAGCGCTACAATAAAGACATCCGAGAGGTAAACACCTTCGGCCAAAAGCGCCTGGATAGCGCCCATGAACAAAACGAGAAGTCTCTATTAAATGAAATAGAGCGCGGCAAGCTTGCGCAGACAAAACTGCGCACCAATCAGGAAGAGGACTTCTCGAAACAACGCTCCACTGGCGAAAAGAAAATCGCCATTCAACAAGAACAACAACAAAAGCAATTGACCCGTTCGGAGACCGAGTTCCAAAAGGACTATGAGCAGCAACAAAAGCACTGGGATTCGAAAGAAAAGAATTTGAATAATCAGTACAGCCAACGAGTCATGCAAAACAAGAAAGCTTATGAAAAGGAACTGAAGACTCAGAATCAGCATTTTCAAAGCACTTACTTGAAAAACAACGAAGCCAATAAAGAGTCATTGAATATCCAAGAGGA
Source organism: Bdellovibrio sp. GT3 (assembly GCF_037996765.1). NCBI lineage: Bacteria > Pseudomonadati > Bdellovibrionota > Bdellovibrionia > Bdellovibrionales > Pseudobdellovibrionaceae > Bdellovibrio > Bdellovibrio sp. GT3. Next base: position 365,982 of record NZ_JBBNAD010000004.1, on the reverse strand, counting down.
TATGTATGCAAAAGAACTTGCGGTGACTCGTGAAAAGTTCTCCAAGCAGGCAGCCAAGTACGAAAGCAAAGAGCACGATCCTTTTTATAAGGTCGAAAATCGTGGCAGCCAAATGCAGGAGACTTCCGACTATTACGTATTAAGAGCCTTCGTCCCTGAGCACGAAAAGGATTCCGTGCGCGTGACGGTTCAAAATGACCGCGCCACTGTTTCCGGCCAGCGTTCTTTCAAAGATAAAATTGAAAATGAGAACAAGAAAACCACCAGCAGCAGCTTCCAGACATTCCGTGAGGAGTTTGCATTCGAAAAACCCATCGTCAGCGAGGGCATGACCCGCGAGCGCGATGGGGACTGGGTGGTTTATACGATTCCGAAAATGACATCCATGGGATTTAACCGCAAAGCTTAATCAAAAAAAAAGGGACCTTGCGGTCCCTTATGACAGTTCGAACTTCGGCACTTGGCACGGATTCAAAAGATCTTCCAGGAAAAATGCCGCTAACTGATGACGTCCCTCTACGGCTGCTTTCTTGTATAGAATCAATGCTTGCTGTCGAACAGTAGTCTCTGAAGTTCCACGAGATTGCGAAATAGCGCGCAAGCTCAGTCCCTTCAATAGCAACAAACCGATGTCACCTTCGGTCTTCGTAAGCCCCCATTTTTGAAATTGGCGTTGAACAACAGGATGAAGTCCGCCAGTGGGGATACATACGTGTGCACAATTTGACTTGATGATGTCCTGCATGGAGTTCTCCTCTAGAGAACATCAAATGCGAAAATTTCTTATATGTCATCTAACATGTGTTTGGTGACATATAAAAATAGGTATTTATTTACTCAGAGTGAATTAAACGGAGTTTAGGCCTTCAAAAGATAACGCACTTCGCGCATAACAAAACTAAATCTAGTTTGCATATCATTAAGCATCTCAAGATTAGCATGCAATTGATTGATAGCATCGACTTCCTGAACAGGTTTATCTGAAAGTTCGTGATAACTTGTATGAGAAACAGTTTCTGACGGAGCAAATGATCCAACGAATGCTTCAGTAGTCGCAGTTTCTTGAACTTGTACTGTTTCGTTTTTTCCAATCACTCTCATCGCGAACTCCTGATTCTGTGCGCCTTTCAAGGCGCCGACATAAAAGTCTATTTCTAAAAAATCACTTCTCAACTTAAATTAACTTACATAAAACTTTTACAAGCCGAGTCACTAGTACTCGCACTTCAGATCCGTTGTATCCTGCTCTGACAGCTCCGTGCGATCGTCGTTGTTCTTCAAATACGTCGCCATTACAGATCCGCCGTCGTCATTATGTTTGAGTCCCAAAACATGTCCCATCTCGTGCAAAATCAAAGCTTCGATATTCACACCAGAGCCCGTCCCCTGATTCCAATAGAAGCTAAAGAATGGCTTGCTGGTTTCCGGGTCAACTTTGGCATTTACACGGATGTCTGTTTCGCGAATCTGATCACCCGTCCACAGGATCGTGGTTCTGGCTTGCTCAGAGGCTTTTTCTGTTTCCCAGGTATTCATGAAATAGATGACGTTTTTACCATCGGTACGGGGCTGATTGGGGCCACTCACTCGAGGAGTCGTTACGATATTAAAGAGTCTGCGACCGGATTTACGCTCCCAAGTCTGAGCGGCACTAACGATAGCAGGAATAAATTCATTTGGAACAGAGTCATGCAAGTACATCGTCACTGGAACGTCAGCTTTCCAGGAAACACGCTCGCCATAAACGTTTTGTACAAAGCCACAGTCACTCTGAGACTTAGGAGCACAGGCTTCTAACAACAAAGCCATAACCACAAGTGCTGCAACTCCAATATATCTGAACATGAGCGTGTCCTCCTGACCTTACCTATTACAAAGTCAGGACCACCTTGCTCCACCGACGGGACACCGATAACACGTTGAAATTCCATAGTTTTTAAATAATTACAGTTTTCGGCATTCGGCGCGTGAGACAGGCACTCCCCTGTCCAGATCACAGGCAACCCCGGGTTTCAGAGCTAAATATCTGTTTTTACTGGATTATTTGTCGTAAAAGTTTTAGACACCCCGTCGCCGCAAATGGGGAGTTTTAAAACCAATTTATTGAGGTTTGAGCCCAAACTTGATAAGTCTGTTTCATTCTGAAAGGCGAAACTATGATGAAACTGACTGTAATCCCTGGTGATGGCATTGGCCCTGAAATCATGTCCCAAGTAATCCGCGTGCTTAAACACGTTCATGCTCCATTTGAGTATGAAGAGCACCAAGCCGGCGAAATCGCTTTGGCTAAATTGGGCGACCTTCTTCCTCAAAACACCATTGATTCCATCAACAAAAACAAATTGGCGATCAAGGGACCTACGACCACTCCAGTGGGCGGTGGCCACAAGTCCATCAACGTGACGATGAGACAAAAATTTGACCTTTACGCCAATGTCAGACCAGTTCGCTCCCTTCCCGGCGTTCAGTGTGTCGCTTCTGACGTTAATTTGACGATCGTGCGTGAAAATACTGAGGACCTTTACGCTGGTATCGAGCGCATGGTTGATGAAAACACTGCGGAGAGCATCAAACGCATCACTCGCCGTGGCTCTGAAAGAATCGCGCGCTACGCTTATGACCTGGCTCAAAAAACCGGTCGCAAACAAGTGGCGATCGTTCATAAAGCCAACATCATGAAAATGTCTGACGGCTTGTTCTTGAAAGTCGCTCAGGAAGTTGGCTGGCAGTATCCAAACATCCAAACGAAAGATGTTATCGTTGATAACGCCTGCATGCAGCTAGTGACTCGCCCACAGCAATTCGACGTAATTGTTACTGAGAACCTGTACGGCGATATTCTTTCTGATCTTTGCGCAGGCCTTGTTGGTGGATTGGGCGTTGTCCCAGGTGCCAATATCGGTGAAAAAGCAGCTATCTTTGAAGCCGTTCACGGTTCCGCACCAGATATCGCTGGTCAAAACAAAGCCAATCCAACAGCTTTGCTTCAATCTGCAGTGATGATGCTGCAACACGTGGGTGAAGGCGCTAAAGCTGACTCTATCATGAAGGCTTTGATCGCAGCTTTGTCTGATATCAACGCTCGCACTGGTGACTTGGGCGGTAAAGGGACAACTCAGTCCTTCACAGACGCTATCATCCAAAAACTGTAATCCGTAAATTTATCTTTATAAAAACAAAGGCCGCTTAAGGGAAACTTAAGCGGCCTTTGTTTTTTTACTTTCCTCCAGACCTAAACATCCTTAGCATTATGGTATGAAAAAATCCTGTTTGCTGCTGAGTTTATGCTTTCTCTTTTCCGCCTGTGCCACTAATCAAAAAAGTCGACTTGCAACGACACTGACCGGTGTGGGCGTCGGTGCCATTGCCGGAGCTGCGACTGCACCTGACGACGAACGCCCGGAGCTTCATGCCATGTACTGGGGTGGTATCGTGGGAGTTATCGCCGCTGTTGCTGCCAACATGTACTTTGATGACAACAAAGAGCTCGACATGGCCAAGATGGAAAACGACAAACTGAAGGCGCAGTTGGACTTCTTCCAAAGTGGCACGGCCACGCTTTTAAAAGAAACCAAAGGCAGCGCCGACAAGCGCTACTTCCAAAGCGGCAAAGCGCAGATCCGTCTATACAAAATCGACCAATGGGTCGACGACGGACCTAATAAGAAATATCACCGCGATCAAATGATTGAAATTCTGCCCCTTGAAAAGGGCCAGTAATGAAAAAACATCTCTGGCAGATTTTATTTGCAGCGAGTGTTATCTGGGCCTCAGTGGTGAGCGTCCTTTACTGGCAATTAAAATCAAATCCCAGAGTCGTCGCCATCACCACGGACATGGCCGGTGTCGATAATACCCAACCGCAAACAATCCAGCTTACCGAGATGGAAAAAGGCACGTTCCTGCGCCAGTACCTGGAAAGATACTTCACTTACGATTCCAATAATTTTTGGCAGTCGCAAACTTCTTTGACCTTTTTGATGGCGCCGGAGTTGCGCGAAAAACGAATTCAGGAAATCCAACGCCTGCGCGATAAAATCCAAAGCAAATCCCTGAACCAAAAAAGCACTCTACTGACGCTGAATCAAACCGATCGCAGCCATTACTCCGCCCTTCTGGCAGTGCAGATCAGCGAAGCTCCGGGACGTGTGAACACACTCTACGTTAATGCCTCCCTTAAAATCGAAAGCACCGAAAGAACACTGGAAAACCCGTGGGGACTTATGATCACAAAATTGGAGTTCCCACAGACTTCACCGGCGGCGCCTGCAGCGGCAAATACATTGGCATTGCGTGAAAAGACACCTCTGATCATCACTTTCCCCTGCGCCATTGAAAACATCCAGGGCGAGCCGGACTCGGTCCTGGAAACAAAAATCACGACTCTTAATATTTCTGAAGTTCAGATCAACTCGGCCAATAAGCTAAGCGAAATGGTTAAATTAACCGCTTACTGCAAGGACAAAGAATATCACTTCCAAGTGAGTGCCGCAGACAAAACGGCTGACGTATTCAGAGCATTCTCTGTCGACGTCGCCCAAGTCCGTAAGGACTCTGGAGCTGGTAAGCCCAAAAAGAAAGATCGCTACGATAAGACCATTGAGAATGTTTTAGGAATTGAAGTAGAAAATTAAAAGGTGCCAGGTCCTAGTTCTTATCACTCTGCGATAAAAACTAGGACCTGGCACCTTTTATGAAAACTAGGACCTGGCACCTTTTATGATACTGACATTTGAGCTGTGATTTTTGGAATGACCATGATCACTTGAGTACCGACTCCCACACGAGAGCGGATTTGCAAATCTCCACCGACGGCCTGCAATGTTTTGCGGGCATCATACAAACCTAAACCATTGCCGTTTTCTTTACCGAAGCTTTTGCCTTCGTTCATAAGTTGAGGAAGAACTTCCTCGGGAATACCACTGCCGTTATCCATGACTTGTAAAAGCCAGTTTTGATCGCGATCCAATAAAGAAATACTAACTGAAGCCTCAGATTCAGGGGCTGCTTCAATTGAATTATTCAAAATATTGCCCAATACACGAAGCAGTTTCATTTCATCCAGTGGCAATTGCAACTTTTCAGCTTTCACATGCTGATGCCACGTAAATTCGATTTGTGGATAAGAAAACTTATATTCTTTCAACAGGCGATCTGCGACTTGAATAATATCCGTCTGGTCCCCTGCTGGTTTACTTGCCTTTATTGCAACTTCATTTTTTTCGTGACCTGATCTGCCACGCAACAACAAGTCATCGGCGATACCACGAATTCTGCCCACAGCCAGACTTAGAAGTTCTTTCTTTTCATTGCTCATCTCATGGGAAAGCTGAGTCAATGTGGTCAAGGCCATCAATGGGCCGCGAATGTCGTGAGCGACTTGACGGGAAATTTCAGAGATTTCTTTATTACGCTCAAGTTCTGACTGAAGCTTTTGTTCCTGCATGCGATTCAATAGTTCACGGCGGGAACCGAAGGACACAAACATCAAGCCCAAAAAAACACCAATCAAAAAGATCGGGGAAGTCACAGTTTTTAAAGCCAGATCCGTGCTGCTATAGCAGACCTGCACCTGACCTGCCGGCAAAGAGTACAATGTAATTGGAATGTTGTTCTGAAATGAGCAAAGACCTTCGGTTGGCTTCACAGAAACATTGGCAACTGAACTGTGAACCTCTTTAAGCTGTCCAAGAATCTTATCCAGAAGAGTTGAATCCTGCTTTACTAAAAGGGATTTCGCGATGTCCTCTTCCCAGATAGAAAAGTACTGCGCCACCGACCCTTGAGCTCTATTCACTTCCAGAACGAAGCTCAGAACTGAAATTGCCGCCACCACCAGAATGAAAGCGGTCATCCAAGGTAAAGAGCTGCGTTTAATAAGGTTTAGGGACGGTTTTATCATACCCTATGGTAAAGCAAGGACTGCTCCACCCCGCCCGAAACCACCGTGGGTTTGGGCGCTCAAAGGATAGACAGGTGCCATTTCGTGAATGACGTATCAATTTGAGATTGGTATAGGGAACTATACCGCCACCGTGGCGGTACTCGGAAATATCTAAGGCTTTTCAACTAAGGCGTTTTTTAGACCATTAAGCTCTACTAGTCCGCAGCCACCAGGAGCTCCCTTACCACCGGTTTTGCCAGATTTCCCAGGGGCACCATCCTTGCCCTTAACAGCAGGCTTGCAAACTTTGTAACCATCCAAATCACCCGGAGAACCACCTTTGCCACCCGGTTTACCAGGGGCTCCTTCGCCGCCTTTGCCACCTTGGCCTGGCTTCAATGAAACCTTCAATGCGAAGCTGTCATGCTCTTCAATTTGCACGAACAGATTACCGGTGTCGCCACCGCGGGCGCCATTTTCACCATCCGCACCGTTTTCACCGTCTTCTCCATCTTCGCCATTCGTAGGCTGTTTAAGGCAGCGAATATTAATTACGCCACAGCTGCCCCGACCTCCATCGTACGCATCACTGCAATCACCGTCTCCGTCTGACTCACCGTCTTCACCCGGAAATCCGTCACGACCCGAAAAGGCTCGAGTGATAGATTGCAACTCTGCACCTGACCGACCATTCTTACCGTCAACACCATTTAGGTTGATTGATAGAAAGCCAGAGGCATGCTTCGCACGAAGGGTGATGGAACCTCCGGTTTTTTGTGATTCTTGAGTCAGGGATTCACCGGAATTGAAATTGATAATTCTTGATTTCGGACGAGCATAGATTTTGTTTGCTTCGATGGATAGGAGGAAGCCGTTGGTTTGCAATGTTGACTCATCATTTAGGTACAGGCGACCTAACTTTAAATTCGTATCTTTACTTAGGGGATAAAGTTCAGATATCACCATATCCAAGGGCACTTCAACTATTTCAGTAGAATTCAAAACCATGACACCAGCGCTATTAAATGCAGTAATAGTAAAGTTCAACGACCTTCCGCCAACAGTCTCGATAACCATCCCAGAGTGCGAATTTGGGATTACATTACCCTGGCTAATATACACTACCACACCCTCGACAGTCGGATAGTTAATGGAAACCGAATATTGATTTGGTGCTTTCCCTTCGCGAACCTCAAATACAAAATCCTTCGCCGTAAGCGTTTGCTTTTTCAAAGCCTCTTGCTTAATACGCTCAAGCTCATTCGCGACTTCTTCAGCCGTTGCTACGCTTTGGTCTTTATCCTCTTCGGCTCCGTCCTTTTTAAAAGAACAACCAATTCCATACATCAGAATAAAGCCTGTTAATAGAAACGCCGAATAAAACTTCGCATTGGTTTTCATAAACACCTTTATAGTGCTAATAACTGAAAACCTCCACTGTCAGGTTTTTTGACAGGAATAAGATTCAAAACTGTATTTTGTCTACGCAGATCCTTCCTTCCTGAATGACTTATTTCCCTATTCTCTATTTAAAAGGTACTGCCAGTCACCCGACCGCCGGCAAAAAAACCGCTTCACCGCCACGGTGGCGGTACCGTTAGTATTCGCTGAATGATATCTTGATTTTAAGCGCCAAAGTCCCAGATGCAAATCCGACCTCTCTTTTTTTATTCAAATAGGCGACTAAATTTCGCGACAATTACAAAAGAAAAACACAGAAAATAGTCATTGACGGAAAAAACCAATCCACCAATTTAGCCAGGATTAGCGATTTGGCTTTTATTTTTTAAAATATGCTTTTTCGAATTATCGCTCCACCAGACGGCAATTACGCACATACCGAATGAGTTCGCAATACCTCCGGTATCTTCCAAAATATTGCCTATAAAATCCCGTGTTATGTTGTCTCCACATTCAGGAGACAACGATGATGAATTTAAAAATGCTAAACCAAACCGAACTAGATCAAAGAATCAAATCGCTGGCGCAAAAAGAGCGCGACCTGCTCTATGAAGTTTTACTGACCATTAAAGAAATCGACTGCCGCCGCACCTATCTTGAGTTGGGCTTTGGAAGTTTGTTTGACTATCTGGTTCAGGGTGTCGGCTACTCTGAGGGAAGCGCGCAACGACGTATCGATGCCGCTCGCCTGCTTAAAGAAATTCCCGATATCGCAGTAAAAATTCAAAGCGGCGAAATCAAACTCAATCAAATCTCCATGCTGCAAAAGGCTTCGCGGGAAGTATTTAAAACACAATCCAAAAAAGTAAGTGCCCAAGAAAAAATAGAAATTTTGGCAAGTCTTTGCCACAAAAATCACACCCAATCCCAACAGCAGGTTACGGAGTTTTTTGATTTGCCGGTCATTGAAGCCACGAAACAAACAGTTCAAGCCGATGCAAGTGTTCGTTTTGAACTCACTCTATCCAAGGAGGCCTTTGCTAAAATCAAACGCGCCCAAGAACTGCTGTCGCATACAGTCTCCAATGCAGACCTGGGGCAATTTTTTGAATTTTTAGCAGACAAAGTAATCGCTCAAAAAACCGGAAGCAAATCATCCGCAAAAAATGCTGATCCCGTGACGACTAAAGCAACCTGTCGTCAAAGCTCAAACACTTCAATTGTGGCCGAGCCAAAGCTCACCGCCACAGTGGCGGCAAAAGAAGCCAATCGGCCCTCATTAAAGATTAAGCGCCTGCTTCACGGCGAACAAAAATGCTGCCAATATATTGACCCAAAAACAGGACGCCAATGTAACAGCTCTTGGAAACTGCAAATCGATCACAAACACAGTCAATGGGCCGGCGGCGATCATTCATTTCAGAACTTACAAATCCTTTGCGCGGGACACAACAAAATGAAATATCGCAAAGAAACAGCAATAAAATATCTATCTTAACGAAACGAAAACGGGATTTCGGATGGTCATGCCACGTCTTTGGGCGACCTTTTTGTAGACTGATAAACGATCGGGTGAATGAAAGATCACCCCGGATGGGTGATCTTTCCCCGGAGTATGAGGGCGGGCGGCCCTCATCTGCCAGGATGGCAAATCAGGCGTTACAGATCGAAAAACCAAGCTGCCGATGTCACCGCCACTGTGGCGGCGAAAAAAAGGAGCCACAAGGCTCCCTTTAAATCTAATTCATCGACTCGCGGTGAAGTAGGTTTTTCAGCTCGGCCACTTCATCCAGAGACACATCGTAGGGCTTGCCACACACCTGGCAAGTCACGTGGACTTCTTCTTTTTTGTCCAACATGTCCTGAAGTTCTGCTTCACCCATTGCTTCAAGGGCGCGCATTACGCGGGCTTTTGTGCACGGGCAAGAGTACTCGACAGTTTGGTTGTGTTCGATTTCTTCGAACGGAATGCCTTCCATGAATGGAGCCACAAGGTCCATGCACGAAGCGCCTTCGTTCAATAGTTTTGAGATATTTGGTTTTTTGCCTTCGTAGTTGGCGATGATTTTTTCAACCATGCTTTCTTCCACACCCGGCATCACTTCGATCAGCACACCACCGGCAGATTGCACTTTGCCGTTGGCATCCAGGTAAACGCCCAAAGAAACCAAAGAACGAATTTGGTGAGACTGATGCAAGTAGTGAGCGATATCGTCGCCGATTTCGCTGCTGACCAATTCAACAGTTCCTTGAAACGGTTGTTTTTGGAATGGCTGATGACGAGCCACTGTCAAAAGTCCGATACCGATGGCTTTTTTTAGGCTCAAGCCGCCTTCGTAACTTTCCGGCTGATAGTGAGGATTCGGAGTGTAGCCACGCACATGGCCTTCGTAGCTGGCTTCAGCATAAACGCTGCTAAGTGGTCCATTACCACGGAACAAAAGTCCCACTTGCTGACCGTCTTTAAGTTGTGCTGCCATCAAAAGAGCACCCACCATGCCACGACCGACTGCCACAGTTGCCAATGGATAAGTGTCCTGCAAATCCTGCATGTGTCGAACGACTTCCGTCGCATTAACTGCGGCGATACGCACTGTCAGATCTTTGGAGACATAGCGGTGAACTCGTTCTTTACCCATGACAAACTCCTGAAATAGATGGAAAATAACAGCCGAAACTAGCAAAGCAGCGTCATAAATTCAAGCTTCAATAGCAGAGTCAGAATTATGAAGATTTATATTTTTCGCCACGCCCAAAAAGCCATGGATTTCTCGGGAGACCCGGATTTGACGGCCGAGGGCCACAATCAAGCCTCCACCTTATTGGATTTGGTTCTAAAAAAAGAAATACCCCAGCCAACTCACCTTTGGGTTTCGCCGCGCAAACGCACCCACAGCACCTTTCGCCCGTTGTCTGAACATTTCAAACTCCCTCTGGAAAACCAGGAGGATCTTTTGGAGCAACACGGTGACGAGTCCCTTCAAGTATTCCGCAAACGCATCTCCAAACTTTTGGAAAAAGCCTCTGAATCCAAAAACGATGTGATTTATCTGTGCTCCCATTACGACTGGGTGATTGAAGCCATGTCAGTAATTCCGTGCGAGACAGATCTAAGCGAGGACCGCTTTTCCCATTGGTCACCGTGCCAGTGCGTGGGTTTTGAAGTCGCGAAAGACGGTTTTTATAAATTTCTCGATTTAAAAAGGATCAATCCATGATTCAAAACATCTGGGCAATCGGTCGCAATTATGTTGAACACGCCAAAGAACTGGGAAATGAAGTTCCTTCAGAACCCCTGGTATTTTTAAAGGCCGGCAGCTGCGCAACCATCGCAGCCCCAGAGATTCATTTGCCAAAATGGAGTACGGATGTGCACCACGAAGTCGAAATTGCTTTGCAATTTGACGAGAACTTACAAATATCCGCCGCCTGCGTGGCGTTGGATCTGACGGAGCGTACACTGCAATCCAAACTAAAATCCAAGGGGCAGCCTTGGACTTTGGCAAAAAGTTTTACTGAAGCCTGCCCGCTGTCCCGCTTTTTTCCCGTGGAAAACCTGGATGAGCTTCGCAACATCGGCATAAAATTGACCGTCAATGGCGAGCTCCGCCAAAACGGCAACACCTCGTTGATGATTTTCCCATTTGAAGAACAGATAGACTATGTGCGTCACCATTTCCCAGTGGTAGCCGGAGACCTTCTTTTGACAGGCACTCCTGCCGGAGTTGGTCAGATCAAACCCGGTGACGTTTTATTGGCGGAAATCGTGGGAAAAATCACCCACCAATGGAGCGTCAAATAGCCCTGCAAATAGCTTGAATTTCTTGGGCCACAGAGTAAATATTCCAGCACTCACATGGTAAAGTTGCTGGCCTATTTCGCCGGCACAAGAAAGCTAAAGTTATGAACGATATCCAATCGAAGATCGTCACTCGTGGCGAAGAAATTATGAAACGCATGGAAAGCCAATCCAAGGCTTCCATCTTCTCCAAAGATTTCTGGTACGGCTCCATCATGGAATGGAGTATGAAAAATGAAAAATTCAAAACCAACATGTTCCGCTTCGTGGACGTGCTTCCTTCTATCAACTCGGGCGACGAAGTTGCTCGCCACTTGAAAGAATACTTCGCCGAAGATGGCGGAAAACTTCCTCCAGTATTCAACGTGGGACTTGGACTTGGTTCTTTGGCTCCGGGCTTGATGGCCGGCGCGATTAAGAAAAACGTTGTCGGTATGGCGCAAATGTTTATCACCGGTGAAAATCCGGATGATGCTTTGCCAGTGCTTAAAAAAGCCCGCAAAAACAAAATGACTTTCACAGTGGATATTTTGGGCGAGGCGATCTTGTCTGAAAAAGAAGCTCAGGAATATTCCAACAAATGCATCGAGCTTGTGAACTGGCTCGCTAAAGACGCTGAAAAATGGGACGAAGTTCCGCAGATCGATCGCGATCACGAAGGTGCTATTCCAAAAGTAAACGTGTCTGTGAAAATGACGGCACTTTATTCGCAAATCAAAGACTCTGCTTGGGATGAATCCAAAAAGATCCTAAAAGATCGCATGCGCCCTATTTTCCGTTTGGGTATGCAAAAAGGTGTTTTCATTAATTTGGATATGGAGCAGTACTCCGTCAAACACCTGACACTTGAAGCCTTCACAGAACTTATCAACGAAGACGAATTCAAAAACTACAAATTCTTCGGCATCGTGATTCAGGCTTACCTGCGTGATTCCTTCGAAGATTGCAAAATGTTGACGGACTTCGCAAAAAAACGTGGCACACCATTCTGGGTTCGTCTGGTTAAGGGCGCTTACTGGGACTACGAAACTATCGAAGCTGAACAACGTGGCTGGCCGGTACCGGTTTACACGAACAAAGCGGAATCCGATGCGAACTACGAAGTGTGCGCAAAATACTTCCTGGAAAACATCAAACACATCCGCCCGGCTTTTGCTTCCCATAACGTAAGAACCATCGCGGCTTGTATGCTTTACGCTGAACAATTGAACATCCCTAAAGACGCTTTGGAATTCCAAATGCTTTACGGAATGGCAGAGCCAATCAAAAAAACTATCGTCGAGATGGGTTACCGCATGCGTGAATACGCTCCTGTCGGTGAATTGATCCCAGGTATGGCGTACCTTGTTCGTCGCTTGCTTGAAAACTCTTCCAATGAATCATGGCTTCGTGGAAAATTCGCAGACAACAAAACCACGGCGGAGCTTTTAAAAGATCCAGCCTCCGGTTTGACTCCGACATCTGCGATCATCCCGCAAAAACCAGGCAAGTTCTATAACGAGCCCCTTTTGGATTTCGCTGTTAAAGCAGACCGTGAAAAAATGGAAAAGGCGATCGCTTCATTGCGCGCGACTCTTCCAGTGAATGTTCCTTTGATGATCAACAACAAAGAACAAACATCTGCTAAGATCTTTGATCGCGTGAATCCTTCTGAAAGCTCACAAGTTGTAGCTAAAGTTCACATGGCAACTATCGAGCAAGCTGAACAAGCTATGCAGGCGGCACAAACTGCTTACAAAACTTGGAAAAACGTTCCAGCAAATGATCGCGCTGCTTTGGTTGATAAACTTGCAGATCTTATGCAACGTGATCGTTTCCAATTGATCGCGACTCAAGTTCTTGAAGTGGGTAAACCATGGGCGGAAGCTGATGGTGACGTGGGCGAAGCGATCGACTTCTGCCGTTACTACGCTCGTGATATGCGCGCTTTGCAAAAACCACTTCGCGTGGGCGGATTGCCGGGCGAGCTTTCTCACTACATCTATAAATCTCGTGGCGTAACAGCGGTTATCGCTCCTTGGAACTTCCCATTAGCGATCCTAGCCGGCATGGTGACTGCAGCTGCAGTGACTGGAAATACAGTCGTGATGAAACCTGCAGAGCAATCTTCTTTGGTTTCTTGGGGCTTGATGAAAATGATCCAAGAGGCTGGTTTCCCAACAGGTGTTATCAACTTCTTGCCAGGTTTGGGTGAAGAAGTTGGCGAATACATCGTGAATCACAAATTCACGACGACGATCGCTTTCACAGGTTCTAAAGCTGTGGGTCTTCACATCTTGAATCGCGCTTCGATGGTTCAACCAGGTCAACAACACGTTAAGAGATGCATTATCGAGATGGGTGGTAAAAACGCCGTGATCATCGATAACGATGCGGACTTGGACGAAGCAGTTGATGGTGTTCTTTACTCCGCGTTTGGATTCTCGGGTCAAAAATGTTCAGCGGCAAGCCGCGTGATTGTTTTGGATGAAGTTTACGATCGTTTCACAGAGCGTTTGGTGGAAGCCGCTCGTTCAATTGAAGTTAAGTCTGCAGAAAATCCTAAAGCTTACATGGGCCCCGTTGTGGACCAAGAAGCTCACGAACGTATCTTGAATACGATTGCTGAAACTGAAAAGACGAACAAATTGTTGTTCAAAGGAACTGCACCAAACAACGGTTTCTATGTTCCGCCAACAATCTTCGGTGATGTTCCAGGCGACGCAAAATTAGCGCAACAAGAAGTCTTCGGACCAGTTGTGGCCGTGATCCGCGCGAAAAACTTGGATCAAGCCATCGAAATCGCAAACTCCACAGAGTACGCACTGACAGGTGGTATGTTCTCCAGATCCCCTGCCAACATCGCTCGCGTGAAGGAAGAATTCGAAGTGGGTAACCTGTACATCAACCGTGGTATCACGGGTGCGATGGTAGACCGTCATCCATTTGGCGGCTTCAAAATGTCTGGTATCGGTTCAAAAACCGGCGGTCCAGATTATATCAAGCAATACATGGAACCCGCAGCCGTCACCGAAAACACCCTTCGCCGCGGCTTCGCCCCCGCCGAAGGCGAATAGGTGCCAGGTCCTATTTACGTATGCGGCGCAGAACCGATCGGTTTTGCACTGCAAGCAAACTAATAAAAAGGCCGTTCTTATCGATCGGCCTTTTTATTTTCGAATTTAACTAATGCAAAAGCTGGCTTGAGACAACATTCGAAGACTCTTCGATTTCTTCAGGAGTTGCATCTCTCACATCGATCGCTTCTATTTCAAATATCAGATCTTGACCTGCCAAGGGGTGATTTCCATCTAGGCTGACCATCCCATCATGGAATTCCAAAATTTTGTAAGTACGAATAGCTCCACTTTTTCCCGCAATGGAAACCGTTTGGCCCACCACCATGTTCTTGGGTAACTTTGACTTTGGAAACAGAATCACTTTTTTGGGATCATAAAAACCATACGCTTCTTCAGCAGTCACAGTGATCGTTCTTTTCTCGCCTGCTTTAATATTTTGCAGCCCCTTTGAAAGGCCACTCAACATCGAGTCAGAATTTGCTTGAGAAGTTAGTACATCACGATTGATTGTTGTGCTGATCACTTGGCCCGTTTTGTTTTTCAAAAGACAGTTGAAAGAAATAACCTGTACAGCCATGGGAATCCTATCTTGAAAAATAAAAACCGACCCCTAGAGGCCGGTTTTAAAATCAAACTGAGTTTGAAAAGTCTTAGTAAGAACGGCGAGAGTTGTTGTAACCCCCACGAGAACCACCGCCACCACCAGTGCGTGGAGCTTGTGGTTTTGCTTCCATAACACTTACCGCGCGACCGTCAAGTTCAGCGCCATTGAAGCGTTTGATAGCTTCAGCAGCTTCTTCAACAGTAGACATTTCAACAAAGGCAAAGCCTTTGCTGCGACCTGTTTCACGATCTGTGATTACTTTTGCAGAATCAACATTTCCGCATTCAGCGAAAGCATCAGCCAATGTCTGATCGTTTGCAGAATAAGGCAGATTACCGACGTATATTTTTTTACTCATTTATTACCTCCTAAAGGCACGAGCGCTATTTGGAGGGAATGAACAGAATTGAACATGGACTCAAAATTAGCAGTAACTAAATGGACCCTACCACGGCTAGTAAAATCCACCTAAGTTTTAAATTCTCCAAGTCGACGGTGATCGATCTCACAGAGATCGAAGGTGATAGAACTCAAATGCACAGTGAACGAATAGATCTATTCCGATGAAAAGTTGGTATTTTTCAGCCATTTTTAATTTTTACGTTTAAGTAAAAATATCTTTAGTCTGCACTCCACATTAGATTGGCTAATGTTGGCATCGCCGCTAATGCATCGGCAAATTCGGTGAATCCGGATTTGCCGACCGTTCCGTTCCTTGCAGCAATTCGATGCCTTGACCTTTTTTTAAGACCTCTTGCGTTCCAACTCCCCACCGCGAAAAGGTTTTTGCGACAGCACCGACCGGCACATCCAATTTTTTAATATCCTTGGTCGGAACAATAAACAAAGAACCGCTAAAAGTGGACGGAGCACTCGGGGTAAAGATCACACTCTGCCCGCCTTCAAGCTCTTCGACGACGAACACCAAAGCATTCATCTCATCTTCACGAATCAACAAAGCCGGCTGAAACAAAAAATCGTCCTGCGAAGGGATCAATCTTTCCGCAAATTCCCGTAAAGCCCTATACACCCGGATGCGCATCAGAACAGTGCTCTCAATCCAATTCCCAATCCCACGGCCTGCCTTCGTTTGCGCAAAAGCCCCCAAAGCCAGCGACAATAAAACCAAGAAGCCAAAAGCCACCACTTCCGAAGCGTATTGATATTCGTTAAAGAATCGAGGCGACAACCCCTGCGCCAATGGGGAGGTGACTTTCCCCACTACTGAAACGACTTTCACCACCAGCATCAGCACCAAAATCACCGGCAATATTACACCGGCGGCCGCTAACAAGCAGGTTTTCAGATAGGCCCCCAGTTTTTCCATAGCCACCCCCAAAAGGTATTTAAACACCCGGCACTGACCTTAAAAAGACTCCCACTCATCCGTTGTTAAATTGCACCTCAATGGGTTGAGGGTGACACTTTTGGGCTCCGGGCTGCAAAAGGTTCAAAGGTCTCCCCCCACCCCTTGTGGAACAGAGCCGGGTGCCTTAAAAATGGGGA
Organism: Bdellovibrio sp. GT3; assembly: GCF_037996765.1. NCBI lineage: Bacteria > Pseudomonadati > Bdellovibrionota > Bdellovibrionia > Bdellovibrionales > Pseudobdellovibrionaceae > Bdellovibrio > Bdellovibrio sp. GT3. The sequence continues at coordinate 349,729 of NZ_JBBNAD010000004.1, read as the reverse complement.
TATCTTTAACCAAGAGGTCCCACTTATGAAGTATCTGGTTTTGATGCTGACTACACTTATCATCGGCGCGCAGGCGCAGGCTTCTGTCTCTCAGGACGAATTCGTCAGCCAGTTTGTGGCGCAAATGAACCGCCGCCTGGTGTTTATTAACCAGGATCGTATTGCCACTCAAAAAAGACCCTTCTGCACAGGTTTGAGCCAAACTCAGATTGAAACTATCAAAACTGTGGTTCGTGAAAACTCGGAACAAACCGCAAGTGAGTTTTGGACCAAGCTTTCTCCGGAGCTTAAATGCTATCCGATCTTCTTTCCCCCACTTAAGCGTGAGGGATGGGGCGTTCTGGTGAACACCAAGGCTTACTGGATGGACATCGATCTGATCAGAGACACCCTTCGTGACCTTGGATACAGCAATCACGATGCTATGGATTCAAAACTTTTGGACGTAATGAACCCATAAGTCCCCTCTTAAGCGGGGCCCAGCCGGCGCCCCCTTTCGTCAAGTTATTGCAAAAGATTCAAGTCCTCCCCTGGCTCCTTGAGCAATCGACAATTCTCAAATAGAAAATGATCATTTGGAGAAACTCCCGATGAAAATTTTCGCACTCATCCTTACAACTCTACTTACTGGAACCCAAGCCTTCGCGTCTGTAACCGCAGAGGAATTTGTTTCTGATTTCGTGAACCAGGCGAATCGCCGTCTGCACTACACGAACAAAGAAAGAACTGCTGCTAAAAAAAGATCCAACTACTGCGCTTCTTTGAATGCAGAACAAGTAAAAACAATCAAAAACATCATCGCTAAAAATCCCGAAATCACTGTTGGTGAATTCACATTGGAATTGGGCGATAAACTAAAATGCTATCCGGAATTCTGGTCTCCATGGGATCGCAAGAAAACGGCGCGTGGCCTTTTGGTAAACTCCAAAGCCTACGTGATGGATGTTTCCTTGGTTCAGGATGTTCTGGCTGATCTGAACGAGGGCCTTCTTCCTAAAGACTACAGAAAGCTTTTAGACGCTTACAACAACTGGACCTACCCTCAGTAGCCACTCAAAAAACCCGCCTCGAAAGCGGGTTTTTTCGTTTTAAAGACCCGCACTCAGCTCCCCGCTGGACCAATGACCGTTTCAACGAACATCATCGTCAATCTTTCTTCATATTTATCCGAAGAGATAACCATATGGTTCAGCTCTGGGTAATTATAGGCTTGGCACTTTCAGCAATCGCGATTTCCGTTTTGGGAGCGGCGTTTTCTATTGCGGGTTTGGGGAAGTTATTCTCCGGCGCGGTGCTTGCCGTTTGGTTGATGGCCGGAGCACTGGAACTGGCAAAGTTCGTGGCTGCGGCTTACCTTCACCAAACCTGGAAAAGTATCAACCTGGTCATGAAATCCTATATGGTGATCTGCGTGGTGGTTTTAAGTGGTATCACCAGTATGGGCATCTTCGGATTCTTATCCGATGCCTACCTGATCTCCGCCTCCACTCTTGAGGCTGAAACAATCAAAATCGATAAACTTCATAACGAGCAAAGATTTGCCAATGCCGAAATCGATCGTATCAATCGCGGTATTGAGGAAATCCCGGCGGGCCGTATCACCCGCAAGCTTCAGGCCCGCGCGGAAGCAGAGCCATTGATTCAACAATTGAAAGCACAGGTTAATAACCTTGAAGGCGAGATCGCCCAGGCGAAAATCAAATTGATCGACGAGAAACAAAAAGTCGGTCCTTTGATATACATCTCCAAGGCCTTCAATATGGAAATCGACAACGTCGTGAAGTACCTGATCATGGTCTTCGTTGCGGTCTTTGACCCGTTGGCAATCTGCCTGGTCATCGCCCTGAGTGATGCCGTGGTTCGCCGTGGTCGCAAAGACCAAGTCACACCCACTGCATCCACAACGGCGCCTCTTAAGATGCGTTTTGCCGAAAAGACTGAAAAAAGCGAATCGGGATCTCACAAAGAGGTGGGATAATGAACCGCCTTCTGCGCATTGCCGGTGTTTTGCTTTTACTTTCCCCGTTTCTAAATTTTTTTATTAGTATTGCGATGTTGCCGGCAGGTCCCCATAAATGGTCCTGGGCTTATTTGAGTGCCGTGCTTATGGCTGCTACTCCGATGCAATGGGCTCTGCGCATTTCAAAAATCGTGGTCGGCTACCTGATGATCCGCGCGAAAAGTTCCGCATGGCTCCCCGTTCTGGTTATTTTGGCAGTCACCATTGCCCATAACTTCCTGACTTTCTCAAAGGACTGGAGAACCAGCAGCGTCCAAACGGTGCTGTCCTTGTTGATGAACTTCACTCTGTTTGGAATGGTTCTGAATGCCGAAATTCAGGTCAACCGCGAGCTCAATGAAAAACTAAAAGCTGCTCGCGCAGCCAAAGCAGCTCCACCCAACCCAGAACCGGTTGCGCCTGTTGTGGCGCTTCGTCCTGAGCACGTTGTGGAGTTTGCGATCACCAAAGGCAGCGCCATCGACTTTGAAGGCATTGGTACCTTCGCGGAAGTGGTTCATTGTGCTGAAGATGAAATTTGGATTAAAGGAATCACCGAGGGACCATTGGGTATCACCACCCGCCCCGTGATTTTAGAAAGCACCGAAAGCGGAGCCAGTATCTGCCTACAGTACCAGCGTCACGACTCATCGGATGTTTTAGTATTCAAAATTGCTTAAATATTAAGCTATTCGCCATCAGACTTGGAAACCTTCTCCAGTTCACAAGCGCCCGAGTTGGTATTTAGAATTTGCACACGTACGGTACGAGTCGCCGGGTGCTCCACATCGATCTCGGATTGACCCTCAAAAAGCTGAATGTCGACATTGTAGAACTCGCGGATGTTGCCGCCTTTTAGTTCAATGGCATCATCAGTCACCGGACGCTCAGCTTTAAACTTATAGGAAGAGATGGATTTTTCGGTCTTAATCATCTCGGCCACTACCTGGGTGATCGCATAACCCGCTGCTTCATTTTTGCAATTCAACCCCGCCGCCATCGCGAACGAAGACATTCCAAAGACAAGAAAACCCACAGCCAATAGTTTCATAAGACCGACCTCCACGAGAAATTTGAGAACACCAAACCTACCAGAGCCCAGCGTGGGGTCACCTTTCAATGATTTAAGACAAATGAATACCGTTCCCTCAAAATTTTCAGTGGAACTTTTTTAGTACTAAAGATGGAGAATTTCGATGGATTTTGGAAAAGAAAAAGGCCGGAGTGAACTCCGGCCTTTATAATCTTTTTAAAAAATAGAGGTGAGCACATCATGCACCCGAGTACCTTCCTTGGTATCACCCCTCCCGTAGAAATAATTAGACATTGTTGTTGAACACATTGCAAGAGGGTTGTTCCACTTTTTTTAAGATTTTTTAAGGAACACACTGTTTGCATGATTCGCCCCTGTTTTTCTGCCACAAAAGCAACTCGCAAAAACCTCAAGTAAAACTTCAACCACCAACTTCGAAACCTATCTCATAGCGCAGTATTTCCAACAACTTACTTGCCCCGCTTTAAGTATTTTACTATACCATCGTTCATGAAGAAACTCCGTCTCGATGACCCGCGACTGCATGCAACTCATGCTCATGGTGGCACGCTGTTTAAAAAAGCGCGCTACCGATGTCGCCGTCCTTTGAGCACGAAAAAACCGATGCAAGTCGTACTGCGATCAAGTCAGGCCATTGGCTCTTTGAGTTTTAGAAAGGCCAAGAACTGGAAACAGATCGAGACCCTGTGCCGCAAGTTTGCGCAAAAATATCAGATCAAAATTGAAACCTTCGCGAACGGCGGCAACCACCTGCACCTGTCGATCCGACTGAAAAACAAAAACAACTACGCTCCATTCATTCGCTCACTGACTGGTGCCATCGCCCTCAAAGTGACCGGCGCCAACCGCAACCAAAAGAACGCACTGAAATTCTGGGACTTCCGCCCCTTCACAGCACAGCTTGAAAAGGCGAAACACAGCCTGAAAAATTATGTATCAATAGATTTGCTGAAAGATTTGGGCGTGATTCCAAGAATCGGAATACTGGGTTACCAGGAGTGGCCCCCACCCTAACCGGGAACCAATAGGCGTGCCCTAGGCACGTTGGAGCGAAGACAAGGCCCGACAACGCAGCAGTCGAGCCTTTTTCAACGACCGCTTAGAAGTCGTTGATTGAGTCTACCATCGTTGGATAATCCACGAATGGGTTTCTGTTACCCTGAGCCGCGAAGATCTGATTGTTTCTTTCGATCTCTTCTGCGTCCGGCGGATTTTCGGTATTCCATCTGCGCAAAACAACTTCCTGGTCAGGTGGGATGTACAAATCATAACGAAGTGAGAAGTAGAACAACGCACGAGCCACGCGGCCTTTGTGCTCCTGTGGTGGTTCAAACACTTCATCACTGTCACCCTCACCCACACCGAAGCGGGAAACCGGGCATTTCAAAGTTTGAGTGTCTTCATGAACTTCACCAAACCACTGGTTACCACGGATCGAATTCAATTGTGAATCCGTCGGGAACAGATGGTGAAGATCGGATTTTTGCGTGTCTTTAGGGAAACGACGGCTGAAACGGCTTTGTGGCCATGTGTGCTCAACGTTGATCACCGTGTTGTCTGGAATTTTATCCGGACCTGGCTCGCCACGACGGAAATCATCGCGAGTTTTGTAGTTGGAGCAGTAGAAATCCTTAACTGAATAGGAGTGAGAAGCTTGATCGTAAGCCAGATAGAACTTACCCATCAACCAAACACGAGCACGGTTGTAACCAATTGGTTGATGCCAATAACAACCCTTTTGGGCCTGGCAGTCAGACACAACCAAATCATAATCGCCTTGCTGCACGATATGAAAACTGCGCATGACGTTTTTGATTCTCGTGGTTAATTCTTCATTTGATTTGCCAGCGGCAAGATCCTGATAGAACTCGACTCCATAGTATGGAATCGCTTGGGATGCCGGCGCTGCATTTAAAGCACCTGCGAAAAACAATGATGTTAATACAATCACTGACTTAATGAGCTTAGTAAGCTTCATTCGGGTCCGCCATTCGGTAAAGGGGGTGATTATTCAGCCTCTGTCGCGGACCACTTTCGCAAATCCACCCGACAAATGTCAACGGGGCTATAAGAAATACTCTGTCAGTGTTATGTTAAGGACTTGGGGTGAGTAAGAAATCCAAAACGATGGATAACCCCGGCTAAGATACCGAAAAGACTGCCACCCAAGTGTGCGGCATAAGCCACTCCCGTCCCCAAACCTTCAGGCGTTGCCCAAAAACTTGCCAGATCGGCGACTAAAAAAAGAGGAATTATCAAAAGAGTGGGTAAGTAAATATAACCATAGTGTTCAGGCATTGGCGACACAAAGAACAGATAGCGAACCCGGGCCTTTGCTTCAGCCACACAGTAAAACGCCAGCAAAGCACTGACAGAGGCACTGGCACCCACCATCGGCACGGTTCCCACTCCCTGAGACCACAGGAAGCCCATGCCCCCGGCCACGCCTCCCAGAAGATACACCAGCAACATCGTGGTACTTCCAGCCAAAGCCTCAACTGCCGCACCCATTACCACCAAAAACATCAGATTGGAAAACAGATGCAACCAATTCGAATGGGAGAACTGATAGGTCAACCAGGCCAACGGACCTTTCATGGATGAACTAAGACCGAAGCGGAACATGAGCTGTTCCTTGTATTCGGTTCGGAACTTTGAAAAATCTTCCTTCCAGCGAAGGATTTGAACCTGATCACCACGGTAGTCGCCCTGATCCCCCTGCTCCAAAAAGCGGGAGTCCCGAAGCGCATAGGCACCCAGCACCACCATTTGATCCGAGTCGGAACTTTTAAGCTTCTGCACCCAGTGAGGTGTTTCCGCCAGGGCATCCGGAGAAATTGATTGTAGATATTGATAGTAAAGGCGGCCCGTTAGATTCAAACCTTCGATTTCAAATAAGCGACTGTCGGAGATATCCATACGCGCGCCACTGAAGATCAGAATAAAAATAAACACATTCAAAGCAACCAAGGTCATGGTCAATGGAAAGCGCTGAACCTGCTTCAGATCCTCGGGGCACGGAATGATCATCTGACACCGTACTTTTCTTTGAATCCTTCAATCCACTCAGCCGAAGTATCTGAGCTGGCAGGCACCCGTCCATTTTTCTTGGCACCAAGACTTTCCTTCAATGCCCAAATGGAACGCACATACTTTTTATCCATCGCCTCTCGCAGTGCTGGCACAGCCTGCAAACCTTCAATCACTTCAAGACTGCCTTCGTAGTTTTTTTGACTGTAAAGATGGTCGGCTTCCAAAACCTGGGTCACCCATAGTTTATGGGAAGCGTCTCCCAGCTGTACGTCGTCAGGATTATCCAGATACATAGCCAGCACGCAGCTGGAGGACGTACGGGATTCACAAACTTTGCTCAAATAGTCTTTTCGTTCCTGACCTTCGCTTAGCAGGTACTTCGCAAAATACGCCATCGATTGGGAATTAACCGGATCACTCCACAATGAATTCTCAGATTCACGACTGAGGCAATCAGAAGTAATTTCCTTCAACAGGAAAAGCGAAACTGCGGCATCCATGCGTTGTGCACCGGTCAGTTCCTTATCAGGAATTTCTTTGCAGGTTACGGCGTGGGTGGAAGCAGTTTGGAACTCTCCTGCATTCAGAGCCTGATAGTTTTTGGCAAGACCCACAAAGGCCACCAATGCGAACATCGCAAAACTAAATTGCATCCATGAGGTCATCAATCTTTGTTCAGGCAACGAAGGACCGGAATCAAATTGTTTCTTCAGAGTGACGACGATGGTGTCAGAGGCCTTTTCATGAAAGGCTCTGCGCAATGGATGACCGACCACGCCCAAAAACGGAAGCCCCAGCAACAGGAAAGTTCCACACCAGGATACAGAGCGCACAATACACTGTGAAAGCGTCAGTCTTGATTGCGTGGATGGGTAAGACACAACACGAAGTTGCAGAAAGTACTGACCGGGCGTCGCTTGCAGGAAGTACAATGACAGCACTTGCAATACGACGACAGCAGTCGCTGCCACCGCAAACAACATCAATGCCGCGATGACACCCTCTTCAGATCTGGAATTCAAAAGGAAAAAGGTTTTTGCCTGACGAACCAGTCCCGAAACCAGCAAGCTGACTACGGGAGACACCAAAAGAAAGTCCAAAATGAATGCCAGGAAACGATCCATAAGGAACGCTATCGCAGGCTGTGCCTTGAACTCTTTGGAATTATTGACTTCTGGAGCCGACAGATCTGGAAATAACATACAGATCGTATCGGCTTGAAACAGTGTGTACTTAAGGAATTATTGAGCAAATCTCAGAGACTGAACACGGCCATCCGCATCGATTGCGAAATGAGCATGACCAACGATGGTCTTGGATTTATCAATCAGAGTGAAAACCTCTTCACCACCGTCAGCTGATTTCGCTGGCGCGACTTCAACGTAGTTATGACCAAAGGCTGAGGCATACTTTTTCAGAAAGTTTGCTTTATTTTGGATGTCCATGGCCTTTTCACCCGCCTGAGCATCAATGAACTCCAGGCTTTGAACTTTGCCACCTGAAATATTCATTCCGTATTTCCCTTCCAGGAAACCAAAAATCAAATCATCACGCAAAGTCGGCTTTTCAGCCAGGGCCGCAACCAAAGACGATTTCTCGGCAGAAAGTCTTTGAGCTATGTCATGCTCCCACTTTACATCACGGGCAAAAGCACCCGGTTCAAAACTTGCGATTTCACGATTGCCACGACCACCAATGGCAGAGTCCGAATTGTCAACCAACCACTGATTTACAAAGACAGTCATCAATGCGACTGAAGCGATTGACATAACCAGAACAGCTTTCTGTTCCTGGGCTTTGTCTTGAAGTCTTTTACGGAAAGATCTTTCTTTAGGAAACTCAATCACTTTCGCATTCCCCATATTTATTTTCTCCATCGCAAAGTTCATTCGTCTACAACCCTGCGAAGGGCGTGCCGACCCGGCGGCCATTTAATTCAGTATGACCGATTACTCACTTAACAGACGACCAAAACTTAGTTGACGTCTCATTATAAGACTCTAGTCCTGGTAAGAATTTACCCAAGAATCAATGCCAGCCTGCATTTGCTGGAGATTGTAATACAGGACTTTATCCAGCTGAACGCCCTGCCCCTCGATCCGATGTCCCTTGCCGCTTATATAAAGCGCCTCAGGTATGGAAATCTGCACTCCGGGACCGACCTCATCCATCGGATACCAAACCCCCACCAGCAACTGGCCTCGAGACGAGGTCCCCCGTAAAAGGGCTCCCCGATACTCTTTCAGACCTTGGGCCACCATTTCCGCCACGGACGAGGTTCTGCCATCAACCAGCACTTTGACCGCGCCGGAATAACAGGCAGGATTACGAAACGTTTTCAGAGAAACTTCCCGGCTCTTTTCCAGAATATCCAGCTGCTTTTCATCATTCAAAAGATCCGGCATTTCCGCACGACCCGCTTTTGATTTTGGTTTTTCAAGTTTTCCAATCAGCGTGGGTTCACAGACAAACAATGACAGGAACCGCAATCCTGCGACAAAGTTGCCTCCGGCATTGTTACGTAAATCAACAACAACCGACTTATACTTTTTCAGATCATTTGCAATTGTCTTGAGTGTTTCATCCTTGAAGAATTCCGCACGGAAGGACGGAACTTCCATCACCGCGATGCGGGAATTCAACGGGGAAAGCTGAATACTTTCATTTCTTTTCACCACTCCTGGATGAAGCTTAATGGAAAACTCCTCCGCACCTCTGCGGATTTGATAATCCCCGGCTTCGGACTCCATCGCCCAGGAACTGGGTTGTTCACCGTTGATTTTAACGATGACGTCGCCTTTTTTAAAACCAAGCCTCTCGGCTGGCGACTGGGGGAGCACTTTAAATACAACAAGTTCGCTATCAACGAACTCTCCGCTGAGGCCCGTCTCCTTGACTTCGCCTCTCCAGATTCCGCGCACATCAGGGGCGTCGTAAATCTCGAGATGCGAAACACGCAGCGATCCTAAAACGTAATTGATATCACGCAGGATCAGATCTTTTTTGGTGTAAGGAGTGACATAGCGACTTCGCTCCATGCAGGTGCGACGCCAGTCTTTGAGTTCTTCATTCGGCAGATAGATTTTTTCAGAGACAAGATCACACACCACAGGATATGGGTTCACGAAGGACCGATTGATCGTGAAGTGAAAGGCCCCATAGGCACAGGCCAGCGTAAGAATGATGGCGGTGATTTTATTTAACATTCAATCCCTTGACGAAAAAATGGACTCCTTGCGGAATCCACTTTTCCATTCTTCCTTAATCAATGCACATTTCTTAAGGACACGCAGCGATTAAGCCGCAACCACTGTCTTCTTCTTGCGAGCTGCAGAAGGGTCGATATGGTATTGCTTAACTTTGCGATACAAAGTCGCGCGACCGATGCCCAAAGCTTTTGCTGCTTCAGTCAGGTTGCCTTTGTATTGAACGATCGCGTTCTCAATCGCATGAGCTTCCATCTCTTCCATTTTTTGAACGTTAGAAGATGTCGCTGTTGGCGTCGGGAACTGGATCAAATTACTGTGACCTGAATTATCTGTTGTCACCGGGCTGTTGCCAGAGATCAACGCAGGTACACCCGCAGTAAGTTGTTGTCTGAAAAATGCATTATCAAGACCTTCTCTCCATTGAGATGAAGAATAAGCCTGAACTGTCACATCGTGCTGCTCCCAGTACTTCTTAGCGTTTTCTACGGTTTCCTGGTTATCGCTTACCACGATCATTACTGTGCGTGACATTCTTGTCCTCCCCTTTTGAAACAAATTGCAATCATAATTGACTCACTTTGTACCTATCGGCGTTTCATCGTGAGAATTTAGGGCTAGTTGCAAATATTTTTTGAGACACTTTAACAAGGCCAAATCACTGGACTTTTGATGGGTATCAAAAAAGGGGTTGCATTCAAATTTGTGAATTTTGGGGCTTATTGGGCTGCTAAAGGGGCCTGAACGGCCGTAGCAGCTGGTGGCAATGGAAGGCCAAAATAAGGTAGTTCGGCACCGATAAGATCGGCTGTCTCCATGATGAACTTCATATGCTTCGACAGACTTGTATAGTCCGTCTCATGACTGCAATCCGTATATCCGGGACGAGTGCCATGAGTGACACCCACAACATACCAATTCCCAGAATCAGCCAAGTAAGCAGGCCCGCCGGAATCCCCGAAGCACGCCCCTTTTCCGTTTCTTTGATCCAAAACCAGGTAGTCATCAATCAAATTGAACAAAGACACTTCAACCTGAAGCAGGGATTTCGCTGGTTCACGAGTCATATCGTCAGTCAGACCGAAGCCTGCCAATAACAAAGTGCTCTGCAAAGGAATACTGTCGGTGTCGGCATGAATGACTGCAGGTACGAACCCGGCAGGGGCATTTTCTGCCAACATCAACAGAGCGACGTCTTTCTGTGAAGTGACGTGTGTTTCTGTTGTGTTCCCTGGAATCTCGACATTCACAATCTCAAAATCAGGATGCGGAATGATATGAGCCACATTCTTCAATTGATCTGCCGGCAGAATCGCTTCGCCGAAACCGACTTGGACGTCATTCACCCATTTCACACAATGAGCTGCTGTAATCACCAGATTTTTGGAAATCAACACCCCGGTGCATGCCACCGAACCACGATAGTAAATACCAACAGTTGCAGAGCGCGCATAGCTGTCAGCTGTGACTGGCTCCCCTCCGATGATGGCATTATTGTGGATTTGAGTTTGAATAATATCCGGCGCCTGCGGGCGCGAACACCCGACTGCAAGAAGCAATAAAATTCCCAGCGACAGATTCTTCATTATAGTCAAATCCACTTTAAGGTTAGTAGTTCACAAATTGTGGGTAGTCCGCTTCCATGGTTTGAGCGGCATAGTTCAAAAAGTCTTTATAGTTCACCAACAAGGTGTAGTTGCCATAATGGTGGCAATCCTCATAGCCTGACTCAGGTCCACGAGTAGCCCCCGCCAGGATCAAACCCATCGACGTTTCGATAAAGCCGGGACCACCCGAATCCCCGTTACATGCACCAGAACCACGAGTTTGATCAGTCACGACCTCTTGATCGCGAACCTGTGCAATCTCGACCACGGTTTTTTGCATTGTCACGGTCTTGATATTTTCAGTTTCAGACATGCGCCCCCAACCGACAAGAGTCATTGGCATGCCGGCTTTCAATTTTTTTACATTGTTCAGGATTGCAACTGGTTTGAAGCCGGCAGGTGCCTCCGTCACAAGTTTAATCACGGCGACATCGTACTCTGAACGCTCTGTACGTGAGTTCACTCCGAAATTACGGTGACTGATCGCCTCTTCAATTTCAATCGCATTGGCATCCTCGAAAGATTCAGGCAGTTCTGTTCCAAAGAAGATCTTGGTCTGCACGCGCTCCAGCATCTGAGTACAGTGGCTGGCAGTGACAACCAAATTTCGGGAAATCAACGTCCCGGTACAATATGACATGACGCTGCCATCACGCGGGTTCCGCCCCAGCAAAGACACTGTAGATTCCGCATAGATTTCGTTCGCGGTCACATTTTCTCCGTTGATGATTTGCGATTTGTTGGCTGCATCGACTTTTAACGTCTCTGCGACATTGTTTTGAGTACACGCTGCCAAAGCCAACAGTGGGATCATCATTAGTTTCTTCATCTTTACGTTCCTTACTAAATTACCTAATTTTTCTATTCAACAAAAACGGGCGGCTCTCCGCCCAGTACCGTCGCCACTTTTTGCAGGAACTCTTTAAATCCCGGCAAAGAGGCATAGACCACTTTGGTGTGACAATCGACGGATCCGTAAGCGGAACCGCTTGTCGCACCAATCACAACCAGACCGCGATCCGTTTCCAGAAACGCCGGCCCACCGGAATCACCCCAGCAAGCGCCGGTTCCTTTGGATTGGTCCACTGTGATTTTTCTGTCTTCAACACTGACAATATCCACATGCGTGCTTTGCAAATGCGTGGACATCGCACTTACGAATTCATTGGTACGGCCGAATCCCGCAAGCAATACAGACTGCCCCATTTGCAAGCCAGCTTCAGATCCAAGAATTGGAACCGGAACGGCCCATTTGGGTGCTGACGTACGCAGCTTAATCAATGCAACATCACGAAGTTCGTTAATGGATCTGGTATGGCTCTCGCCCACTGGCGGAGTCATATAGTCATAGGAAATGGCGCGGTCGATCTCGCGCAAATCGCCTTCATTTTTGGAGGTGTAAGTTTCAGGTCCAAATGAAACAACCATTTCATAACCAGAATACATCGGCTCCACACAATGCCCGGCAGTCACCACCAAGTCCTTGGAAACCAAGGTTCCCGTACAGACCGTTCTGATACGATCACCATCAGCAAGCATCAGGGCAACGGTTGCATTCGCGACAGTACTGTCACGATCCACGGACTTACCATTGATGATTCTGTTTTCCTGCGCCACGGGCACTGGACCTGAATTTTTGGGGGAGCAGGCAGCCACTAAAAGCATCACCGGCAACAAAGCCCACAGTTTCATAAAAGTCTCCAAGCTAAAAATGCAAAAAAGACTAAAGCGAAATCCGGGCCAATATTTTCCACCCTCATAACGAGCCCAGACAGTTTAAAGTATTTATCTGGAACGGCACAATGAACGCTTTACCCGCCTCACTGTCTAAGGATTAGACAGTGAATGAGCGCCATTCAATGCCCCATTAAACTGCGGTCTATTTTAACTGTACTCGTTGTGGAGGAAAACTTTCCGCTAAGGTAGGAGGAACCCGATGCAAGCAGTGATATTCCCAAGGCTGTCCAGGCCGCGAAAATCAAACCACCGTTATCAATGGCGATACCACCAGCCCAAGCCCCGATCGCATTCCCTAGATTGAAGGCTGCGATATTCATTGCTGATGCAAGCGCAGGGGCTTCTGCAGCGTGCTCCAAGGCTCGCATTTGCAACGGGGGAACTGTCGCAAATCCCGCAAATCCCAACAGAGCCACCAAGGCCAATGCCGCGATTTTGTAGCCCATCAAAAAAGTAAAACCGAACAAAACAATCGTCAGCAGTAACAATGAGCCCACCAACGCCTTCATGAGATGCTTATCGGCCCACTTGCCACCTACAATATTGCCTGCGATCAATCCGCCACCAAATAAAAGTAAAATCGGTGACACTGATGATTCGGAAAATCCCGAAATGTCAGTCAAGATGGGAGCTATATATGTAAAGACGGCAAAGACCCCCGAAAATCCCAGGACCGTTAGCAACAGACTGACCAATACTTGCGGCTTCAAGACGACTTGTATTTCTTTGAACATATCAACCGCTGGTTGGTCCCCTTTGGCAGAAGGCACATAGAATAGCAACGCCAGTATCGCCAAAGGACCCACTGCCGTCACCGCCCAGAACGTAGATTGCCAGCCATAGTTTTGTCCCAGCCAGGTTCCAAATGGAACGCCCAAAACATTTGCCAACGTTAACCCCGTAAACATCATTGCAATAGCCGTGGCCTTTTGATTTGGTCGCACCAAACTTGTCGCAAGGACAGATCCGATACCGAAGAAAGTACCATGAGCAAAAGACGTCAACACTCTAGCGGCCATGAGGACTGAATAGCTGGGCGAAAGAGCACAAATCAAATTACCTAGGGTGAATATCCCCATTAAAATGAGCAGTGATTGTTTCTTCGGCCAACGCGAAGAAAGCAATGACAAAACCGGTGCGCCAACGGCGACGCCCAAGGCGTATCCGCTGACCAGAAGTCCCGCTGATGAAAGACTCACATTCAGATCTCTTGCCATTTGTGGCAACAACCCCATGATGACAAATTCCGTGGTTCCAATTCCAAATGCCCCGATCATCAGGGCGTATATTGCTAAAGGCATAAAGCCTCCTCTATTGAAACGAATATAGCAGCTTTGTCGTTGCCTATTGAGTCACAAATAGGCAAAATATATTTGATCTGGAGTCAATAATGAAAACAACGCTTGAAGAGCTTCATACCTTTATCCTGATCGTTGATAAGGGATCGATTAGTGCCGCAGCTGAGGACTTGAATCAGACTCCGTCAGGGGTCAGCCGAACGCTCACAAGACTTGAAAAAAAATTGGGTATCACACTGCTTCGACGAACGACACGCAGACTGAATCTCACCAATGAAGGTGAACGCTTCCTGCAAAGCGCCCGCGAGGTGATTCAGGCCTTAGAAAACGCGGAGGAAGCAGTCGGCTCCAAGAATGTTCTCTCAGGAACACTGCGTATCGACTCAGCATCTCCCTTCATCCTGCATTCGGTGGTGCCCTACCTAGCCGAGTTTCAACAATTACATCCCGAGATTCAGCTGGAGCTTTTCAATAGTGAACGATACATCGACCTGATCGAAAACCGCATCGACATTGCTATCCGGTTGGGAAATTTGGCGGACTCTTCATTACATGCCGTCAGCCTCGGACAAAGTAAACGACGACTGGTCGCGAGCCCTCGGTATCTGAAGGCTCGCGGCTCGCCAAAGTCCGTTGAAGACCTGCAAAACCACACGCTGATCGGTTTTACAGATCCACGCGAGTTAAACCACTGGCCACTAAAAAACAACGGGAGCGATCGCTACCCTATCAAGCCCCATTATGCCGCCTCCAGCGGTGAAACGATTCTTCATATGGCGAGAAACGGCTTGGGCATCGCCTGCCTTGGAGATTTTATGACCATCAAGGAACGACAATCAGGAGACCTTGTACCGGTCCTTCAGGGAGCCTGTGTTGAGCAGAAAGAACAGATCCACGCGGTCTATTATAAGAACGCACAACTTTCTTTGAGAGCTGGTGTGTTTATCAAGTTTTTAAAGTCTAAATTAAAGAACGCCCTGTAGATCAGAATAAAAAAAAGGACCGCTCTTCAGCAGTCCTTTTTCTATTTTCGATTCTCGATTTTCAATTCTCGATTATCTGCGGCCGGATTTGATTTTCACTTGAAGCTTAGAGATCAAGTGAACAGCCATTTTCTCTTGCACGCGGCACATTTTAAGTTCGTCGCGGCGGTAAGATCTTTGAGATGGAGTCAAAGTTCCTGTCTCAAGTTCCATTTCGTAATCCAACTTGGAAGAACGGATGCCTTCAAGTTCTTTAGTTTGGGTCTTGAAAAGCTTTGTTACGCCAGACAATGGAGCAACTTCGATCCACTCTTCTTTACCACGGTACCAGCTCACCATACGCAAGAAGCGAGCTTTATTTTTCGCCAAAGTGAATTTTGGGAAACCTACGTCTGGAAGCTCAAGAATGTTATCAACATCATCAAGGTTCAAGTCATCTTCTTCACCTTCACTAAGAAGGTTGTCAGAAAGTCCTGCCAAAACTGCAGCTTCTGACTCTTCGTCTACGTCGATATCGAATGCAGACGTCTTTTTGGTATTCTTCTCATCAAGGTCAGAATCCAAATCAGAATCAATTTCTTCGGCCATATTGTTGCCTGGATTGATCAAAGCGAGCCTCCCCAAAGTACATGTCACAAAGTACAAATTAGAATAAACACTGATTGAAAGTGGGAAGAGTTATATCGCAACTTTCACGATGACACAATATGTTAATTGCGTGAAAAAAGGTGAAAATCACAGGATCAACTCTACAAAGTCGAATCATTCTTGGGTTTTTCGATTCGACTTTGTGTACCCAGCTGACAGCCAGAAATTATTTATACGCTGATACATCCACTCTAAAACCACCTGGTTTTTTCCAGAAATACTTATTACTGGCCACGATTCGGATGGACGCAATCGGACGTGTTTGTATGTACGCGGTTCGTCTTGAGCCCGCGATCAACTCCCCTTCCAACTGAGTTTCGTAGCGAGAATCTCCATAGTCAGCGTACGTAATAATCACTTCTTTGATTTTCACGTTATTTCTGGTGCCCGTCAGACTGATGTTACTTACATGGCGCCAAGTGCTATTTGGATAGAAAATGAATGCACGTTCCTTGAATCGCCCCGTATCACCGGCCCCGAGACTGTATTCACGAACCTCATTGGATGGTGGCTGAGGCTTTTGGGGTGGCTGAGGGTTCTGAGGAGGCTGCTGAGGCGGCCTTGGAGCAGGAGGTTGCGGTTGCTCTGGCTGTTCGGGCTCCTCTGGCCATTCTTGTCCTGGAGGATCATCCGGGAGTGGCATGGGAAGATCTTGCTCGGCATGGGAGAAAGAGAAAGTAAAAACGGTCAAAAACAAAACTATCCACTTCATGGCGCTGGCCTCCTATTCCCAACAAGAAAATAAAAAACCAGCGCGCCTATCAATCATTGAAAGGCGCGTTTGTCAGAAAACAGATTAATCGAAACGCAGATGCTTTACGGACTCACCGGAGTCACGCAATTCACGAAGTGCGTCGATACCGATGCTGATGTGCTTATCCACGTAATTTGACGTCACTTTTTTGTCGCTCTCTTCCGTTTTGACTCCATCTGGAATCATTGGGTTATCAGAAACCAACAACAAGGCACCGCGAGGGATTTCGTTAACGAAACCGGTTACGAAAATCGTGGCTGTTTCCATGTCCACAGCCATGGCGCGAGTGCTGGTCAAATAGTCTTTGAATTTATCGTCATGTTCCCACACGCGTCTATTCGTTGTGTACACAGTCCCCGTCCAATAATCGCAGTTATGTTTCGCGATCATCGAGGAAACAGAACGCTGCAAACGGAAGGATGGCAAAGCCGGAATTTCAGCGGGAAGGTACTCATTACTAGTCCCCTCGCCACGAATCGCCGCGATCGGCAGGATAAAATCACCCAATTGGTTCTTCTTTTTCAAACCACCGCACTTGCCCAGAAACAAAACGGCCTTTGGGTTGATTGCAGACAACAAGTCCATGCAGGTAGCGGCCAAGGCTGAGCCCATACCGAAGTTGATAATCGTGATATTTTCAGCCGTAGCAGATTGCATCGGGCGGTCTGCACCACGCAGTGGCACATCGAATTTTTCTGCAAACATTTTCACATAGCCGCTGAAGTTCGTAAGCAAAATGTATTGCCCGAATTCATTTAGAGGTACGCCCGTGTAGCGAGGCAGCCAGTTATCAACGATTTCCTTTTTTGTTTTCATTCTTGTCCTTAACTTTTCTATCGTCAGATGAATTGATCAAGGATAGCATGGTTTTTGTCTTCAGAAAAGGGGCATTAACATGAGCGTCACTGAAAATAGCATCTTGATGGAAATTCCTCCACGTTTGATCTCATTAGGAGGAGGCTCTGAAGTACATCGCATGATTCCCTATGCGAAAAAACGCATGGTTGGCCCCTTTATCTTTTTTGATTATTTTCCGGCAACGGAATTTGGCCCGCAGCAAGGTATTCACGTGCGGCCCCACCCTCACATCGGCCTTTCGACCTTAAGTTATCTGCTTGAAGGCCAGGTTCTTCATCACGACAGCTTGGAAAACAAAGTGCTGCTGAACCCCGGCGATGTGAACTGGATGACTGCCGGAGAAGGCATTTCGCATTCTGAAACCACTCCGGCCAACCTTAAGGACATTCCGCACCGCTTGCACCTGCTGCAATTTTGGGTGGCCCTGCCTCTTTCAGAGGAAGACCGTAAACCCAGTTTCAATCATCACCCCAAAGCGTCCATTCCCCGTTTTAAAGTGAAAGACGCCGATGTGGTTTTGATTGCGGGTTCCGCGTTGGATCACGCCTCCCCGGTAGAGGTGTTTTCGGATTTGTTTTTCATGGATGTACGATTGAAATCCGGCAAGGAGTTTTATTTTGATCCGCGCGGAGATGAGCTTGCGTTTTACATTCTAAAAGGCAGCCTGAAAGTTGGCGACAAAGTGATCCCTCCGGATGATTTTGTAGTGCTAAATCAAGGCTCCGCCCTGCATGTCTTTGCCGCAGAGGATGCGCAATTCATTGTTCTGGGAGGAACTCCGTTCCCGGAACCACGACACATCTATTGGAACTTCGTTTCTTCATCGAAGGAAAAAATAGAAAATGCGAAAACGAAGTGGGCTGACCGTTCGTTTCCGCAAGTTCCAGGGGAACCTGATATCATTCCCCTGCCAGAAAATTGACAGACAAGTTATTACTTACAGATCGAGATTGCTTTCGTTCCAGCCACGATTTTCGCATAAGGCGAATTCGTGGATCTTAAGACCGACCAGTAACGGGCTCCGCCCTTCCAGCTGCCACTGACTTTACCAGCGATGCGAGCGTCGCGTTCCATCCAGCGATTCAGGATGCGAATACCGCAGGCAAGATTCTTATAGGGGTCATGCACTTCGTTGGCATTTTTGAAACCACATCCGTAGGCATTGCCACTTTCGATTGAAAGCTGCAGCAGACCGCGGCTTACCACACGATTGCCTTTACTGTCGTTGAAGGCTTCGGTGTAGGCTGTTGCCGGTTTAAAGTTACTTTCGTAGCGCACCATTTGGGACATCAGATAAGTCCAAAACTCTTTACGCTCCTGATAAGACAGGGAGTTGTATTTTGGACAGAACGTCGTCGCATCCGCCGGTTTTACGTCCAACAGATCCTGACCCAGCACTTCTAGTTGTGCATCAACGTAATCAGTCCATTTTTTACCATCAGCATGAGCGCTTTCCCAAAGTGGCGTCACTTGACGATCTGTGGTTGGCTCAGATGGCGTTGGTGACGGAGACGGACTTGGTGATGGTGTCGGAGTCGGTTTTGGCGTCGTCACTGGTTTTTCTGAAATGGGAGGCTTTGCCATTGCAGCCGCTTGGTGAGCGGAAAAGAAGGTTGCAAGGATTGCGGATAAAATAGTGATTTTTAGTTTCGCGTTTGTCATGCCGATGAATTCGGCCCGCTCATATTTAGACTTTAATGAATTTTTAAGTGTCGAAGTACTAGGCTAAAACTTCATTGAAAAGCGTCCAAATTGTCGTCAAAACCCCGACCACCAAGGGTTTCACGGCAACACCCCACATCCCTTTGGTCGCGGCCACGGGGCATTTTGCCACCCGCGGCACATCACGCTATCAGTTGATTTACAAGAAGCATCTTTGTTAGTCTGTTTGCCATTGTGCAGTCGTAGTTCAATGGATAGAGCACTTGGCTTCGAACCAAGGGGTTGCAGGTTCGAGTCCTGCCGACTGCACCATCTTTCGCCAAGGCTTCGGCTTGTCGGGTCTCCTGATTAATTCAATACAATCTTGCCTTTTCTGAAAACGTTATCAGTATTGGTACTGAATGATTTCTCGAAAGGACCGCCAATGAATCGACTGCTATTTCAACCTGTGCAAATGGGGCGTATTAAACTTTCCAACCGAGTGGTTATGGCGCCGATGACCAGGTCTCGCGCCATTGGGAATCTGGCTAATGATATGATCGTCAAATATTATGCAGATCGTGCTTCTGCGGGATTGATCATCACAGAAGGAATTTCACCCTCACCAAATGGTTTGGGATATGCGCGCATCCCGGGTCTTTATACTCAGGAGCAGGCAGCAAGCTGGAAAAAGGTCACTGATGCAGTTCACGCCAAAGGTGGGCATATATTTGTGCAACTGATGCACACGGGTCGTGCCTCTCATCAGGATAATCTTCCGAAGGACGCGAAGGTCCTTGCGCCGACGGCGACTGCATTGAACGGAAAAATTTGGACCGACACAGCTCAACAGCAAGTTTATCCAACACCGCAAGAAATGACGACAGAGCAAATCAAAACAGCAATTCAGGAATTCATTAAGAGTGCAGAGTTGGCAATTCAGGCCGGTTTTGATGGAGTTGAACTTCATGGCGCCAATGGATATTTGATTGAGCAGATCCTGAACCCTAATGTTAACAAGCGCACGGATATGTATGGTGGCTCGCCGGAGAACCGCATGCGGTTTGTTCTGGAAATCTGCAAAGGAATCGCAGAGAAAATCGGTGGTGACCGTCTGGCAATTCGTGTTTCCCCGTACGGCGTCTTCAATGATACGGGTGCATTTGATGGCATCAATGAATTCTACATGACCCTAAGCCAGAAGCTTTCTGACTTGGGACTGGCCTACATCCATGTTGTGGATCATAGTGCCATGGGTGCTCCACCCGTCAGTCCTGAAATCAAACATCTGATTAAACAAAACTTTAAAGGACTGTACATCACGTCCGGTGGTTACGATGAAGCCCGCGCCGAACAGGATTTACAAGAAGGCAATGGCGACCTGGTCGCTTTTGGTCGCCCTTTCATTTCAAACCCGGATTTGGTGAACAAACTGAAGGAAGGCAAAGCACTGACCCCTTCAGATCCCACCACTTATTACACTCCTGGTGATAAGGGCTTTAACGACTACAACTAATATTTCCGCTGAGTGAAGTTTGATACTTCGCTCAGCTTTTTTTACGTGCGAAATTTTAGAAATAATAGAAGTCCGAAACTTCCTGAATGGAAACTTCAGAGCGATTTTGCAACTGCTCCAGCAACTGCAGAGGACGTTGCACTTGATGTAATTCGAAATGCTCTTTTGCGGCAGCAATCATACTGGCACGAACTGTATTCATACCCGGATGGACTTTTGCCAAAAGGACCCCATCCAAAACCGCAGCTGCCCAGAGATGAGTTGCGTGGCGGGTTTTATAGAGCCGCTGCACCATTGACACTCTGGCCTCGTCATAGCGACCGGTCAAAACAAAATAGATGAATTCAGCTTGAGCCAATTGCGGGCAGAATCGATCAATTTGACTTGCACGTTGAGTGGCGCGTGCTTTTCCAAAATACTCGCGGGATTGTTCAGCACTTTTCCCGGTGAACACTGCCAACATTCCCTGAAAGTAGTTAGTAAGAAGCAATCCCCGACTCCACCCCAGAATTTCCGCCGTGCGCTTCAATCGACGAACGGTCACTTCAGCTTGAGAGTAGTCTTTAACTCTAAGGTAAATATACATCAGCATGACGTAGGACCACGCAATCAAGAGTCCAAGATCGCGGGATCGCTGCTGATAGGAAAGTAAAATTCCCCGGCGAAGTTCCAGGATGGCTTCGTCATTTTTTCCCTGATGCATGTGCACCCGGCCCAACACATAAGAGTGTTCCGCGACGATACTTAAACGGGTTTCTTCTGAAAAGAAACCCGCAGAGGAATCCAATTCAGATAATGCCTTGGGAAATTCCCCCAGCGTTTCATTCAGTCGTGCCATCCAAACCAGAATATTGGCGCGGATTTCATCTTTGGAAAGACTTTCGGCAATCTTGTAGGACTTATTCAAATACAGTTTTGCTGATCGAAACTTACCCAGGTAAAAAGAACTGATGCCGATATTACGGCAAACAACCATCTGCTGCTCGGACGGCAATGTCTCCAGTTTCACACCCTTCAAAACTTGGCGGTACGAGGACCAGGTATCCTTCAACCTGGTCTGATCGAAATGCTTTTCAGAGCAGAACTCTGCCAGAGCTTTATTCACCGGGCGGATTTTCAAATTAGGCAGGTCGCGACGAATCGTCGATGGACAAACATCCAAAACTCCACCAATGCGTTCAACTGTCTCGGGCTTCACTTTCATGATGGTGTGATTCAACCATCTCTGAACTGTTTTGGTGGAAACGCTCAGTTGAGCAGCCAAATCAAAGCGCGTCAGTTGCTTGCTTCGCAACAACTCTTTCAGTGCATCGCCATCGATTTCGACAAACTCAGAACCCATGAAGATAAGCATACTAATTGCCGGTTTTTTTTATAGTCTAGTTTGCATGTCGTCGGCTTCGCGTTAAATCCGAGTTTAATCTAAAACTTCAAACGCCTCGCAGGTCTCGACTTCAACAGGAATATCGCGCATCAGACCGGAAAGACTTCTGCAGGGCCCGACATTAATGAACTTGCGAATGCCCTTATCCCGAACCAATCGCTGGACTGCTTCAGACCAGTGAATAGTGCGTGTAATACTTAGAAGAAACTCCTCTTTGATTATCTTCGGATCTACCAATTCCTGAGCACTTAAACTTGAGAAAATTGGGATTTGAGGAGTATGGGTGCGGACATGAGCAAAGTCGCTTTGGACCGCTAAGACGTAAGGCAGGATGTAACGTGAATGGGCAGGATAATCTAAAATATTCATAGTATTCCAACCCTTCTCACGTGCACGCTCTTCCACTTTTTTCAAATCGGCATAACGTCCGCCGATATTCAAAAATCGTGGCGTCAGGCATGAAACATCGACCTGCACTTCATCAAACCACGCATAGTCATCGGCTTGAAATGTATCCCCTTTAGGAGCCAGCACACCGATATTGCGACCGATCTGATCGATCCCATCAATTCTTTGCGTGAACCAAATATGATTGTAGATGGCGTCCTCAAAACTATACGCACCAGCAAATACCGCACGGGCAAGATCCCCTAGGGAGCAACCCATCACCCAATCCGGTGATGCGCCCAATTTTTCCCGCAGTCTCTCGGCCACACCGGTTTGAATACAGCAAATCGCCACCGCAGCCAGGCTGATATTTTGAATGGAATAGATCTCTTCGGTTGGCAGCTCCAAAAACTCCTTGAAGTTGAATGTTCTGCCAAAGCGAGTGGCAATTATGTCTTCGGCTTTTGCAAAGTACTGTTGCACTTCCGGCAAATGTGAAAAACGATTGCGGTCTGATTTTCTGATCAGGGCGTTCAACCCTGGAAATATGTATGCGGTAGCCACGATTACATCTCCATCACTGCGACTTGTTCAGCGACAACTGATTCCGACGGAAGTGCGGAAAAGGCTTTTGCATAAGGTGGCATGAAGGAATCCTTGCAATCGAACTCCTGCAGAATTTGAATCACACCAGAGGCCGTGCTCTCGAATATTTCCTCTTCCATTTGGCGCACAAATTTCAGAGTTTCCGGGTTGAGCATATTCCGTTCATTAAGGCTGGCATTCACCATCTGGGTGTGCTCGGCCTCGTCTTCCAAAATCTGCGAAACGATATAGGCGACACCGACATTGTCGGTCCACTTCACCAACTCGCTGTAGTGTTTAAAAACCCGCATTTCGAGCCCCCAGGCACCGTACAAATACAACATCTCGGGGTCCTTCAATTCACGCACCAGCGCACTGAAGAATCGTCCCAGATATCTTTCCATTTTTCTATTCAGACGATGTTCAAGTTCTTTGTAACCAGGAACCGCGAGCCAGCGTCTACGATCCAATAAAACAGAACGTTGCAAAAGCTTCGCGTGGCGCATTTCATCTTCTACATGGGCAGGCATCTGCTCAGGCAATGGCAAATTGCGGGAGGTGAATTCGCGCTGCATGTGGATCGCTGCATTGGATTCAGAAAAACTCAGTGCCTGAACCCAGGCCACGGTGGCAGCAGGTCGCTCCCCCAACATCCACGCCAGTCTGGTACTGGCTTTACTGCCAGTGTTCGGTGTTGTTTGGGATTTTTTATAAATTCGAATCAGATCTGTCATGCGCTGAACCATGCAGCGGCACATTTCTTTTTCTATCAGCTGCAATTGCTGCAACGACAATTGATCTTCCTCTGACAATAACTCACGAAACTTTTTTCCCAACTGAATGTGGGCCGTCTCGTCTTTTAAGACTTCACTCATGGCTTCACGAATATGCGGGAAGCGAGTCGCCGGAATGTAGGAGGAGTAAATCTGAAACGGAAACTGTTCGATCGTGATCGCGCCATGAACATAGGCCGCGAAACGGTTGTTGGCCTGCAAGAGCACGGGATTTCCGAAAAAGCTTTTGGTGAAGGACTCCGTCATCGCACAGAGGCGCGTGCGTAAATCTCTTTCCGCTTCGCTGGCAGGCTCCTGAACAGGACGAATTCGCGCGATCACGTCGCGGTGACGGTATTCATCACCGGCGTGAGACCTGATCTCTTCGACAAACTCCTCAGGCGTTGATAGTGAAATGTTTCCCAGAATCTGTTCGGCCGCCAGATGTTCCATATGGGCCATTGCCGTCAGCCAGGCAGACTCAACGTTTGCGTCATCAGTGATTTCACTCATTAGATCTTGAATGGTGTTTGCAAAGCTTTTCATATGGATGCCATAGCATAGAACAACTTGTTGTACTTACTGCCATGACATTTGCGAAATTATTTCGTGCTCCAGAACAATGCCGAACAAAAAGTTAACGAGGGACCTCCGTATTCGCGGCGCAGCAAATACTGCGTACAGATCGAAATGTCCACAAATCTCATGCAGTTTCAAATAGCTTCCCACTTCGACGTCAATTATGGATTTTATTGACCCCTTTCGGGTTCCTGACTAGGCCTTATCAGGTATCTAATTAAGGAGTTTAAATGAAAAGTCTATTGTCCCTTTTTACACTGACCCTACTGACTGCAACAGCCACTCATGCTTCAACAACGACCGTTCAAGGTAACTGGGGCGTTGATCAAATTAACTGGCAAATCAATACGACTGAGCAAGGCCAGACTTGGACTCTGCAATCAGGCAGCACTACCAAACAACTACAAATTCAAAACAAAGACGCTGCGACGTCCACGATCTCTTCTGCTGACGGCTCAACGGCACTGAATATTGCTCAAAGCAATTCCGGCACTTCAGTGCAAGGCCAATTGGACGGTCGCACTGTTGATCTTGCCATCGAGCACACGAATAACGGAACTCATTGGTTTAAAGGTGTTTTCAAAAACCACCGCCCGTCCTTAAGAATTGATGTTCCGACAGAGGAGCGTAAAGAAGGTCGTGCGACCGGATTCTTCAAAAATGAACTTGCAGACCTGTATATGATCCGCAAGAACGATGGGTATTGGTTCAAAGGTTACATGAATGGCTACTGGATTGATGTCGCCATCAAAAGATCCGGCAACACTTACAGTCTGGAAGGCGCATATCTAAGCAAGAAGATTTCTTTGCTGGCAACTACTGATGGTTCCATTGATGATGTCATCGAATATTTGCTATTGGATATGCCCGTTCCTAATTCTGACTTTTTGAATTTAGGTTCAATGGAGCAGGCTGAATAACTACCCAGCTTCCGCGGCGAAATAAGGGACTTCAACGATCGAGCGAATTCCGTGACGTGCGGTCAACGCCAATGAAATCGTGCGAAGTCCAGCTATCATCTTTCCGCGGGAACCCAGGATTCTACCGAAGTTCCTGCGCGAACATTCGATTTTAAAGATGGTCGTGCGCTCACCTTGCATAATGTTGACAGATACTTCTTCTGGATGGTCCACAATCAACACCAAGATCTCTTCAAGCTTCTTGCGTGTCGCCTCCAGAACCTCACTTTTGTTCGATACAAAGTTGAGGTCAACAACGTTGGATTCCCGTCCAACATCCTGATTTGATTTACGAATAACGATTGGCATCCTTCTCTCCTGATGACTCATTTCTTCTCCGTTTTTTTCTAATGTTTGATTACATTTCGGAAATATTCCATGGAATTAAATAGAACCTGAGAATGACTAGCCTCTGTCCACCGTGTCCACCATACTGGAAAAAGAGGAGATGCCATGAAACTACTAGCGACGACTATCTCAATACTTTCCATCACACTTGCGGCCCATGCCGAAAAAGAAAAAACTCAGATTCCTTTCAAGTCTGATTTCGGCAACTACGAAATCACTGGTTGCGCAGGCCAAACGTTCCAATTGGATTGCAAACTAAAGTCAGTCAGCATTGATTCAATTCAAAATGCAGAGACCGTGAACTTCACCTTCAAATCTGAAGATGGAAAAATCGTGAACAACAACATTGAAGTCATGGCTAATGACAAATTCACCAGTGAAGACGATGTTTCTGTGTTATCTGTCGCAAAAAGAAAAAATACCAGCAACTGGAGTGAGGAATCACAAGAAATCACGCTGGATAAGTCAGATGCAAAGCAATGGACTCTGAGCTTCGCCGTCGTTCGCGAAAACCTTGGTAAATCCGTAAAACGACAAATTGAATATAAAATTAAGAAAAAATAAACTCGTTTTGGAGGTGCCATGTGTACATCCAAAACTATTCTTGCATAACTGCGGCAGGTGCTGGCACACCTGCCATGATGACGGCACTTTACGGTGGAGTTGATTGCTCGACAGCCGGCGAAAGTGGCGGCAGAATTTGCTACCTCAATAAAGATCCACGAAAGCTCCACAGCTATACTGAAATCTTCGTAAATGCATTTAAGGAGTTAATCTTTCCACTACGCGAAGGCTTATCCAAGGAAGCCTACACCGACCTTACCAAAGGGCGCGTGGTTCTGATTTTCGCCTCCAACAAGGGAGCTCTGGAGGATTACATCTGGAAAGCCACCCCTGAAACCATTCGTGAATTGCCCGACCCCTACTTTGAAATTCTAAAATACTTCCAGGAAAACGCAGTGGAATTGGAGTGGGTTTTTGATTGTTCCATTGGCAACGCCAGTATTTCCAGCCACGCCGCCCTCGAATACGCACAGGACCTGTTTGCGAGCAAGCGCGCTGAATATGCGCTGATTGTTTCCGGCGATCTTATTGGACCGTTTGTGGAAAAGGGTTATCAGTCTTTGAATTTGCTGACGCACTCCAAATGCAGACCTTTTTCAGAAAATGCGGATGGACTGCAATTAGGGGAAGCCATGGGAATGGTGCTGCTGTCGCGGGAGCGCAAATCGGCCGAGGATATAAAATTACTGGGCGTCATCACCAAAACTCAGGGCTCATCGACATTTCCACCTGTCCTGGACAGTCAGGCACTATTGGAAACACTTAAAGACTTAAACACCTCCTCGCCCCTGCACCCGGATCTTATTCTTGCTCACGGCTCCGGAACAAAGCCTTCCGACAGCGCTGAGGACCGTGCTCTGACTGAATTTCTGGATTTCATCAAAGATTCCGATGTGCCAATCACCTCGACAAAATGGTGTATTGGCAACACGGAGGGTGCCTGTGGCCTGATGGATCTTATCGCCGCCTGTGAAATTCTGAAAACACAGAAAGTTTTTAAAATTCACAACACCAGTAAAAAGGACGACTCCCTCAAGGGCCGGTATCTTCTCTCGTCAGATGCCATGAGTACGGACACCAAAATTCGCCAAATATTAATGACCACACTGGCCTTTACCGGAATCTATGCCGCTTGCGCCGTGGGTATCGAAGAGAACGATCATGAAAATTCAAATTGAAATTCAAAATCGCCCCGAACCTGTATGGAAAGATAAAATCCCCGAATGGGAAAAGTTAAGCGAAACCAGCTACGCCTTTTGCGAAGCCATTCATCAATGGGAATACTTGAAAGAACGACCACGTCCCGATGTAATTTTTCTGGCCATCCCAAAAGGCTGCAATCTTGCGGATTTCGAATTTGTGGCAGACGACGCAAAAAATGCTCATAAATTTATTTTCACATTTCCCAACATGAACGCTTCCATCATTATGCAGATGCTGGGCTTCAGCGGTCGCGTCCTGTGTTTCAGCAATGGGGAAAAAACGGCAGAGTTTGCCATCAATGAATGCAAGGAAATGGAAAAGGCCGAAAAAACCGCGTGGCTTTTCACCAGTCCGGCTGAGCTTGACGATGGGAAACGAGTTGTATTGTTCTCGTCCTATCCGGCAAGTTAGCGGATCACCAGATTGTTTTTCAACTGATTGTGGCCGCCATCGGTGTGAGGAAAATGCTCATGCAAGTGTTTACCACAAGATTCTATGGCCACGGTGAAGCCCTGGGCCCAGCTTCCTGAGTGCAGCTGTTCACTGAATTTGGCAAGAACGTCGTTCCAGGTTTCCGGAGGAAGTTTGCTATTAATCCCTTCGTCCGCCAGGATCACTGCTTTTCTTTCCATCACAGAAACGAAAATCAAGATACCCGTACCTTTTTGAGTGCGATTGATTTTATTAAGATAAAATTCCAATTGAGCGCGCTGATGGACCTGAGAAAGCTCGTCCTTTTCAGGTACGAATATCTTCTGGATAAAATGAATTCGCGCCAATGCAAAAGAAAGATAATAAACGGCCACCACTAAAAATGGCCAGACATACACCCATGGTGTCGTCCATAACAAATCTGCAAATGGAAGTTCTGCGATAACCAGTATCAACAGCAGTAACAACGTTAACGTCATTGGAATATGCCCCACAGAGGAGGAACTCTTCACAATCACAGGAACGATTTCGCCGTCTGTGTGTTCTTCGACCACGTGAATGGTTTCAGAAATCTGCGCAATCTCTTTGTCGGAAAGATATTTATTAATCCATGCCATCGCTCACTCCAAACCCTTGCGCTTAAGTGTGCGCACTACCATGACCCCGAAGAACCACCGCCGCTGAATCCGCCGCCACCGCCGGACCAACCGCCTCCGCCACCGGAGCCCCAGCCGCCACCACCAAAAGTGCCGCCGCCAAAGCCACCCGATCCACGCATATGACGACCGCGACCTCCGCCGAATCGTCCAAGAACAGAAATGATGATCAACAGAAGAATAATGATACCAACCGGTATCCCTCCGCCTTTGTCGTCTTTTCTGGACTCCGTGGTAATACCTTGTTCATCTGCAAACTCTTTATCCGCCAGAGCCATGATCTGGCCCACACCTGCGTAGATGCCCTCTGCAAATCGTTGTTTGCGGAAATAAGGCGTCACCACATCGGCGATGATACGTTTTGCATACACGTCGGGAATAGCGCCTTCAAGCCCTTGTCCGACTTCGATGCGCATCCGTCGATCCTGAAGGGCTATCAGAAAGAGAACCCCGTTGTCTTTTTTCTCGTCGCCCAGTTTCCATTGATCCGTGATTTTGATTGAAGCCTGTTCAATCGGCTCCCCTTCCAGGGTGTTCACCACCAGAATTTGAATCTGTGCTTTTCCACGTTTGTTGAAGTCCATCAACAATTGGGTCAGGTCTTGACGCATGCTTCGTGGAATCACTCCCACTTCATCCATCACAGGCCCCTGCAAGGCAGGAACCTTGAATTCAGCATGGGAGGCAAATCCCAGCAACATCAATATTGAAAAAAGAAACGACGTTAACAACTTCATTAGAATTTAACTTCTGGAGCTTTCTCGGCAGTTGCTTTTTCTTCAGCAGTCATATCCCACTGAGGCATTTTCGGGAAATGGTACATGATCGAGTTCGTCCAGCTGGTTGGCGGAACTGTCACAAGGTTGTTGAACTGATTGATCGATTCAATATAGCGCTGACGAGCGATAGTGATTCGGTTTTCAGTGCCTTCCAATTGCGCCTGCAAATCGCGGAAGTTTTGATCCGCTTTCAGGTTAGGATAGTTTTCTGTAACAACCATCAAGCGACCCAAAGCTTGAGACAAACCACTTTGTGCTTTTTGGTATTCAGCCAATTGTTCCGGCGTCACTTTAGACGGATCAATTTGCATGGATGTTGCTTTTGCACGTGCTTCCACAACTTGAGTCAAAGTAGTCTCTTCGTGTTTGGCATAACCCTTAACCACGTTCACCAGATTAGGAATCAAATCAGCTCGACGTTTGTATTGGTTTGATACCTCTGCCAAAGCCGCTTCCGTTGCATTCTTGGATTGAGGGATGCTTTGAATCCCGCAACCTGCCAGAAATGGCATAACCAAAGCCACCAAAAGAATCTTAGTCATCATTTTCATAGGAAATTCCTCCATGACCATTTCTATCGAATCTCTCAGTGACGCTCAATGAAAACCGGTCTATATTAGTTGAATGACACGCACGATTAAGCTTCGCTACACCGAGACAGCCGGGTGCATCTTTATTGACAAGATTGCCGGCCTGAACACCCACACTCCCGAACACGGGCAGCGTGGTTGTGTTGAAGTGTATGAAGAGGAACTGGATCGCAAACTCTTTGTCGTGCATCGTCTGGACAAAGCCACCTCCGGCGCTCTGTGTTTTGCAACGAGTTCTGAAATCGCAGCCGAGATGACGCGTCTTTTTGAACAACATTTGGTAAGCAAAAAATATCTTTTTTTAACTGACAAGCCAGCCGGGTCTCTGGAGTTCACTTACCAGTCGTACATCGAAAAGGTCCGCAACCAGTTTGTCAGCCACAAAGACAAAGACCCGAATGCCAAAACCACATTCAAATGGATTAAATCACTGGGCCGTTTTCAACTGTGGGAAGCGACTCCCCACTCTGGCAAACCTCACCAGATCCGTCTTCATGCTGAAGCAAAAGGGATTCCGATTCTAGGCGACAACGAGCATGGTGGCAGTCCTTTTTATCGACTGTGCCTGCATTCTCATTCCTTGGAATTCACATTGCGTGGCCAGCACGTCAAATTTGAAACGGATCTTCCGGTTTGGGCCAAAGATGGCGAACTCAACGAACACGAAGAAGACCTAGTAGTGGCTGAAGCCTTCCAGCGCCGCGAACGTCTGTTCCATTTTTCTGAATTGAAAGAGGAATCCCTGCGTCTGGCTCACCGCGAACTGGACACTTATCGCATCGATCAATATGGCGATTACCTTTGGGTTTACTGGTACAAAGAGGAAGACCCTTCAGTGCCGGACCTTTTGCGCTTTGAAAGAGTCGCGAAAAAACTGAAAAAGAAAATCCTGATCCGCAAAATGTTAAATCGCGGTGATGACCCGAATGCCGAGCTTTTGTGGAATATCGGGCAAACTCAACCTTCCTGGGTTGCCAAGGAAAATGGCGTTAAGTATGAGCTTCGCAGTGACACCGGTCTTTCTCCGGGTTTGTTTCTGGATCAGCGCGAAAATCGCCTGTGGGTCAGCGCTCACGCTCAGGACCGCCGGGTTCTGAATTTGTTTTCCTACACCAGTGGATTCAGCGTTGTTGCCGCAATGGCTGGAGCCGCGGAAGTCTGCACTGTCGACGTTTCCTCTAATTTTCTTGATTGGAGCAAGCGAAACTTCACGCTGAATGGCCTGGATCCCGAAAACGAAAAATATGAGTTCTGGAACAGCGATTGTATTTTGTTTTTAAAAGGCACCGTTCGCCGCAAGCGCAAATTCGGACTGATTGTCTGTGATCCCCCCTCTTTTGGTCGCTCAAAAAACGGCGTGTTCTCCATCAGCAAAAACTTTGACGAGCTGCTGGTCAATGCCCTGTACTGCCTTGAAAAAAACGGCTTGTTGCTATTCTGTACCAACTACGAAAAATGGAACAGCGGCGATCTGCACCTGCGCTTGGAAAAATTAAAACGCGAATTCTCATTCAAGATTTTACCTGCACCCTCGCAAGGCATGGACTTCGAACTCCCCGATCAGGAGCCTTTGATGAAGTCCATTATCATCCGAAAGAACTAAAAAACCGGAGTTTAAGCTCCGGTTTTTGATTTAAGGGTAGAAATTGTATTTGATGTGGATGCGTTTTTCGTCCTGCAACCCCATCTTGGAGCCACTTAAAAACGGCGGCACTTTTCTTTTCACACGCTTGCGATCTTTCGGAAAACGTTTGTCATCAACATAGCAATCAAAGCGTTCATCCTTGCATAAGGCAGTAAAATCCGCTGACTCATTCGAGAACACATAGGCATCCATGGCACGGGCCATTTTATCGCCCAGCTCCAGATCCGCGGGTTGCACAACGATTCCCGCTCCGGTTTTCACCTGAGGCTTTGGTGCGGCCGGCTCACCCGGAACTTTTTTGTAAATCACCCGTGGCTTACACTCCGGTGGAAGATCCAGCTCCTCTTCGCACTTGCAAAAACTTCTCTTCATCGAGGCGCAGGAACTTAACAGCATTGCCGCTACAAACAGAACTACGATCTTTTTCATTTTCTTTTACCCCAATTTGACCAGTACTGCGCTTCACCTTTTGGATTGGCCTTCGCGTAGTTGTAGAATTCCTGCACAAACGCGGCACGTTCTCTTTGATAAATATACTTCCAATCGGTTTCTGCCGGAATCGTCATCACATCGTAATCATCACTGAGCTTGGTATTGCGCTCGATAATGGCATCAAAGGAATCCGTCTGAGCATTCATCAACATGTCGTACATGACCATAAATGTTGTCGTGCGGCCTTTACCTGCGCGGCAGTGAAAATGCACCCAGTTGTTCTCGGGCAAATCGCGAACGGCCTCAATGAAACGATCCACTTCGTTATCCGTGGGACGAACATGATCTGTGACGGTCAACCGCACATAGTGATGTCCCGAACTGCGAACCAGGCTTTCCTCGGTTTCAATACTTTTGATTTCAGTACCTGCGATCTTTTCGCCGACCTTCAGATCGCCCAGCAAACGACGCTCACGATGAATCACATCCTCGTGACCCAATTCCGCATTGGCCCAATCTCGCTCCGCCTGCCAAGTCACAGGCTTATCGTTGATAAAACCATGGGATTCCTGACGGAGGTCAAAAACATAGAGCTGTGCTTTAAGCTTCTTAGCAGGACGGGCAATGTCCTTTAATGCCGCTGGAGAATAGCTGGCACTGCCCGACATTTTAAGTTTGTCGTTTTTACGATAGTTAACAGGTTTTCGCCCGTCATATTTGGAATCAAAGACCATCTCCACCGGTTCCATAGCCTTTGGCATGGTCATAAAGAATGGCAGTTTGGTTTTGTCTGTTTCAGAAACTGAAGGATTATTCACCGCTGAGGGTGCTGCTTCCGGGTTTACACTTTTTTCGGCGCAAGCAGCGACGATCAAAGGCAAAAGAAAAATCCATTTTCTCATAAGTCCTCCCTATGAGAAAAAGTCTAAGCCTTTATGTGTCCTCTTGCAAAAAGTTCTTCAAGATATTGGAAGCCAGAATCCTGAGTGCGCAGATAATAGTAAGCACGCAGAATATCCTGCTCCTCTGTCGTTAGAGAAGCATTGCCCCCGCCCCGTTTCATACGGTCTTGGGAGATATGGTAAAGACTCAGGGCGCCGGCCACAGAGATATTGAAGCTCTGAACGAAGCCCGTCATGGGAATAATGATACATTCGTCAGCGGCGGCCACCATTTCGGGACTCACACCGTTCTTTTCATTCCCCAAAACCAAAGCGGTTTTTCCTGAGAAATCCACTTCGTGCAAGGGCTTGGAACGCGCATCCAAATGAGTGACATAGATTTTGTAACCTTGAGACTTAAGCTTTTTCACGCAATCCGTGGTGTTTTGCCATTTTTTGACTTCCACCCACTTGTCAGCACCCTGGGTGACCCGTGCAGATTCTTTGAACTTTTCCTGAGTTTCAATAACGTGAAAATTACCGAAGCCAAGACCCTCGGCAGATCTCATCACGGCAGAAATATTGCCGCGGTCATAAATGCTTTCCAAAACCACGGCTGTATCGAAGTTTCGTTGCGCAACAACGCGATCGATTTTTTGCAATCGATCCGCCGTCAGAAGTGGTCCCAATTTCTCAAGTACCACTTTGTAATTCATTTTCAAGTTCACATTGATTTCGATCTCAGGACCGTAGGGAAACATATAGGGCCTATCTACTCCGGCGGAGCCGGAGTGCAAGTCAGCTACTTGTACAAGGACTCAGGATTTTTAGCCAAATCGCGAGTGATATTTTTTTGGTGTGCTTCCAATGTGCCGCCACCGATCTCAAGCAATTTTGCGTCTCTCCAAAGTCTTTCAACCACGTACTCGCCCACATAACCGTAACCACCCAGAACCTGGATCGCGCGGTCAGCAACGTTTTTAGCCATTGTCGTAGCGACAAGTTTCACACCGTCAGAATCCAGACGATTGCCTTCTTTATTTAGATCCATACGACGAGCTGTCTCGTAAACGTAAGCGCGTGCTGATTTGTATTCAGCATAGGAATCAGCGATATAACGCTGCATTTGACCGAAGTGATTCAGGGATTTGCCAAACGCTTCACGCTCAGTTGCATAGCGATTCATGATCTCGATGGATCTGCGTGCGATCCCCAAAGACATCGCCGCCAGTGTCAGGCGCTCGATTTCAAGGTTGCGCATCATGTGCAGCATGGAATCACCTTCATGTCCGATCAAGGCTGATTCAGGTACATGGCAGTCCTGGAATACAAGCTCTGCGGTGTTGGAACCACGCATACCCAATTTGTCTTTGATTTTTTGACCGACTTCGAAGCCTTTGTGATCTTTTTCAACCAGGAAAGTAGAGATCATCGCACGACCATGTTTTTCACCGGTCTTCGCATACACCAATGTCAAATCACATGGAGTGTTGTTTTCATCGATCGTTCCGTTGGTAATCCACATTTTACGACCATTCAAAATCCACTCATTGCCTTTTTTAACGGCGCGGGTTTGCATACCCAATACGTCAGTGCCGATCGCAGGTTCAGACATGGACATAGAGCCCACCCACTCGCCAGAGC
Source organism: Bdellovibrio sp. GT3 (assembly GCF_037996765.1). Lineage (NCBI taxonomy): Bacteria > Pseudomonadati > Bdellovibrionota > Bdellovibrionia > Bdellovibrionales > Pseudobdellovibrionaceae > Bdellovibrio > Bdellovibrio sp. GT3. The sequence continues at coordinate 315,554 of NZ_JBBNAD010000004.1, read as the reverse complement.
AAAGTTTTGGCAACACACGCAGGCGCTGCTCATCGCTGCCATTCACTGCGATGTTATTCACACACAACATGGAGTGCGCAAGATAAGCCAATGCAAAACCTGGATCAGAGGCAGACAACTCTTCATGAACGATGGCCGCTGCTGTCGCGTCCATTCCTGCTCCACCGAATTGTTCAGGAACTGTGATTCCCAAAAGACCCAATTCTCCGACTTTTTTGAACAAGCCCAAATTGAACTTTTCAGAACGATCATACTCGTGAGCTTGCGGCTCGACTTCAGCTTTGGTGAAAGCGTTGACAGTTTCACGCAACATGCTGTGCTCAGGTGTGGGATTGTAAAGATCAAATTCTTTCCAGTTAAAGGACATGGGAACTCCTACTTATATAGAGTTGCGAATCTAGAAAAACCCCGTGTAATCCGCAAGGCTTAGCGCCCCTAACGCTATGCAATAATAGCAAATTTCAAAGGCATTTTGGAAGAATCTGGACGCCCAGTTGTTCACGGCCTAATCTTATCTAACCTAGGGCAACTGAAATAAGGAATATTCTCATGATCGCTTCAGTTTTAGGCATCGGCACCGAGCTCGTGGACGGACAAATAGTTAACAAAAATGCAGCCTGGATTTCAGAAAAACTGAAAGCTTTGGGCCTGACAACCTCACTTCACCTGGTGGTGCCGGACGATAGAAAGCTGATTTCAGAGTCCTTGGATTATTGCGCCAAGCACTCGCACTTGATGTTTATCACCGGTGGTTTGGGTCCCACTTCCGATGACTTTACCCGGGAATTGATTTCGGAATGGACAGGATTAAAACTTACCTGGGATGAAAATTCCTGGGCGCATATCAAAGAACGTCTTGAACCGCGCGGTTACGTGGTCAAAGACATCCAACGTCAGCAATGCTATTTCCCGGAAGGCTCCCGCATCATAAAAAACTCTGAAGGCACCGCGAATGCCTTTTATGTGGAAGCAAAAGGCAAAAAACTTTTCGTGCTGCCCGGACCACCACGGGAAATTGAAGCTGTGTGGAAAACAGAAATCGCAGCCTGGTTGGATAAAAGCGTTGAGGGACTGGATCCCTACATCACCCGTCACTGGGATACCATCGGCATGGGCGAGTCCGATGTCGCAACCCTCGTCGAACAGGCACTGGCCAATGTGAATGTCGACAAGGGCTACCGCGTTCACCTCCCCTACGTGGAAGTGAAGATGTCTTTTTTCAAATCCCAGGAAGAGAAAATGCGCGTGCATGTCGAACGCGTGACAGAAGCATTGCGCGGGATCACCGTCACACGGGATCAGCAGGATGTGCCTTTGATGCTGTCTTTGGCTTTGAAACGATATCAATCCGTGAGCGTGCAGGACTCTTCGACCGGACAGTTTTTATTAAATCGTCTTATGCCAGTAATGCGTGATTTTATGACTGAAAAATCCTGGAGTTTTTCAAGTCATGCCGTTGACGAGGATGCTCAAGTTCGGTTGACGATATCCACTAGAGACGAGCATTCCGTTTTTGTCAGTGTCGCCCGCGGAAATAAAAAGCACTCTGACATTATCACTGCTCCCTTCAAAGCAATGCCTATGCGCGAACGCCGCGCACAGTATTTCGCCGAAATGGCCATGATCTTCTGGCTCCGTCATCTTTAAAACAGGGGCATTACCTTGCCCTCTCCACCCTGAAATGGGGCAGATGAACACCATCTTCACCTCGCATATTTGTTTTTCCGTCGATGAGCACGTTCAGAATGTCGGCCATATTGGAAAGCTGCATCGCCTGCGCCGACATTTCTTCGGAGCTTGCGGCAACTTCCTCTGAAGAAGCGGCATTTTCTTGAATGGATTTATCCAACTGATTCATGGCAATGCTAATCTGCGACAGTCCTGTAGACTGCTCTTGGCTGGCAGTGGCGATGTCTTGATTCAGACTTGTGACTTTTGAGACACCGTCTACGATTTCTTTGAGCATCTTGCCATTTTTTTCAGCCATGAGGGCGCTTTGATTGGTTTTCACAGCATTGTCTTTGATCAACCCGGAAATATCTTTTGCCGCAATCGCAGATCGCTGCGCCAGAGTTCGCACCGCTTCGGCGACAACCGCAAAGCCCTTACCTTGCTCGCCCGCCCGCGCCGCTTCAACGGCGGCATTGAGAGCTAAAAGATTGGTCTGAAACGCGATATCATCAATCACATTGATGATCTCTTCAATTTTCTTGGAACTCTGGGAAAGTTCCGTCATCGAATTTACCATCATCAAAATTTCTGTTTGCCCGGCCTCGGCGGCATTGCGGGAACTTTTTGAAAGCTCCTCTGCAGCGTGTGCATTTTCGGCATTTCGTTTCACCATGCTGGTCAACTCCTCCAAAGAACTCACCGTCTCTTCGAGCGAAGCAGCTGCTGTAGTGGCACCACCAGACAAGGACTGGCTCGCAATGGAAAGCTGCGTGCTGGCAGAAGCCGTATCTTTGGAGGCACCGCCAATATCCTGACCCACCTTGGAAAAGCTCGAGACCAGCCGCACGGCTATTGAAATCGCCATCACGAAAATAAACAACGCGACCACCAACCCCAAAGACCAAAGAAAGATCTTAACCTGTTTGACTTGCTTTTGAGTCGCGGTGATTTCCTCGGTCAGGATTATGTCCATCTTTTGACCAATAGTTTTAAATGCTTCCGTCATCGGAACCAGATTTTTTACGAAGTCCGATGCCAGAATCGCCTTGCCGGCAGCCGCTCCCTCAGGCGTTCCTTTTTCGTATTCCGCAATCGCCCGCTGAGCGGCATCTTTGGCGACGGCCCAGTTTTTCTCGACCGAGGAAAAAAGTTCGATGATCTCAGGATTGCGGGGCATCTTGCTATACTGATCGCGAACATCGTCAAAAACCGCGATTTCATTTTTAGCACGCGACAGGAAATTATCCCTTTGATCCGTCTGATCCGCAAAGCCGTTTGCAATCCACATCCAACGACCCATCGCATGCACGGAGCCGGACATCACGCCAACTTGTTCAATTAATTTCACGCGCACTTGGTAGGCGTATCTAATCTTGCCTTCCAAGTCCGTTGTGATCTGATGTGCACTATAGATGATTACAAAGAGTGCTACAGGCGGAATAACTCCTAACAACAATAACTTTCCACGCAGTCCTTTTAACCATTTTTTAATGGTGGACATAGATATAACCCCCGACAAAGATTGAATCTCTTCTTCGGAGCTTCACTTTCAAACTTGACCTCGCAAACTAAAAATACTCGTCCAAACACCAGAATACGAACTAAACCAATTTGTCTTTAACTGAAAATTTACACGAACATTACAGTGGCCCGAAATTCAAAGCACTGATCTCAATTTGCCACAAAAGCGACACAGACCGGCTCTGGATTTATTGAAAGCTGTTGTTTCTGCTTCCGGTGGCGGCCTGTCTTTCAAAAACACCGACAACATGAGTGACGGCAGCTCCTCATTATGAAGCGAAGCTCACTGGCTTTGGCATTTTTGGAATGCTCCGCTATGGCAAATTGAACATTTACGCCACGTATTTCCCGCACATGATTGTGGGCGAAGGCCGTATCTGCTCCGGCACAAAAATTGGTTTTGGCTATTTGGTCCATAAATCCGTTTACGTCAATTTTGATACGATGGGGATTAAGGGCGATGAAATCGAAAACGCCCCCGAAAACTTCACGAACTATACCTTCGCGCACAATCTCATGACTTTAAGTGTAAGTGTGCCTTTATCTTTTCAATAAATAATTGGGCCTAAAAAATGAAAAAGGTGACTCTGCTTTCGCAAGGTCACCTTTAGGACGGACTCACTTCCGGAATTCTGAAGGAGGTCCGAATGAATACCACCCAGTGTTCTTATCGGCCGATTTTAAAGTTTATTAAGCACCGACCTTAACCAGCTATTGCTGGCCCTAGGCCCAAGGACGGGACTTAAAATCCCACGGTATTGAGTCCACGGGCCCTTGCGGAAGCGCTTTCTATTTTACATTAGCCAGTGCTTCGCGACCGACCCGCAAAGTATGCTCTTGAATATCTTTCGGCCAATCAGCGATCATTTTTTTGAATTTCTTGGTGTCGTAGGCATACATCGCGCGCAGGGCTTCTTCGTAATTCGGCAGATCCCCGGCGACAGCGTGCATGAATTTATAAACCGCATCCTGCGCCTGGCGAATTTGATCTTTGGCGAAGTTTTTCTTTTTGGCTTCTTCAATCAATTTGCGCAAAGTCACAGAGGCCCCACCCGGCTGCAATGCCAGCCACTCCCAATGTTGTGGAAGCAAAGTCACCTCTTTAGAGACAACGCCCAACTTAGGACGACCGGGGCCGCACTTTTTTTCTTCAGCTTCGGCGACCAGAGTTTCATAGCGGCGAGAAACTGACTCAACCGTACCACGCAAATCCAGCTCCACCAGCGCGCTTGTGACATCATCAAAGATCAGCACGTTTTCTTTGGCGTTGTCTTTGAGGTACTTTTTAACTTTCGTGGCCACCTCTACGACATCACCAGAGGCAATCTCTTTATGGCCGGCAAATGCAGTACAAGTGCGATCCAAATTATGAGACATAAATTCCCCCTAGTGACCCAATGATGGCTCTGCCGGGCCCACTTTTTTGGAACCACGCGAACCCATCACATCGCGATTTACGAAGTACATCATCACCACAGTTATTGCTGTGAAGACCACCATCAAATAGCCGACATATTCGAAGTGCTGAATTTTGCCGCCCGCTCCCTCGGAAACAATCATCCCAGCGGAAATGGAACCCAAACCACCCGCCAACTGTTGCAAGGACGCATTGATAGACATAAACGCCCCACGACTTGCCGGAGCCGGAATTCCCGACATCAACGCCTGTGACGGAATCATGCGCGAGAAGATCCCCACGAACATGCAGGAATTCACAAACATCAGCATTCCCAATGAAGTTGGTCCAAGATTGGTATAGATCACAGTCATCACTGCAGTCACAATGCTGCCAAAAATAAATGTCGGATAGCCACCGATGGCATCACTGATTCTTCCCACCAACGGCCCTACCACAATCGATACACAACCTGTGACCATATAAAGCAAAGGCAGACTGTCCAGGTCGATACCAAGATTATGAACCGTATAAGCGCTCGCAAATGGCATGATCATGTAGCCACCCATAGAAAGAATTCCAGTCAGCACGAACGCAAATGCGTATTTGGGAGTCGCCACCGTATGCACCAGGTGAGTCAAAGCTTTCTTTTCTGTACGCAAAGCCAAGTGAGCAGTTATTGAAGGTAACTTTGCCCAGATGATAAATCCCACGGCGGTACTGACTGCCACAATCATCAGGAACGGCGAATGCCAGCCCCATTTACTGGAAAGCCATAACCCCAATGGAAGTCCCATGACCTGGCTTGCCGCGAATGCTGTTTGCAAAATCCCCATCACGCGACCACGCTGTTGCAGCGGAAAAAGGTCCGTCATAATGGCAAACACGATGGAACCAATCACTCCACCAAAAAGACCGGTGACGATCCTTGCTGCCAGAAGCATGTGGAAGTTCGGAGCCAAGGCACAAAACAAAGTTCCCAAAATGAATCCGGCGTAAAAAAACATCAATAACTTCTTACGATCAAACTTGTCGGCAAAGCCCGCGGTCAGAAAACCTGAGATCGCAGCACTGACGGCATAGCCCGATACCACCATCCCGAACTGCGACGGAGAAATCTGCATCGCCGGCATCAGAATCGCACCCAGTGGCGACAAAATCATAAAATCCAGAATAATGGTGAACTGCAGGAAGGCCAGCAAACCAATAACGATCCACTGATCACGGCTGAAGGTTGTTTTCTCTTGCTGGATAAAGTCGTTGGTCGAGCTCATGGGGTGCCTTTCGGTGTGAAAACCTAAAGACAATATTACCCGGGTTTTATTCAGAACACAATATCACCCGGGTAAAATAAAAAGCCCCTGCCAGACTCTGGCAAGGGCTTGGTTTTGTTTTGAAGCAAAACGTGAGGAAAACTACTTCTTAGGCTTGATCGTTAAGCCCTTCAAAGCATCACCCAAAGATCCAAAACCACTGCCGGAAGCCGGTTGGTGAGATCTCCAGGAGTGGTCTTCACCAGCGCCTGGTACGCCCAAAGAAATCTTCTTGTCTTCAAATTTGATTTCATCAATTTGCACTGCGATGTCATCACCACGTTTTTTGTTTTCAAACTGCTGGCCATCAACATGATCACGCCATTTGGATTTTGGCAAAAGACCTGTGATACCCGGAGCAATGTTCACGAACAAACCGTAAGATTCTTTCTTTTCAACCTTACCGTTTACCACTGTACCCACTGGGAATTTCGCTGGAACTGAATTCCAAGGATTGCCGTCACCGTCAGCTTGTTTCATGGACAGGGAAATTTTCAACTTGCCGTCGATTTCTTCGATTTTCAAAAGTTTGACAGTCACTGTTTGACCTACAGACACAACCTCTTGCGGGCTGTGCACGCGGGACCAGCTAAGCTCCGACAAATGAACCAGACCTTCAACACTTTGTTCAAGTTCAACGAAGGCACCGAATTTTTCCAAACGCATGATACGACCTTCAAGGATCGCACCCGCTTCATGCTTCTGCATGAATGCGCCTTCGAACTCTGCTTTTTGCAGATCCAAAAGTTTACGGCGGGAAACCACGATGTTGCGCTTATCGAATTGCGTGATCAGGAAATCAAATTTACGACCCACGTATTCAGTGGCATCAGAAACAAAGCGGGAATCAATTTGCGAAATCGGACAGAAAGCGGTTTTGCCCTGAACATTCACACGCAGACCACCGTTGACCACTTCAGTCACGGTCCCTGTTACCGGAAGTTCCATATCGTAAGCGTCTTCCAAAGAATCCGTGGAAGCACCCAACGCACCCTTTTTAGCCAAACGGATCTCGCCACCTTTAGTGGACAAAACCACAACGTCAATCATGTCGCCGACGCTGTACTTAACTTCTTTATTTTCATCCATAAGATCTTTTGTAAAAATCATGCCGTCTGTTGGAGTGCCCGTGGATACGAAGGACTCTTCTTTACCGATGGAAAGAATCTCACCACGAATTTGATCCCCTACAGAAACTCGAGTCTTAAGACCGCCCGCTGATGATTCAGCAAAAAGAGCCTCAAAATCCTCAAATGATTTCTTAGAATCAACATCATCCCCAAAAATATCTTTCTTACTCATAAAAAACTCCCAACAAAAAAACCAAGGCCGTTCAAAAGTACCCAAGCGCAAGGCGGAGGAGCCGGGCTGCCACGTAGGCGTACTTGCAAGTACGCCGGAGAGCAAGCGAGGTTCCGACAACGCAGTCGATTGGGTGCTTTTCAACGGCCGACTAGGAACAACCTACAGTGGTTCCGCAATTCGGGCAACGAAAGCACCCACTCGTAAGCACCGTGTCGCCCCCACATTCAGGGCATTTCATCGTAAATTTCTGAACCTGAGGGTCTTCCTGGTTCTTTTTCTTAACATTCAGCGGCTGACTCAATTTACTGCCATCCCGGTAAACCGCCACGGCCTTTACTCCCAGTTCCCAGGCCAACTGATAAATTTCACCAATATCCCGTTCCGTGGCAGAGTTAGGCAAATTAACCGTTTTAGAGATCGCTCCACTAATAAACGGCTGAACTGCAGCCATCATGGTAACATGACTCTCCGGAGACAAAACCCGGCCCCCTGGGGCCGCATTCGCACAATCAAAGACTGCGAGATGTTCCTGCTTAAATTCCGGGCAACCCACCAACGTATTGTGTTCAGAGACCCAGGCCAGAATCTTTTCAATAGCCGCGTCATCATAATCCAGACTTTTCAGCGCCGGCTTCACCGACTGATTCACAATTTGAATTTCTCCACCACCCACAAGCTTCTTTAGTTTAATCAAAGAAAAATCCGGTTCAATTCCGGTGGTGTCACAATCCATCAAAAGACCAATGGTTCCAGTGGGTGCGACCACCGTTGCCTGGGCATTTCTGAAACCATACTTGCCACCATTAAAGACCACGGCCTTCCACAAATTCTGAGCGGCGTGATCCAACCCTTCAGGCAAATACTTCCAGTCAATGCCGGCCAGTGCTTTTTCATGCATCTTCATCACGTTTAGCATAGGTGCACGATTTTTCTTAAACCCCGCAAAGGCACCTTTGGCCCGCGCAAGCTCTGCACTGGTCAGATAGGCAACGCCATTCATCAGCGCCGTCAAGGCTCCGGCCCAGGCACGGCCTTCGTCACTGTCGTAAGGAATTCCCTTGCGCATCAATACACTTCCCAGATTTGCATACCCCAACCCCAGAGGGCGGTAGTCATGGGAGTTCTGCGCAATCTCCGCCGTCGGATAACTGGAGTAATCCACCAGAATTTCCTGAGCAACAAACAGCGTGCGCGCGGTATGAATAAAAGATTCGAAGTCAAAACTGCCATCGGAATTCAAAAACTTGACCAGATTGACAGAGGCCAGATTGCAGGCGGAATCATCCAAAAACATATATTCAGAACAGGGATTGCTGGAGCGAATCTCCGCCGTATTCGGGCAAGTGTGCCAGCGATTGATGGTGTCATGAAACTGAATTCCCGGATCTGCACACATCCACGCCGCATGATTGATTTTACTCCAGACTTCGGCCGCCGGAATCTCGCGCAGTGATTTACCCGTCACCCGGGACAGCAACTTCCAGGGCTTTTCATTCTGTACTGATTTCATGAACTGATCCGTCACGCGAACCGAATTATTGGCATTTTGCCCCGAGACGGTTTTATAAGCCTCGCCTTCAAAATCAGAGCTTAAGCCCGCCTGAATCAAGAGTTTGGCCTTATGCTCTTCCTTCATTTTCCAGTCGATGAAATCCAAAATCTCCGGGTGATCAATATCCACAACCACCATCTTGGCAGCGCGACGGGTGGTGCCGCCGGACTTGATGGCGCCTGCTCCACGATCCAAAACCTCCAGAAAGGAAATCAATCCCGAACTGTGCCCGCCCGAGTTAAGTGGTTCGTACTTGGAACGAAGGGAGGAAAAATTACTGCCCGTCCCCGAGCCATACTTGAACAACCGCGCTTCATTTTTTAACAGCTCAAATATTCCATCAATGGAGTCATCAACGCTTTGAATGAAACAGGCCGAGCACTGCGGGCGTTCATAGGCATTCTTGGTCGGCTGAATGGATTTCTTTTTGAAATCCCACGCGTAGTGCTCACTGGGAGAACTTATTTTGTACGCCTCAAACAAACCCGCATTGAACCACACGGGGCTGTTGAAAGCGGCTCGTTGAGAGAACAAAATAAACTTCAGCTCATTCCCAAAGATCTCAGCATCTTTCTTGTTTTTAAAATACCCGCCCTGCTTCAGAGCGGCTGCAGTCACGGCACTCACCACACGATTAACAAGCTGCTTTACCGAGGTCTCGTGCTTGGTGCGAGGCACGCCGGATTTTCTGAAGTACTTGCTTGCCGCAATTTCAACGGCAAGTTGCGACCAGCCTTCCGGTGCCTCCACCGATTTCATCTGAAAGAATATTTCGCCCTTGCGATTTTTGATTTCACAATTAACCTTCTTCCATTTGAACATTCTCTCGGGAGATTGGCCGACGGGAACAAAAAAACGCGTGCTGTGCAAAGTTTGATTCTTCATAAGGCCATTGTAGGGAAGTTAAAGCTCAAGAGAATCTGGATTACGACATCCCCACCCAAAGGCTGGGTTGCCTTAAACCCACCACTAACTAATATACTATGATCCCCAAATCTTGATTAACTTTTAGCAATACAACCCCAAAAGATCTATTATCCACTGTTTGTTTAGCCCTGAGCCTCCGTTAAGAATAATACCTCATAATTTTTTAACAGGAACGTGACATGGAACAACAGGTAGAAAAGCGCAAACTGCTGATCATCAAGTCCCACCCGCAAAGCCTTGCGCCTGTTGAAGGATTTTTGAAAAACCGCGATTGGGAAATCAAAAGCACACACAACCTTAAAGAAGCCATGGTCTTCCTGGTACAAAATCAACCCCAGTTCGTCATGGTCAGTATTGATCACCCTAACAAAAAAGTGCGCAATCTGCCTCGTGTGCTAAGTCAGGCTTTTCCGGTTTGCGTGATCGCATTTGCTGAACACTCCACTGCGAACTCGGTCAAAGTGCTGAATGATTGTAATTCCGGATATGCAATTTACCATCCCATCACCGGCCCTGCTGTTGAACGTATGGTCAACAAATACTACAAGGACCAATCCGCGAATCCAAATGCAGCTGCAACTCAACGAAATTGGGAAGGTGGTGGTTCCGGTTCGGGAGTGATTGCGATTCGTGGTGGTGAAGGCGCCTCCGGTGATGATTCCGCAGCCACACAAAACTTTCTGGCAAATTTAATGGGCGCTCTTGATGGCAACGCAAATACTGGCGGTGGCTACGCATCCTTCGCCCAAGGGAATGGTTCAGATTCAATGAGTGCTGTTCAACCTGGAATGGCCGGATATATTCCTCCGACGGCACAGGGCTCCGGTGACAACGGTGTTATCGGTGGCAGCAATCAGGAAAACGGTTATGGTGGTTTTGCTGGCGGACCGATGAGTGGTGGACAACAAGGCGCTCATGGTGAAGGCATGATGGGTAACGGGAACTCTCCGCAGTTTGCCGGTGGAATGAATCCGTCTGAAAATGGTTCCGGCGAAAATGGCATGGGCTACAACTCCACCAATCCCTATAACCGCGGGGGCAGCCCTGGCGGTGCGTCTGATACTTTGGATCCGAACGATCCCAATTATGATCCTTACGGGGACTCAGGCACAAACTCCTATGCGGCTCGGAAAAAATCCGATTCGATGTGGGCTCCGGTTGAAAATGACAAAGCAAAAAACAAAAAGCACAGTTCTTCCAAAGAAATTGCCGACGAGGTCGCGAAAGATCCCTCTTCGTTGATTCTGCAAGGTACACGTGAAGCCATGGAAAAATCCTGCTTCATCACGGAAAAAAAGCACCATATCGAACAACCCACGAATGTTGCCTGCATCCTGGTTGAGTCCGGTCGCTTCTCCGGTTACCTGGTTGCGGCGATGGCTGAACATCTGACAATCGACCTTCAGTTTTACGAGCAGATCCGCACTCGCCTGTTCAAGTTTTTATCCGAAAACGGCGAGAATATGGAAAACAAAGAAACCATGCCGATTAAAATCAAACAGGTGCCTTTTGCCGCCTGGGCGGTTGAGTATGCAGACTTTCTGCGCAAGTCCGTTCACGAAGGCAATGAAGTGGCCATGGCGTTCTTCCCCAGGGAAGATGTCAAAGCAGAGATTTCTTCCTCTGCTGACGAAGAGATGGCGGCCATCAAAATTCAGGAAATGCGTGAAAACGTTCCAGTAGAATTCAATCTCTATGTGTTCCTGCCACGCAACAACCGTTATGTGCTGTACACACCTGAGGGTGGCGTGTTTTTGTCAGAGCAAAAGAACCGCTTAATCAACCAGGGCATCACCCACATGCATGTCTTACGCATGGAGCTGCAGAACCTGGATAAATACCGCGCGCAAAATTATCTTAACGACAAAATTGATCAGTATCAGGAACAGCTCGAAAAAGAGGCAGTTCCCCCTAAGAAATTATTGGTTTCCTAGAATTCCTCTTGACCCGAATTTGGCGCCGTTATTAGCTGAGTGCCATGGAAATCACTACTCATATCAGTACGACCGCACAAACAGCGTCCGACAAGGGACTCTATTTGGATTACAATGCAACGACCCCTGTAGACCCGCAAGTTTATGCAGCCATGGAGCCTTACTTTAAAGAGTACTTTGGCAATCCCGCAAGCGTTGCGCACCACTGGGGCTGGACAGCGGAAAATGCTGTGCAAAAAGCACGTATGCAAGTGGCATCATTGATTGGTGCAAAATCCTCTGAGATCACTTTCACTGCGAGCGCCACTGAATCCAACAACTGGGTGATTTTCGGTTTGTTGTCAAAACTGCGCGAAGAAAATCCAAATCAACCTATCCACTTCATCACGTCCTGCCTTGAACACAGTTCTGTTCTTAAAGCGATGCAAGCCGTGGAAAAGCAAGGTGTTGAAGTTGATTTCCTGCCGGTGAATAAATTTGGTCAGGTGGAAATCGAAACTTTGCGCCAGGCTTTAAAGCCACATACCAAATTGATCAGCTTGATCTGGGTCAACAATGAGGTTGGCAGCATCAATCCAATTTCAGAAATTGCAAAACTGGTAAAAGAAAAACAAATTCTTCTTCACACTGACGCCACCCAAGCTATCGGCAAAATTCCAGTGAACGTAACTGACATGGGCATTGATCTGATGTCTTTTTCAGCCCACAAATTCTATGGGCCGAAAGGTTCCGCTGCGCTATTTATCCGTGGCAAAGATCCTAAAGTACAAATCAATCCTTTGATTTACGGCGGTGGTCAGGAGAAGGGTCTGCGTTCTGGAACTCTGAATGTTCCAGCTATCGTGGGCTTGGGAGCTGCAGCTGAGATCTGCAAAATGAATCTGGAATCCGAAGCGGCGCGCATGACTTCACTAAGAAATTTGTTCTGGCAGAAACTGCAAGCGGCTATTCCTGGCATTCGCTTGAATGGTCACGCGACAGAACGTTCCCCGATCAATTTGAATGTAACTTTGCCGGGTATCAAAATCGAATCCTTGGCTGCTAAAATTCAAAAACTGGGTGTGAGCATGGGGTCTGCCTGTAGCTCTGGTTCTGTGAGCATCAGTCACGTGTTAAAAGGAATTGGCGTTACTCCGGAAGAAGCGTCCTGTACTTTGCGCCTGAGCCTGGGCCGCTGGACGAATGAAGACGATATTCAGCGTGCTGTCGACATCCTTCGCGGCGCCATCCCAACTGAAAATGTATAATATTTTCAGCATTTTAGCGTAAAGACCCTGGGGGTTAGGATTCTACCCTCCCCTGGGCTTCAGCTTTGTGCTACACTGGACACGAATTTATCCAGGAGATCACTATGATTAACATTTCCCCAGAAGCTGCCAACAAACTTGCTGCGCTAAAAAAAGACGAAGGCAAAGTGGACGCTGCATTCCTGCGTGTGGAAGTGAAAAAAGGTGGCTGTTCAGGTCTGTCCTACAAAATGGATTTCGACACGACTCCACGTGATGGTGATAAATTTTTCGAAGCCCATGGTCAAAAAATTGCCGTGGATTCCAATTCTATGTTGTACATCCTGGGTATGACTTTGGATTACTCGGGTGGCTTGAATGGCAAAGGGTTTGTTTTTAACAATCCGAATGCTACGAAACACTGCGGCTGTGGCTCGAGTTTCAACGTTTAATTCTCTAACAAAGCTCCTAAATACATCCGTGGGAACACTGGACATTTCATTGCTAGAAAACCATTTTCTGGCCCCACAAGTGTTATAGATTTCAATTCATTTTCAATTTCAACGTCTAGAACTTTCCCGAGTGTGCCTTGGCAAGTTAGGCAATGCATTGATCTTTGTTTAGCATTGAACAATGAGCCGAAATTATTTGGAAATTCACAGCCTGCAAAATCTGACGACTGAATTTGAATTGATTAAAAATCTTAAGGCCCGCCCTATTCAGGTGTTGGAATACGCAGAGAAATCTTTCACCTTTGAAGCAGCTCCGCGCATCTGCGGTTTGGGCACTATCTTAAATTTCGAAGGCACTTACCAAATCAAAGGCCACGTCCTTGAATTTCTGGCCACCGGCCGAGTCACCCACAGCGAGCCTCTGGACGACGGTAAACTTGCAAAATACACCGTTGAATTGCACCGTTTCGATAAAGGGATCTGGGAAAGCTTTATGAGTGCAAACATACAGGCACAACAGACAACCGATCTGCTGTTCAGATCCATGCGGGAGCATGAATAATGAAACACCTCACAGCTTTAATCGTCGACAACTCCTCTTCCTTTGCCAATCTGGCAACGGCGGCTTTGATCGAAATCGGACTTGAACCAGCTGGCATTTTCACTACCAAAAGATACCTTGGTGCCCAGGAATTCCTTGCTGAAAAAAAACCCAGCATTTTGATCACAGAATTTATGGTGGATTCAAAATTCGGTCTTGAGCTGGTTGCCATGCACACGGCCAACAGTGCTGACAATATTTCCATCATCATGACTCACAACAACTCCTCATCAGCCATTGCCGAAGCAGCCGAAGAGCTGGTGGATGATTACATCGTGAAACCTGTCCAGGCAGGTGCTCTGGCCGACCGACTGAAATCGTTGATTGACCGCAAATTGAATCCGACGGAATACATCAAACACATTCGCGCTGGCAAACAGGCGCTGTTCGATGGACATTTGGCTGATGCGCATCACAAGTTCACGACGGCATTAAGGCATCAAAAGAAACCCACTCTGGCGCATTATTATTTGGGCTATACCAAATTCAAAGCAACAGAATACCAGTTCGCCAATGATGAGTACTTCAAGGGTCTGCAGTATCAGCCCCTTCACTATCGCTGCCTGACAGGAAAATTTGATTCTTATTTTGAACAGAAAGATTATGGAAACGCCTATACGGTGGCGAATACCATCATCGACAACTACCCGATCGGTCCAAAGCGCCTGGGGCATCTTTTTATTGCCGCCGTATTCTCTGGCAAGCTCGAGCAAGTTCCGCACTTCTTTAAACTGTTCGCCCAACTGGATCACAAAACGGCAGAACTTCGTCATGTTTTTTCAGCGGCACTATTCACCGCAGGTCGTTCCAACTTGAATAACGGCGCCCTTCACAAAGCGGTGGAGTGTTTTGAGCTTGGCGTGCAAGTGGTCGGAGCTGATCCGGAGTATATCAGCAAGATCGTAAAAACACTGCTACGAGGTGATATGCAAACCATCACTCAGGCAGCTCGTTTTATTCAGCAATTTCCCTCTGCAAAGGTCGGCAGCAAGGAGCATGAAAACCTGCATTTCCTTTTCAACTGCAAGACCCAGCAGCTGACCAAAGTTATCGATCAAGGCAGAAAAATGGCGGCTGCGAATCGCATGGATTCTGAATCCTATGAAGCCTTTATCAGTATTTTGGTAAAAGAGAATAAAATCGTTCTGGCCGAGGATATCGCATCCAAGTATCAAAGCGCCTTTCCCGAAAAACACAAGGAAAGAAAGCCAGAAACTATTTAGCGATCTTCTGATAGCTTGCAGTGGTTTGCAGAAATTCCAGCAAGTGCTGTGCGACCACTTCGGGCTTTGTTTTGATAGCCAGATGCCCGGCTCCCTGCAGAATCACCAGATCCTCACACCCAATGTGCTGTGCGAAGCTTCGGTAAGCGTCCTGATTAAAAAGCAAATCACTTTCATCGAAAATAAACCGGCACTCCCCGCGATAGTGGAAGAGTTTCTTGCGCCAGTACTGCCAGTCTTCGGACCTTAAAATCCACGCAAAATGATGGATCATATGCGCCACCAATTGCAGTTTCCGCCCCTTCAGGCGATCCAATGAGATCGGCCCCTCGGATCTCTCATCGCGGAAAATATGTGCGGCCTTCCGTAAAAAGCTCGCCCCCATCGGCGTCGACAACATGACATAGATGCTTTTTAAATTAAGAGGAATCGA